>JBQMYS010000006.1:0-35258 GCA_052173355.1 Eubacteriales bacterium | reverse complement strand
AAAAAAGTTCAACAAAAAAACATTGAATAGCATTTTAAATTGTGATATAATAGCAACGTTATTATGGATGTTCCTCTGGACGATTATCAAATAGAGGCAAGGCAGACAGTGGGGCTAAGAACATCCGGAAAAGGAAGGAATATAGAATGGATATTTTACAGTCAATCACAAAAGAGTATCTTAGAGATGATATGCCACAGCTTAAGGTTGGCGACACAGTAAAGGTACACATTAAAATTAAAGAAGGAAATCGTGAGAGAATTCAGATTTTTGAGGGTTACGTTTTGAAAATTCAGAACGGGGGAATTTCTAAAACATTTACAGTTAGAAAGATTGCTTCCGGCGTAGGCGTTGAAAAAACATTCCCTATAAATTCACCGAAGCTTGAAAAAATCGAAGTTGTGAAACATGGATTTGCAAGACGAGCTAAGCTGAACTTTATGAGAGAAAGAACAGGTAAAGCTGCTAGAATGAGAAGTAAGCATGAATAATTAAAAGCCCTATTCAGGGCTTTATTTATTTTAAATAAGTCAAATACTCGGTCAAATATAAACAGGAAGGAAATTTTACGAGGAAATTCATATGATAGATAATATAAACTGGTATCCGGGCCACATGAAAAAGACTCGCGAATTGATACAGACAAATTTGAAGTTGGTCGATGTGGTAATCGAATTGATAGATGCACGTATACCGATTTCCAGCAGAAATCCTATAATAGATGAAATTGTGAGTAAAAAACCGAGAGTTGTGGTGCTTAATAAATCTGATTTGGCAAATGCAAAAATTACACAAAGTTGGTTGGAATATTTTAAAAATGAAGGGAATATGACGATTTCTTTAAATGCTTCAACAGGTCAAGGAGTGTCAAATCTATTGAAACTTTTAGAAAAATTTCAAGATGAAAAAAATTTGGAAAGTGCGGAAAAAAACAGCAATGCGAATTTACCCGCATTAAAAAAGCAAATAAGGCTAATGATAGTTGGTATACCTAATGTGGGAAAATCATCTTTGATTAACTCGTTAATGGGCAGAAAAGCTGCAATGACAGGAGATAAACCGGGTATAACAAAAGGAAAACAGTGGTTGACGTTAAAAAACGGAATGCAACTTTTAGATACTCCGGGAATACTTTGGCCTAAATTTGAAAGTCCCGAGGTGGGGTTAAACTTGGCGTTTTGCGGTTCTATTAAGGATGAAACTATGAATACATCCGATTTGGGATTGGAACTGATAAAAAAACTTAGGTCGGATTATCCTGACGAACTTATCACACGATACAAATTGGTGCAACTTTCAGACACCGCTTTGGAAGATATGGAAAATATGGCGATAAAGCGAGGATTTATATTGAAAGGCAATCGGATAGATTATGAAAGAATGGGAAGAAATGTTCTTGATGAATTTAGAGCGGGCAAACTTGGAAGGATAAGCTTGGAAAGAGTGGGAGAACTATGAACAACGGCATTTCGAATAATGCAAAAGGCATATTGTTGATGTTGCTGACACAGTTGATATGGAGTTTTAGCATACTTTTTACAAAGATGCTGACAAACGGATATACGTGGAGCGAAATAATCAGCTGGCGTTTCGTAATAAGTCTGTTGGGGTTTTTCATTTTAATTTTTATGGGGATTTTCAAAGTGAACTTTAGAGGGAAATCTTTGAAACCGTTATTTTTGATGACACTTTGCCATCCGATTTTGTATTTTATAGGAGAAACCTATGGAATTGCAAAAACTACGGCATCGGAAAGCAGCATTTTCATAGCGATGATACCGGTTGTTACATTGTTGTTTGCAATATTGATATTATCAAGGAAACCCGGACTGATTCAAGTTTTGGGTATAGTTCTTTCTGTGATAGGTATAGTCGTGATGATAGGTATTAGGGGGGAAGCGAGCTTTAATATTCGCGGATATTTGATGCTTGGACTTGCTGTTTTTGCATCGGCGATATATTTCACATTATCTGACAATTTTCAGCAGTACACCGCTACTGAAAAAAGTTTTACGGTTAGTTTTGCAGGAGCTATATTTTTTACGGTTTATTCGTTACTTGAAAAAATAGTTCATCATGAAAGTATAATGTCTTGGTTCGTGCTTCCGATTGCAGATCCGGGATTTTTAGCAGGAACCGCATATCTTGGCATAGGGTGTTCTTTAATAGCTTATTGTAGCATCAATGCGGCGATTCGTTACATAGGAGTGGAGAGAAGCACGAGTTTTGCAAATATTACAACAGTAATTACGGTAATAGGCGGAGTATTTATGCTTCATGAAAAACTTACGCCTTGGCAGTTTGCAGGAATTTTCCTGGTACTTGTGGGAGTGTATTTGGCTAATAAATCGCCTAAACACGATATATAATTTTGTGAAGAAAATGGGACTAAGAGAAGAAAAAGCGGTTAATCGAGCGCGTGAACTTCGGGATTTTGATTTGAGTCAAACTGAATTTCCGAAGCAAATTGTAGCAGGTGTAGATGAAGTAGGTAGGGGCTGTATCGCGGGGCCTGTGGTTTCAGCTTGTGTCGTACTTAAAGATGACTTTTGCGGAATAGGAATTGACGATTCAAAAAAATTGAGTGAGAAAAAAAGAGAAGCTATTTTTGACGAAATAATGCAAAATGCTCTTGCGGTGGGCTTTGGAATAGTCGATAATGTAAAAATTGATGAAATCAATATATTAAATGCTACAAAACTTGCGATGCGAGATGCGATAAGCAATGCAGAAAAAGAACTGCAAGAAAAAGGATATGCATTATCTAAAGTTCTTATAGATGCGGTAGATGTTGGGGAGATGATAAATTCAAAAGGAGAATTTATCAAGATTGTTCCTATAATAAAAGCAGATCAAAAAAGTATGGCGGTGGCAGCGGCATCAATAGTTGCTAAGGTTAAACGAGACAGGTTTATGGTTGAAATTTCAAAGAAATATACTGATTACGCATTTGAAAAGAATAAAGGTTACGGTACGAAAGAGCATTACAGGGGAATCGACCGATCAGGGATTACAAAAATACATAGAAAAACATTTTTAAAAAACATAAGTTTTACATATTAAATGAGGGGGAATTAGATTGAACGATTTAAAGAGAAAAATTGCAATGATAGGTACGGGATGCTTTGGAATTGCTTGGATTTATACCGTTGTACTAAAGCACATGCAGTATGGTAGGGTCATATCGGTTGCGGGCTTTTTAGTAATGCTTTTTGTAGTATTTCAATTAAAAAACAGTGAAAATCGTGACAGGACGTTTTTGGGACTTTTTATAGCAAATCTGATATTGATTACTACGTTGACTGCACGAATTAGGGCAGGACTTTAGGACGCTATGAAAAGAAATGTATTTTTACCGGAAAGCGCCGATTTTTCAAAGACGCAAGTTGACAAAGACGCGGAAAGTATAAACTATGAAGCCCGAATTAAGCTTTCAAATTTGCGAAGTGAGGTAAAAAAGGACGATTTGTTGAAAGTGAGTCCTGAGGCGAAGCCTAAACTTAAACCCAAGAAGCAGGAAAAATCGAAAAGCTATGCCGATATTTTAAAAGAGATGCAAAGAAACAAAAAATGACAGTATGAATTTTATATTCATACTGTCATTTTTTCTTTTTAATTTTATCCGGACAATCGGAGTTTAGTTATTTTCTCTGAGAGTCTTTTGGAGTGACACATACGCCCTTTGCTTTTGCAACGATGATAGGTTCTTCTAGAGAATCTGCAGCGGACGGGCTGATGTCAGGTCTGGCTGCTACCACCTTTTTAGCTACGAATTCCATGGTTCTTGAAGTGTTACCCATTTTAGTGATTTCACCGTAAACTTCGATGTAATCGCCTGCATAAGTAGGTGCAAGGAATTCAACTTCGTCATATCTTAAAAATAGACCTTCATCTCCGTCAACCTTTATTAGAAGCTCTGTAGCAAGGTCGCCGAAAAGGTGAACCATATGAGCTCCATCTACTAAACTTCCGCCGTAGTGAGCATCCTTGTGTGACATTCTAAGTCTTAGTGTTGCTGAAACTTTTTCCATTTTTACTCTCCTTTATTAAATAAATTTTGTGTTGTAGTATATTAGCTGTATAGCTTATTAAAAAATATGTTGCAATTTTTGTGCCAATATTGTAATATTGAAAACAAGAATTAAGTGAACCGAAAAAGGTTCGGAGGGTAAAATGAAACAATACGGACAGGAAAGGGTACTGGAACCCAAATACGTATTGCCGACATCGGCATGGAAACTCGATAATTCCAAGGAAATAAGACCTACAGAGATGAGAATATCTGTAAAAAAAATACATATAGAATCAACCAGCTTTAAGCAGATATGTATGGCATCGGCAATGAATCCGAACATAATAAAAGATACTATTATGGATATAGTGGATAAGCGTGGGAAAATGCATAATCCTGTTACGGATACAGGAGGGCTTTTATACGGAATTGTTGATGAAATAGGTAGTGAATATGCGAATGAAAAAAATTTGAAAATAGGGGATGAAATACTTTGCAATACTTCGCTTGCAAGCGTACCGCTATATTTGGAAAATATAATTTCCATTGATGATGCATATACCCAGGTTGATGTAGAAGGCTATGCCGTAGTTTTTGGCGATATGCCTGTGGTAAGAAAACCGCAAGGGTTGCCGCTTAATCTTTTTCTTTTTGTACTGAATGAATCGGGTACTATTTATACTGTAAGCAAAACTGTAAGGGGTAATAAAAAATTTTTGGTTGTCGGTAACAACATATTGACTAATTTGATATTTGGGTATGCGATTAGAAAAACTGCCGGCAAAGATGTTGAAATACTATGCCTTTTTGATAAAAAGACTGAACTTATCATGGTGGGTAGAAGCATAGATAAATTGCTTTCCGAAGTTTTTACCAAAGTGGAATATGTTAATATATTACGCCCTATGGAATGTATTGAACGTATGGATCTTGATTCTAAGTTTGATATAACTGTAAACTGCGCAGATATACAAGGCGCAGAAACGATAAACATACTTGCGGCGAAGCAGGGAGGAACTGTTATATTTGCGAATTTGATAAATAATTACAATATAGCTTTGTATCTTACAGAATCGCTTGCTAAGGATTTGCATATAGAAAGTGCAGACGGATACTTGGAGAAATACGATGAATTTGATATAGAAATAACAAAGGAACTTGCCCCTTATATCGAGGGAGCGTCAACTTCAAGAGGGAAACTTGAAGATGATTTACATTATCCGTTGGTACGCGAAGAACGTGCGATTTCAGCAGGCGGCTATAGAAACAGTATAGCGGAAAATTTTGTCTGCGAAAGTAGAGCTATGGCAAATGTGCTTGATGAAGTAAGAAATGTTGCACGTTATGATTGCAACGTTTTGATAACGGGAGAAACCGGAGTCGGCAAGGATAAAATTGCCAATATTATACAAAAAAACAGCGCAAGAAAAATGAAACCGTTTTTAAAAATAAACTGTGCGGCTATAGCTCCTAATTTGATGGAAAGTGAATTTTTCGGATATGAAAAAGGTGCTTTTACAGGTGCGAATGCAAACGGTAAGAAAGGATATTTTGAAGCGGCTGATAATGGAATAATATTTTTGGACGAAGTTGGAGAATTACCGCTCGATATACAGGCGAAGCTTCTTAGAGTAACGCAAGACGGCGAATTTCAAAGAGTAGGCGGAACCAGAACTATTAAGACAAATGTGAGGTTAATATCGGCGACAAATCGCGATTTGCAAAGCCTTGTTGAAAATAAAGAATTCAGGCAGGATCTTTATTATAGACTAAACGTTGTTCAAATCAGAGTGCCGTCGCTTGCCGAAAGAAAGAATGAAATTCCTGCATTTGTGAATTATTTTTTGCAGCGATACGGTAACGAGTACGGTGTAATGCGCAGTATGGAAGAAGAAGCTGTTGAATACTTGAAAGAACATATTTGGAAAGGTAATATAAGGGAACTGGAAAATGCGGTGCAGCGTATAATTATAAGTGCAAAAGGGGAAAATATTACCCTTTTGGATGTTATTAAGTGTTTGAATAATATTGAAATGGGGAAGCTCGGTGGAGATACAAATTTGCTGTTTGAGGAGGCTATAAAAAGCAATACCAAACTGGATATGCTTGTTGAAACCTTTGAAAAAGAGATGATTCGAAGGGCTTGTGAAGTGTTCGGATCCACACGAAAAACTGCGGCGGCGATAGGAATAAGTCAGACACAACTTGTTAGAAAAAAGAAAAAATATGGGCTATGAACCGTTTTTAACTCACGCAAAATTCATATGAGTTAAAAATGGTTCAAGCACAAAATTACAGCAAAAATATTGGCAAAATCAGCAGTTTTTTTGCAAAACATATAGTGTGATAAATATAATTTTTTTATAAATATTGTTTGGCAGAACAAAAATTATTATTGGAAGATTAGTAACTGAAAACAGGGCACTGATTGCAACAGTTGGCATGAAAATTGCATTATGTAAATTGTGTACTGTAACAGCTTGGCTAGATTATGGTATGGATATATTAAATTATTTATTGATTTTAGGAGGTAGTTATTATGAAGAAGGGATCACCTTACGGTACTCACAGGGTTATTTCACCAAAAGGAGTGTTGCCACAGCCGGCAGATGTTATCGATAACACTATGGAGATTTACGACAATGAGGTGCTCATAGATGTTAAAACTTTAAACATCGACTCAGCTTCATTCACAGAGATTGAAAGAAGAGCAAACGGCGATATAGAAGAAATTAAAAAGACTATGCTCGGCATCGTTGAAAAAGCAGGCAAACACAAGAATCCATGGACAGGTTCAGGCGGAATGCTTATCGGTACTATAAAAGAGATTGGACCTGCATATGAGGGAACTCTAAAGGTAGGCGATAAAATTGCTACATTAGTATCTTTGTCACTTACTCCACTAAAAATCGACGAAATTATTGAAGTTAGACCTGAAATCGACCAGGTTGACATAAAGGGACAGGCAATTTTGTTCCAGAGCGGTATTTACGCAGTTCTTCCAAATGATATTCCTGAAGGTCTTGCATTATCAGCATTGGACGTTGCAGGTGCTCCTGCTCAGACTGCTAAATATGTAAAACCGGGTAACACTGTAGTAGTTATCGGCGGTGGCGGAAAATCCGGTATGCTTGTAACTTATGAAGCAAAGAAAAGAGCAGGAGTTACAGGAAAGGTAATCGTTATTGACGGTTTCCAGAAATCTATCGACAGAGCAAAATCTTTAGGTTATGCAGATCATTATTTAGTTGCAGATGCTACCGATGCAGTTGGAATTTATGAAGAAGTTGCAAAACTTACTGACGGAAAACTTGCAGATGTAGTTATTAACTGCGTAAATGTGGAAAACACTGAAATGTCTTGTATCCTAGCTTGTAAGCAACATGGACTTGTATATTTCTTCTCTATGGCAACAAGCTTCACAAAGGCTGCGCTTGGAGCAGAAGGAGTAGGTAAGGATATTGAAATGATTGTAGGTAACGGATATTGTGAAGGACATGCTGAAGTTACACTTGAAATTTTAAGAGAAAGCAAGCCAATCAGAGATTTATTCTCAGATCTTTATGCATAATAAACATAGGGAAATCAAATAAAATATGAATGCTTTTGGCGACTCGTAAGCGGGAAGCCAAAAGCAAGCGGATTAGTAATAATTATTTAATTAAGTTTAAATTTAAATAAAGTTTATGAAAATAAAACCATAAAAGGAGAAATAAAATGGCTATCAGAAATTGGAAAGAAATTCCTCTGTGGAAAGATGTTACAGATGAACAGTGGAATGACTGGCACTGGCAGGTGGCAAACAGATTAAACTCAGTTGAGGACATAAAAAAAGTACTTAAACTTACAAAAGAGGAAGAAGAAGATATTGCAAAAGTAATGGCAGGCTTTAGAGTCGGTATTACACCTTACTACGCTTCACTTATGAGTGAAGATGACCCTTCATGTCCTGTAAGAATGCAGGCAGTTCCTACTTTAGCGGAAACTCACAGAAGTGATGCGGATATGCTTGACCCGCTTCACGAAGATGAGGATTCTCCTGCACCGGGACTTACTCACAGATACCCTGACAGAGTTTTGTTCTTAATCACAGACCAGTGCTCAATGTATTGCAGACACTGCACAAGAAGAAGAATGGCAGGAGAAACTGACGGAGCTAGAAGCAGGGAAGATATTGATGCTTGTATTGCATATATTAAAAAGACTCCTGTTGTTAGGGACGTGCTTTTGTCGGGCGGAGATGCGCTTTGCGTTGAAGACGATGTTCTTGAGTACATCATCAGTGAACTTAGAAAGATTCCTCATGTTGAAATCGTAAGAATCGGATCCAGAACACCTGTTGTAATGCCTCAAAGAATAACTGATGATTTGGTAAATATGCTTAAAAAATATCATCCAATTTGGCTTAACACTCACTTCAATCATCCTAAGGAAATGACTCCGGAAGCTATGGAAGCTTGCAGAAAACTTGCAGATGCAGGTATTCCTTTGGGTAATCAGTCCGTACTTTTGAGAGGCGTAAATGATGATGTTCATGTAATGAGAAATCTTATGCATCTTCTTGTAAAGAACAGAGTAAGACCTTACTACATTTATCAGTGCGACTTGTCACTTGGAATTGAACACTTTAGAACACCGGTATCTAAGGGTATCGAGTTGATTGAGGGACTTCGCGGACACACTTCCGGATATGCAGTACCTACATTTGTAGTAGATGCTCCGGGTGGTGGCGGAAAGACTCCTGTAATGCCTCAGTACATTATTTCTCAGACACCTGAAAAGGTAATTCTAAGAAACTACGAAGGTGTTATCACTACTTATACAGAGCCGGTAGGACTTCCTAAGTTACAGTGCAGCTATGAAAATTGCAAGACAGTTGACGGCTACCATTACGAGGGAGTAGCAGGACTTGCTCAGGGCGAAAGAATGGCAATGGAACCACAGGGTCTACTTCGTCACGAAAGAAACAAACACTAATAATTCAAAATTTATAACATATCCGGTCCGAGCAATCGGACCGGAATGGGATTTTTAGGAAGGGGAGCTATGGGGTTACTCGATAAAATTCAAGAGAACTACAAGACCCTATCCATAGTAGGAATGTCTAAAAATGCGGGCAAAACCACAGCGCTCAACTATTTGATAGAAGAAGCTATGGATGAGGGCGTGATTCTTGGCATTACTTCTACCGGACGCGACGGAGAAACTGTTGACCTTGTAACGGAAACGGAAAAGCCACGAATTTTTTTAGATGAAGGAACTATAGTTTCAGTTCCGCGCCAGCTATACGAACTTTCGGAAGCGGGGTTAGAAATATTACATATTACAAAATATACTACTGCTATGGGGCAACTTTTGATTTGCAGGGTTGTAAATAGCGGGTATGTTCAGATTGCGGGGCCCGGCAGTACACTTGAACATAAGCGTTTGTGTGCTGAAATGATTAAATTCGGGGCGGAACTTGTAGTGATAGATGGCGCTATAGATAGAAAATCCATTGCTTCGCCTGAAACTTCGGATGCTATTATATTGGCAACAGGCGCGGTGCTTTCGAGGAAAATGAGTAAAGTAGTAGATGAAACTGTGCATACTCTTACACTTTACAGTTTACCTATGGTTGAAGATGAATTTATAAAAGCTACTCTGACCGATTCTGCAAAAAATACAAATGTAGCTACGTTTTCAGTAAACGGATTTCATCAGCTGGATATTACGACAGGACTTGGGTCAAGCAAGAAAATAGATGCGGCTATTACAGAAGAAACGGAATGGGTTTATATCCCGGGGGCACTTACGGAAAGTGTTTTGAAGGATATAGATCCGCGAAAATTTAAAAAAGTTAAATTCGTTTTGAAAGATCCGACAAAAATTTTTATAGATCCTATAGGTTGGGGGCAACTCAAAAAACGTGGTTTTTATGTGGAGGTTGTTCAAAATATCAAGGTGGCGGCTATAACTGTAAATCCTGTTGCACCACTGGGGTATTCTTTTGATCATAAAGAACTCATAGATGCCATGAGAGCGGAAGTTGGCGATATACCTGTGGTCGATGTTAAATATGACGGATAGTTTGCATGGAGGTGGATAAGTGCAGCTTACTAATAGTAAAACCCTGCGAGAAACAGGGCTTTCGTATGTAACTTCGGAAATCTATACCGCAACTCCTTTCGGAACTAAGATAATGAAAGAACTTAAGCCTTATTTTCCGGGAGAAGAAGCAGAACTTTTACATGAATTTGAAATGATGGAAAAAATGCTCAAATTCATACTCGCAAATAAGGCGGATTCGGATATAATGCTGGAGTGTTTCATGGAAACAAAAGATGCAAGTTATACGCTCCAAAGAAGTGAAAAAAATGTTCTTTCGGTGGTGGAACTCTTTGAACTTAAGTGTCTTTTAATCATAATGGAGCAGATTAGAAATATTCTTTTAAAGCATGAAAATACAGGGCTTGAGGAATATATACCGGAGAATATAACCGAAATTTTAAATAAATTGGACCCTTCAGGGGATAGAATAAATACATTTTATATCTACGAAGAATTTTCGGAAAAATTACCGCCACTTAGAAAAGAAAAAAGAGAATGTGACATAGCGGTAAGGCGAATTTTAAAAGAAACAAAAAAACAACTGGAAAACGAACATAAATTTGTTCTGACTCCAAAGTTTGAATTGATAATTCCAAAGACAAAAGCGGATATTATAGAAAAGATACGCCAAATTCCGGAACTGATGCATAAAGAAGAAGATTACGTAAACATCACGTTTGTTGTAAAACCGAATAAAGAAGCGGATGAGTACCTGAAACGTATTGATGAACTCGTCGCGACTATAGAGGAAGTAGAGTATGAAATAAGATGTGAGCTTACGGATCTGATAATGCAAAATTCCGAGTTGTTGATGCGAAATTGTGAAAAAATAGGCAGACTCGATTTTCTTATGGGAAAGGTAAGATATGCTTATACGCATGATTGCATTAAACCTCAAATAGTAGATGAGCATATGCTCGAATTTGAAGAAGGAAGAAATCTGGAGTTGGAAGCGGTGCTGAAAGCAAGGTTAAAAGATTATTGTCCTGTCAGTATGTCGCTAAAAGATGGTGTCAGCTGTATTACAGGGGCCAATATGGGCGGTAAAACAATCAGTTTAAAGCTCGCAGGGCAGGTACAATTACTTGCACAGTACGGATTTTTCGTTCCGTGTAAAACGGCTAAAGTTGGGCTTTCTAATTTTGTAAGAATCTTGATTGGTGACAGTCAAAGTATAGAGAGGGGTTTATCCAGCTTCGGCAGTGAAATAGAAGAACTCAAGGATATTATAGAACGGGCGAAAGAACGTTCACTTATACTTGTGGATGAGATTGCAAGCGGCACAAATCCGATAGAGGGACTTGCACTTACACGAAGTATAGTTGATTATTTGAGAAAAAAAGACTATATAACGCTTATTACAACGCATTTTGACAATGTTGCGGATAGAAAAGACATATGTACTATGCAGGTGGTAGGCTTGGAAAATGCCGATTTTGCTCGGCTTGATAAAGAAATTAAGTACGCAAACCGTAAGGAACGTATCAATATAATTTCGAAATATATGGATTACAGATTGAAAGTTGTGGAAAGTGAGGAAGAAATCCCCAAAGACGCACTTCATATAGCCAAGATACTTGGCCTGAGCGATGAAATCATCGAAAAAGCAAAAGGATTTATGAAATAGGAGGAATGAAAGGTATGGTAAAGAATAAGCTAAATCTAGACCTTGAAAAAGTAGACAGCGCTCGTAAATGTGCTGCCAGAATTGCACATTCTATGCAAGACTTTATCGACAGACACACGACAGTTAGTACAGAAAGAACTATTCTGCGACTTTTGGGTGTTGACGGGATTGACGAGGTGGAAACTCCACTTCCGAATGTTGTTGTTGATCAGATTAAGGCGGCAGGCGGATTGCCAAGAGGAGTTGCTTACTGGATTGGTAATGCAATGAAGCAAACAGGACTTCAGCCGCAGGAAATCGCTGAAAAAATGTCAAAGGGAGAGCTGGATATAACTAAACTTCCAACTTGCTCTAAAGAGGAAGCTGAAGCACAGATAATGCCTAATGTAAAAGCTGCTCTTAAGAGAATAAGACAGCAGACTGAAAAGAGAAATGAGTATCTTGCTACTATCGGAGAAGGCAGAAGACCGTATCTTTATGTAATCGTAGCTACCGGTAATATTTTTGAAGACGTATTGCAGGCTAAAGCGGCTGCTAAGCAAGGTGCGGATATTATCGCTGTAATCAGAACAACTGCTCAGAGCCTTTTGGACTATGTACCTTATGGTGCTACTACGGAAGGATTCGGCGGTACTTATGCAACGCAGGAAAACTTCAGAATTATGAGAAAAGCGCTTGATGAAGTTGGTGAAGAAGAAAAGAGATACATCAGACTTTGTAACTATTCTTCAGGAATGTGTATGCCTGAAATTGCCGCTATGGGTGCACTTGAAAGACTTGATGTAATGCTTAATGATGCTATTTACGGTATCCTGTTTAGAGATATAAATATGCAAAGAACACTGGTAGACCAGTATTTCTCAAGAGTTATCATAGGATATTGCGACATAATATTCAATTCCGGAGAAGATAACTATTTGACTACAGATGATGCGTACGAAGCTGCGCACACAGTTCTTGCATCACAATTCATAAATGAGCAGTTCGCTGTAATTGCAAACGTAAAAGAGCACCAGATGGGTCTGGGCCACGCATTTGAGATGGAGCCGACTATTGAAAACGGATTTTTATATGAACTTGCGCAGGCGGAGATGGCGAAAGAAATCTTCCCTAATGCTTCATTAAAATATATGCCTCCTACTAAGTTTATGACAGGTAATATTTTCAAGGGACACATACAGGATGCACTTTTCAATTTAATTTCAGTTTGGACAGGTCAATCATTACAGCTTCTCGGAATGCTTACAGAGGCTATTCATACACCACATATGCATGACAGATATTTATCTATCGAAAATGCTCAGTACATCTTTAACAATGCTCGAGATCTTGGAGAAGAAATCGAATTTAAGAAGGACGGTATAATTCAAAGGAGAGCACAGGAGGTTCTTGATAAGGCTGAGAAATTGCTTCATGAAGTTGAGAAAGAAACCCTGTTCACAACTATTGAAAAAGGTATATTCGGTGGAGTTAAGAGGCCTAAAGACGGAGGAAAAGGTCTTGAAGGTGTTTGTGTAAAAGACGAGGGATACTTCAATCCGTTTATCCCACTAATGCTTGGAGGTGCTGAATAATGAGTAACGCTAATTGTAATACAGCAGATAACAAAGTAGATCTAACCAAGGTAAAACCTTATGGAGATACATTAAATGACGGACAGATGGAGTTCGCGTTCACACTTCCTGTTCCACATGGTGATGAAGCGGAAGAAGCTGCGAAACTTTATATAAAACAGATGGGCTGTTTAGAACCTAACTGCGTATATTCCAAAGCTATGGGAGATTACACATTCTTTATAGTATACGCAAAAGCACAGCATACAATCGACTTCACTTCAATCAAAGTACCAAAAGTAGATGTTGAAGTAATGGATCGAGTAGAGTGCGGTGAATACATTGAAAAGAACATCAAAAGAGATGTTGTAATAGTAGGAGCAAGTACAGGTACTGACGCTCATACTGTAGGCATAGACGCTATCATGAACATGAAGGGCTTTCATGGACATTTCGGACTTGAAAGATTTAAAAATGTAGTTGCGGTAAATATGGGAAGCCAAGTGCCGAACGAAGATTTAATCGCAAAAGCTGTAGAACTTAACGCTGATGCTATACTCGTTTCTCAGACGGTAACTCAAAAGGATGTTCATATTCACAATTTGACGAATATGATTGAGCTTTTGGAAGCGGAAGGTCTTAGAGATAAGATGCTCGTAATTTGTGGAGGACCGAGAATTACGCATGAACTTGCGCAGGAACTCGGATATGATGCGGGATTCGGACCACACAAATACGCAGAGCATGTTGCGTCTTATATAATTACTGAAATAGTAAAAAGAGGAAGAATTTAAGCTTAATAAAAGCCCCAGTCTCAAAATTGAGAATGGGGCTTTTTGCTCGATTGATGGATAGCTTTTCGCTCGATTGTCTTGACGAAAGTACAAATATTTTGTATAATTAAGATGTAATTGATATTAGATTGTGATAGTATCAAAATATGATTTAGGCGAAAATCGGCTTAAATCGGAAAAGGAGAAAAAGAAAAATGTTCAAAAAGCTTTCTAACGGTTGCGTAGCATTAGTAAACAGATTTTTGCCAGATCCATTCATCTTTTGCATAATCTTGACAGCACTGGTGTTTATCGCGGCTATGCCGCTTGCTAAACATACACCTATGGATTTAGTAACGGTTTGGGGAAATGGTGTATGGGGATTACTTGCATTTTCAATGCAGATGGCACTTGTATTGGTATTGGGAAGTGCGTTTGCCAATGCGCCTGCAATCAAAAAGATACTGCAGACTATCGCGAGTGCGGCAACAACACCTACAAGAGGAATATTCGTAGTAACGTTTGTTTCTTTGATAGCTTGCTGGATTAACTGGGGATTCGGATTGGTAGTAGGAGCTATACTTGCAAAAGAAATAGCAAAGCAACTGGATGGTGTAGATTATAGATTACTGGTTGCATCCGCGTATTCAGGCTTTGTTGTTTGGCACGCGGGAGTTTCGGGATCAATACCGCTTGCACTTGCAACACCGGGAAAAGAGGCACTTGAACTTGCGACCGGCGGTGCGGTTACGGAACCCATAGCTACGAGCAATACTATTTTTTCCGCATACAATTTGGTAATGTGCCTTGTAATATTGGTATGCTTACCTTTGATAAACGCAAAGATGCATCCGGACAAAGAAAATACATTTTGCATAGATAAAAAACTTTTACGTGAACTTGAGGTTGAAAAGAAAGTCGCGATTACACCCGCTGAAAAAATAGAGAACAGTATGTTTATGTCTTTAATAATCGCAGCGATAGGTTTGATTTTCTTGGTAAATTATTTTATGAACAATGGATTTAATCTTTCACTGAATATAGTAAATTTAATCTTTTTAATTGCAGGAATAATTTTTCACAAGACGCCTATAAATTATGTAAACGCGATTGCGCAAGCAGCGGGCGGAGCATCAGGTATACTTCTTCAATTTCCGTTTTATGGCGGGATAATGGCGATTATGACTGCTGTGTCGCCGGCGGGAATTTCGCTTGCCGGAGTTATAAGCAACTGGTTTGTGAGCATATCTACGGATATAACTTTTCCGTTATTCACATTCTTATCGGCAGGCGTAGTAAACTTCTTTGTTCCGTCAGGCGGTGGTCAGTGGGCGGTACAAGGTCCAATAATGATGCCGGCGGGACTGGAACTTGGTGTAAGCCCTGCTATTACAGGAATGGCTATAGCTTGGGGAGATGCTTGGACGAATATGATTCAACCGTTCTGGGCACTACCTGCACTTGGAATTGCAGGACTTTCCGCTAGAGATATAATGGGGTATTGTCTTATTACATTGTTCTTCACCGCATTTGTAGTATGCGGGGGATTTTTAATAGTCGGTATATTTGGACTGGCATAAAACAGATTCGGCTTAAATTTGTCAAGATATTTGCGAATTGTGCAAATTTCTAAATATAAAGAAAGGTAGAGTGTTATGGTAAACAAAATCAGAACAGCTGAGGAAGCTGTAGCAGAAATTAAAGATGGAGCTTCCATAATGGTTGGAGGATTCTTAGGAACAGGAACACCTGAAATCCTAATTGATGCTCTAGTAAAAAAAGGAGTTAAAAATTTAACTATTCTTGCAAATGACGGTGGACTTCCTGCAAGTGTTACAAAGACTACGGACAGAGGCGTAGCAAAGTTGCTTGCTGCCGGCATGGTATCGCATATATATGCAACTCATGTTGGAATGAACCCGATAATCGGTCAGGGAATGAATGACGGAACTTTGCAGTGCACATTGGTGCCACAAGGAACTTTTGCTGAAAGAATCAGAGCTAAAGGTGCAGGTCTTGGAGGAATACTTACTCCAACCGGAGTAGGAACTTTGATTCAGACAGGTGAAAAAATTTCTACCGGTGTCAGAGAAATTTCAATATCAACTCCAAAGCAGGTTATAACTGTAAATGGTGTAGATTATTTGCTTGAAGAACCGCTAAGGGCTGATTTCGCACTGTGCAGAGCAAGTATTGCCGATACATTCGGTAACTTCATGTGTAGAAAAGCTACAAAGACATTTAACCATGTAATGGCTATGGCTGCGGATACTGTAATAGTGGCTACTGAAAAATTGGTTGAACCGGGAGAGGTAGATGTGGATACATTCAGAACATCCGGTGTTTATGTAAATTACATAGTGGAAGGAGAAAAACCATGGCAGATTTAAAAGTAAGAATTGCTAAAAGAGCAGCAAAAGAATTTAAGGACGGCGATATTGCAAATCTTGGTATCGGACTTCCAACTATGGTAGCAAATTATTTACCTGAGGGAGTGAATATTGTGCTTCAATCAGAAAATGGATTTACAGGATTGACAGGTGCGCCTGAACCGGGTAAGGAAGATGTAGATGTGACAAATGCGGGTGGTGGTTATGTTACTCATGCGCCATTTGCAAACTTTTTCGGTTCTGAGGAAAGCTTTGCGATTATCAGAGGCGGTCATGTAGATGCTACGATTCTTGGAGCTATGGAAGTAGATGAACATGGAAATATTGCAAATTGGATAGTTCCGGGTAAGATGGTTGCAGGTATGGGAGGAGCCATGGATTTGGTAGTAGGAGCAAAGAAAGTAATTGTTGCTATGCTTCATACCCAAAAAGGTGCACACAAAATTTTAAAAGAGTGCACGCTTCCTTACACTGCGCTTAAAGTTGTAGATATGATTATTACAGAAATGGGTGTAATGAAAATTACAGACGAGGGTGTTGTTTTGACAGAACTTCATCCTGATTTTACACTTGATGAAATAAAAGAAGCAACAGGTTGTGAACTTATTGTAAGTCCTGACTTAAAGCCTATGGAAGAAGAATAAAAAATATTTTGTCCTTAAGAAATCTACGAAAAATCTCCGTACTGTTCAGTTCGGAGATTTTTCATGTTAATTATAAATTTAAAAAAGTGGCAATATTATATATGAATTTCACCACTTGCAAGTACACAACCGGTACCTCCAATTTCGATTTTAATGTTGCCGTTTTCGGTTTTAATGGTACTTATTATCTTTGACGGGCGATTCATTGATTCACCTTGGATAAAAATATTTTCTGAGTTTTCTTTAATTTTGTTTTGAGAATAAAGGTGATATGTGATAGCACCACTTGCCGTTCCTGTTGCCGCTTCTTCGTCTATATCATAAAGCGGTGCAAAATTTCTGCAATGAGCAGTCAAGTCATTTTCGCCTTTAAAATATGCCGCGTGTAAACCTGTAACATTGTATTCTTCAGAAATATTTGAAAGCGCTGCAAAATCAGGACGTATTTTGTTCAAAACATCAAACGACGAAACCTCAAGCATTATATCCGCGAGCCCCGTAGAGACTATATTGATTGGAAGGATTATATCGCTTTTATCAATGGCAAGTATATTGGCAATTCTTTCAATTTCGACCGGATTGTCAATCGTTTTGAGTATTTCAGCTTTCCCCATTTGCATGAAAATTGTGCCGTTGACAATGCTTATATCAAGTTCCCCTGCAAGAGTAAGTATAGTATATGAGTTTTTGTCTTTAACAAGTCCCCAGTTTTGTAGAGCGACGAAACTCCCTATCGTAGCATGACCGCACAAATCAACTTCGGCGACAGGAGTAAAGTAGCGTATGTGAAAACGTGAGTTTTCAAGAATTTTGATGAAGGCGGTTTCAGAATATCGTAACTCGGCTGCAGTCTTTATCATAATTTCATCGCTTGGGAAATCCGAACCTTTATCTAACAAAACGACCCCTGCGGGATTTCCTCCGAATAAATTTTCACTAAACGCGTCAACAATTTGAAATTTCATAATTTCACTTCCTTTTTTCTAAATATTTTATGGCATCAAGTAAGTCTTTTTCGTTTTCAAATTTAAAACTTGCAAATTTTACGGTACCTCCACCTTTTGCGTTGAATTGAGGCATAGCGTATTTGAAACTGCTGCAATCTTCATTACCGTCGGATATTAGATAAAGCTGCAATGTTGCAAGATCATAAAATATAAACAGTGCATTAGTTAAATCGGAAAGCTTTTTTGCAACATTCCCGATTTCAGATTTACCTATCGCAATAGAAAAATTCTTTATACATATGATACCTTTTTCATTACGTAAACGATATTCGGTATTGAATTTGTCAAATAAAAGTTCTTCAAGTGCCATTTTTGAAAAAAACAGCTCATTTTTAACGGTCTTATTTTTGGCTTCTTGAATTTCTATTTTTTCAATTAAAGTTTCTTCTGTTGCAGAATATTTTTTACAAAGTGTAGTTATTATATCATGCTTAAAGACATTATTTTGGAAAGCATTTTTACCTGCATCGAAGTAAATTCTGAACATACCTTTGTTAGGTTCTATTTTGTAAATCTTGATAAGTCCAACACTGCCGGCATTAAGAGGATGTGTTCCGCAACAAGCCACGCAGTCTGACGGGTTTTCAATATCACCGACACAAACTACAGATATATCTTGTTCTATTGTTAAAGGTTTACGCAATGGTAAATTTTCAGCCTCCGATTTTGTTTTAAAGTGACGTATTGTTACAGGTGCATTATTCCAGATTACCTGATTGGCGAGCAATTCTATGTGTGCAAGCATAGTGGGAGTAATGTCTGATATTTCGGGCTTTTTCTCCAAGGAAATATCAATAGTCATATAGTGTTCTCCCATGTGAAAGCCTCTGTTAACTCCGCCACATTCACTGTCGAATATACCTGAAAGGATGTGTTCTCCGCAGTGACGTTGCATATTTAAGAATCTGCGATTCCAGTCAATGGAGCAGTGAATATGCGAATTTTTAATGGGTAATTTTGCAGTAGCATCGTGCTCGATTATATGATGAATGATTCCGTTTTTTTCAAATACGTTTATGACTGCAAAATCGTTTATATAACCTCTGTCACAACTCTGACCGCCTCCGGTTGGAAAAAAAACGGTTTGATCAAGTATTAAATCCGTTTGATATTCATTTTCGGTTTGAAATACATCTTGGATTATGGCATCGCATTCTTTTAGATACCTATCTTCTGCAAAAAGTTTTTTTGTACGCATATGTACTCCCAGTTTAATATATTCATAAAATTAATTATATTGTAATTAAAAAAGGGAGAAGTTGTCAATATAATTTTCGAATCATGCTTTATTTACATAAGATACGGCTTTTTTCACAGCTCACAACTTGAGAAATTTAAAAAAGTATGGTATCATATATTTGTAGAGGAAGAATTAGGCGAGCTATAGGAGACAGCAATGATAAATTTTTTTGATGAATTGAATGATAAGCAAAAAGAAGCGGCATCCCACAAGGAAGGTCCGCTCTTAATTTTGGCGGGTGCAGGAAGCGGAAAGACCAGTACCATGACAAAGAGAATCGCGCATCTTATAGAAAATGAGCAAATCAGTGCATACAATATCCTTGCGGTTACATTTACCAATAAAGCTGCAAGAGAGATGAGAGAAAGGATAGAAGCGCTGATAGGGACACATTCGCAATTATGGGTGTTAACCTTTCATTCGACTTGCCTTAGAATATTACGCATACATGCAGAGGCGTTGGGATATACTAAGAATTTCGTAATATATGATCCCACAGATCAAAAAACAGTTATGAAAGCATGTATAAAAAAAGTAAATTTAGATGATAAAACATTTACGCCCAATTATTTGTTGTCGATAGTAAGTAAAAATAAAGAAAATCAGATAAGTGTCAGCGATTATAGGAAAAATTATGCAACAGATTTCAAAACTCAAAAGATTGCAGATATTTATGAAACATACAATGATGAACTCATGAAGAATGATGCTATGGATTTTGACGATTTAATAGCAAATACGGTTAAGTTGTTTGAGGAAAACCCGAATATACTTGCGCAGTATCGCGAACGATTTAAATATATAATGGTGGACGAGTATCAGGATACCAATTATTTACAGTACAAGCTGATTCGTTTGCTTTCAGAACCGGATAATAATATATGCGTCGTAGGAGACGATGACCAATGCATATATCAGTGGCGCGGTGCGGATATAAGAAATATTTTGGATTTTGAGAAGGACTTTAAAGATACCAAGGTAATAAAACTTGAGCAAAACTACAGATCCAAGGCAAATATACTTGAAGCTGCGCACAGTGTTGTAGTACATAATTTGCAACGAAAAGACAAAAAACTTTGGACAAATCAGGAAAGAGGCGAAAAAATCACGAGATGCCGAACAGGCAGCGAAAGGGATGAAGCAAATTATATAGCAAAAAAAATTGAAAGATTTGCAGACGAAGGGCGCAGTTACAATGAAATAGCTGTACTTTACAGACAAAATGCGCAGTCGAGAATATTTGAGGACGTATTTATGGCGCGGAATATTCCATATAGAGTATTGGGCGGAATGCGATATTATGATCGAAAAGAAATAAAAGATATACTTTCATATATGAGACTTTTAGTTAATTTGGATGATGAAGTAGCTTTTTTGCGTGTAATAAACGAACCGAAGCGCGGTATCGGAGAAAAGAGTTTAGATAAGCTCAGAGAAGTTGCAGAGGAAAACGGTATCAACTTGATAGAAGCGTTGGCAACGCAAGAAGGAATCGAGTGTCTTACTGTAAAATCTCAAGACGGCGGTACGGAATTTGTAAATATGATAAAAAAATATCGCAATTTTAATGATTATAAGGTTCAAGAAATTTATGAAGGAATCTTGGAAGAAAGCGGATATATAAAAATGCTTCAAGATGCAAAGACCATGGAGGCAACTTCACGTATCGAAAATCTTATGGAGTTTAAAACTGTAATAATGGAGTACGAACAGTTAAATCCGGATATGAATTTGGAAGAATTCATGGCGCAACTGGCATTGTTATCAGATGTAGATAATCATAATGCGGATGAGGATGCCGTAGTTTTGATGACGCTTCATAGTGCAAAGGGGCTTGAATTTCCGATTGTATTTATGCCCGGGCTCGAAGATGAAGTGTTTCCAAGTAGGCAGAGCATGGCACAAAACAGCAAACTTGAAGAAGAACGTAGGCTTTGTTATGTGGGAATAACAAGAGCAAAGGAAAAATTGTTTTTGACAAGTGCAGAAAAAAGAACAATATATGGCAAGACAAATAGGACAGTAGAATCTTGTTTTATTAGAGAAATAAATAAAAATTTGCTTGAAAATGATGCGGATTATTTAAAAGAGCAACAAGCATTATATGAGCAAAATGCGAAATTTTCAGTAGTATTCAAAAATGCGAGCAGAAAGAAAAAGACAATAATTGGAAATAGCTGGAAGATGGCGGGAGACGACGGATTCTCACAAGAAAATGTCGATTTGCCTTTTTCGGTAAATGATGAAGATGAAATAGCCAGTTTTGATATAGGAATGCGAGTTAGTCATGCAAAATTCGGAGAAGGGCTGATAATGGATATGAACGATAAAATTATGAGTGTCATGTTTGAGAAAGAGGGCTTAAAAAAGCTTGGCAAGATAAATGCCCCGCTTGAAATAATAGGTTAGTATGGATAAAGAAATACAAAGAATTAAAGAACTTGTAAATATTTTAAACGAAGCAAGCTTGGCTTATTATGGAAAAAATGAAGAAATTATCAGTAATTTTGAATATGATAAACTTGAAGATGAGCTTGCGCAACTGGAAAAGCGGACCGGAATAATATTGTCCGCAAGTCCCACACAAAAAGTGGGCGGAACATTGGCGCGCGAGTTGCCGCGATTTGCGCATGAATCACCGATGCTTTCACTTGCAAAAACAAAGCAAATCGCGGAGTTGGCGGATTTCTTGAAATCCGCCGTTGCCGTCCTTTCTTGGAAGCTTGACGGGCTGACGGTTGTATTGACTTATGAGGACGGCAAACTCGCGCAGGCAGTAACTAGGGGAAATGGTCAAATTGGGGAACTTGTAACGGACAATGCGATGATGTTTGCAAATTTACCGCTTCGAATTCCTTTTGTCGGAAAGCTGGTAGTTAGAGGCGAGGCGATAATAACATATTCGCAGTTTGAAAAGATAAATGCACAAATTGAAGATGTTGTATCAAAGTATAAGAATCCGAGAAATTTATGTAGCGGAAGCGTTCGACAACTTGATAGCAGTATTACTAAAAAAAGGGGTGTCAAATTTTACGCATTTTCCCTTTCTAAAATTCAAGATATGAATTTTAATTTGCGCAGTGAAGAACTCGAATTTTTAAAATCATTAGGTTTTGAAGTAGTTGAATATAAGCTTACAGATGCTAAGAATATCGAATTTGATGTTAGCGAATTTGAAAAGCGGATTTCAAAAAACGATTTTCCTACAGACGGGTTGGTTTTGCGATTAAATGATATTAAATATGGAGAAAGCCTTGGAACTACGGATAAATATCCAAAAGATTCTATTGCGTTTAAGTGGAAGGACGAAATAGCAACGACTGTATTGAAACAGATACAGTGGTCAGCTTCCAGGACGGGACTCTTAAATCCGATTGCGGTATTTGAACCGGTTGAACTTGAGGGGACAACGGTTAGTCGCGCAAGCGTGCACAATGTCAGTATAGTACGTGAATTGAAGCTTGGAATAGGAGATAGCATTTGCGTGTATAAAGCAAATATGATAATACCGCAGATAGCAGAAAATATTACAAAATCGAACACTTTGCAATTACCTGAGTTTTGTCCTGTTTGTGGAAAAAAGGTCGAATTGAAAAAGGAACGTGACGTTTCGGTGCTTTTGTGTAAAAATATGGAATGCCCGGCTAAACAAATAAAGTCTTTTACGCATTTTGTATCAAGAAATGCGATGAATGTAGACGGACTTTCTGAAGCGAGTTTGGAAAAATTTGTTGATAACGGTTATATAAGAGAATTTGCGGATATTTTCAAAATTGAAAGATATAAAAATGAAATTATAGCTATGGAGGGATTTGGAGAAAAATCTTTTGTAAAACTTTTGAATTCAACGAAGAAAGCCTCCAAAACAAGTTTGTCGCGTTTGCTTTATTCACTTGGAATACAGGGAATAGGAGTATCAAATGCAAAAAGTATAGCAAAATATTTTGATTATGATATAGAAAAAGTTAGAAATGCCGATTTCAGCGAATTTTGTGCGATAGATGGTGTCGGTGATGTTTTAGCACAGTCACTGGTAAGTTTTTTCAAAGATGCGGAAAAAAATCGAAAACTTAATAATCTACTGGAAGTGCTGGAAATCGAAAAGAAAGAGAAAATTTCAGAAGAAACTTTGAGAGGGAAAACTTTTGTCATTACGGGCAGTCTTGAACAATATAGTAATCGTGAAGAACTTAAGACCATAATTGAAGAACTCGGTGGTAAAGTGGCAGGTTCGGTAAGTAAAAATACTACTTGTCTTGTAAATAACGACTTACAATCGGCATCCTCTAAAAACAAAAAAGCTAAGGAATTGGGCGTTCCAATTATTAGCGAGCAGGATTTTATTGCGCAGTTTTTACGTTTGTGATAAAACAAATGCTAAGTATTACACATAAATGCGAAAAAGGAAATAAAAACTCTTTTTCTGCATTTTTTATTTTGTGAAAGGACTTTAAAAATTAACCAAATTAAGGATTGAAGCTGAAAACAAGAATTGCCAAATAATTTTTAAAAGCAAAAATCTTTCTAATAAATTTTTAAGATAAAAAAGAAAGGACGAAAGTATGGAAAACAAATTTTAAATTACAATAGAATAGAATATTTTTATTGCATTTATCATTAAATTTATGAGGTAGTTAATAATATGAAAAAAATATTTTTAATTTTAACTATAATTATGCTATTATCTTTATTTATATTATTTTTAAAAAATATGGTAAACAATAAAGACCGTTATTTATTAGAAAATGTTAATTATAAAAATAAAGAAATAATATGTGTAGCTGAAAATAAAGAAAATAAGATAATATTTTATTTTCTTGATGGGGGTTCTTTATCTAGTGATAGTGTGGTAGGTGTATATAAAGTAAAAAATATTGAAAAAGTAATATTTTTAGTCTATCCTTGTAATAGTATAAAATATGAATGGATAGACAAAAATATTATTTCAATTTCTTGGCAAGATCGACATGAATTCAAAGAAAAAAAAGTTGTTCTTAATGTTACTAAAGATACTTTTGATTGGCGAAAAGAATTATAGAAAAAAATAAATTTAAAAATTTTTTAAAAAACATAGCAATAACACTTGACATTTAAATTGTGATAAAACAAATGCTAAAAGGCTTGCATTTGTGCAATTTGTGTGTTATTATAAAAGCAGTATCAATATTGAATCTTATTGAGAAGAGTGGAGCTAGTGCCACTCTTCTCGTTTTGTAAAAAGGGAAATTAAAAAAATGAATAAAAAAGGTATAAAGCAGTTTGTAGAGGAATATATGAAAGAATTTCTTGAACAACAGGGTTTTGAACTTTATGATGTTGATTTTGTGAAAGAAGGTAAAGATTATTTTCTGCGAGTTTTTATAGATAAATTATCGGCAGAATCCGGTGAAGAACAGTATGTCAGCACAGATGATTGTGAAGCTGTAAGTAGATATTTAAGTGAGATATTGGATAGGGAAGATCCTATTGAACAAAATTACTATCTGGAGGTGTCTTCGCCGGGCATTGATAGAGAGTTAAAAAAAGATAGCGATTTTGAAAAATACGTCGGCAAAATTGTGGATGTTAAATTTTATCAAAAAATTGACGGTCAAAAAGGAATGACGGCGAAATTGATTGCTAAAAATGGAGAAGATTTAATTTTAGAAGAAAATAACAATGAAATAAAAATTCCAATGAAGAATATAGCGAAAGTAAACCTAGCGGTGGTTTTTTAAGGAGAAACGTATGAATAGTGAATTTATTGAAGCGATAAATACGCTGGAGATTGAAAGAGATATACAAAAGGATATTTTGATTGAGGCGATTGAAGTTGCTCTGGTATCGGCATATAAAAAGAATTATGGAACAATGCAAAATGTCAGCGTTAATATTGATAGAGAAACGGGTGACATAAATGTTTATATGAAGCGGGAAGTTGTTGAAGAAGTATTTGACGAATTGTGTGAAATTTCCCTTGAAGAAGCAAAGCAGATAGACGAATCGTATGAAATAGGCGATGAAGTTGAATACCAAATAACGCCGAAGGATTTTGGCAGAATAGCTGCGCAGACTGCAAAACAGGTGGTACTGCAGCGCATTCGTGATGCGGAAAAGCAAAAGATATATACCGATTACGCGGATAAAAACGGCGAACTCGTTGTGGGTATAATTTCCAGAATAAGCAATGAAACTATTTTCGTGGATGTCGGTCAGGCGGAGGGAATTATTCCTGCTATTGAGCGCATTCCGGGGGAAGAATACTATGTAGGTCAGAGGATAAGAGCGTATCTTGTAGATGTGAAAAGGACCGGCAAAGGACCGCAAATTTATTTATCAAGGTCACATCCATGTCTTGTAAAGAGGATGTTTGAATTAGAAGTTCCGGAAATAGCAGACGGAACGGTAAAAATTGTTATGGTGGCACGAGATGCAGGATTTCGAACTAAAATTTCAGTTTACAGCGAAGATGAAAATGTTGACGCGGTAGGCTCTTGTGTAGGACCTAGGGGTATGCGTGTTAAGGCTATAATAGACGAATTGAACGGAGAAAAAGTCGATATAGTAAATTGGAGCGAAGATCCGGCATTACTTATAAGAAATGCATTAAGCCCTGCGATAGTAGAGGAAGTATTGCTTGATATGGATGAGAAATCGGCTGTTGTAGTAGTTCCTGATACTCAACTTTCGTTGGCAATAGGAAAAACCGGACAAAACGCAAGATTGGCGGCTAAGCTTACAGGTTGGAAAATTGATATTAAGAGCAGGAAGCGTTATGAAGAAATGATAAATGCGGATGAGCAGGAATTTCAAGAAATCGTGGAATATTCGGAGGAGTAACGTTTAAGTTGAGAGAAAAAAAAGTACCTATGAGACGTTGCGTAGGATGTAACATATCAAAGCCTAAGGGCGAACTTATAAGAATATCTGCATATGAAGGCAAAATAAGTATAGATAATACAGGTAAAGCTAAAGGTAGGGGAATCTATCTTTGCCGCGATGAAGAATGTTTTGAAAAAGCGCGAAAGAGAAAAGCAATATCTCGAAATCTGGAAGTCAATGTCGGTGAAGACGAATTAAATAGGATTTTTGGAGAATTAAGAAAATATGAGAGAAAAGATTGAAAGCTATATGGGATTTGCAAGAAAAGCGAGAGCGCTTCTTGTCGGAACGGATACGTGTATTATCGCGATGAAGAAAAAAAAATTAAAGTTGTTGATAATTGCAGCGGATGCGGCAACAAATTCGGTTGAAAAATTGAGAAATACGGCAATAGGAAACGGTGTGGAGTTCAGGGTGTTTTCAAATAAGGAAAAACTTTCTTCATATGTCGGAATGCAAAATAAAATAGCATTTGGAATTACAGATTTCGGTTTTGCCAATGTGATATTAAAAGAGATAGATTCCGATGTAAGAAAGTGAAGTGGAGGTGTTTTAATGGCGATAAAAATTTTAGAATTGGCAAAAGAACTTAATATCAATAGTACATTGCTATTGGAAAAAATTAAAGAATTAAAGACAGGGGCTAAAAACAAGAATAGCGAGCTTGATGATGAACAGGCAAATGTGGTGCGCAAATTTATAGGAAAACCTGCGACAAAAATAGAAAAAAGTGAAAAACCCAGAACTAAAAAGATTGAGGAAGAAATTGAAGAACCAAAGGTTGTTGTGAAGGCGGCGAGGAAGGTAACGGCAAGTCCTGTCAAACAGTTTGTTGAGCAAACGCAACCAAATAATAGAGAAAAAGACAGTGACAAACATGTATCAAGACCGAATATTGAAGAACTCTTAAGTAGAGATAAAGTAACTGAGAAAGCAAAAGATGAAGCAAAGGTACAAGTCTCTTTTAAAGAAGTTGAACCGCAAGTTAATATTGCAGATACAAAGCCTGTAGAACCAATGGTAAAAGAGAGGCATTCAGAAGCAGAACCATTAAAAAAATTGGAAAAAGAATCTGTCAAGGAAGAAATTGCCAAGGAAGAAGAAATCTACATGCCAACTGAAGCGTTACCTAAAGTAAAGATACTTAAAAAGTTTGATCCTGAGGCAGAACGTCTCGAAAAAGAAAAACGTGCGGCTCAAAGAAAACAAGAACAGCAGGTTCGTGAATCGCAGAAGAATGTGCAAAAGAAAGATGAACGCAGAAGAACAGATAATTCGGATGGCGTTAAGGTTCGAAGCTTTGATAAAAACGCGAAAGATGACAAATTTGCTAAGAACAGAAATAAAGATTCTGTAAAATCGTCATCAGGTTTTGACAGAGGTGGATTTTCCAAAGACAAAGATGAGTATGCACAGGAAAAGAGACAATCACAAAGTAGAGATAAAGTGCGTGATAAGAAAACTTCAAGTGCAGACAGCCCTATTGTAAACAAGCCTCAGATAAAGCGTGACGAAAATAAGACAAAAAATAAAGAAAGAAACAAATTTGCGAAACTTGAGGGAGGGAAGCCAAAACCTACCAAGATGAGATCGCTTGAAAAAATTCAAAAGCCAAAGAAACACCAAAATAGACCGAAACAGATGGAAGAAGAAATTATTGAGGAAGTATTACCTGTAGGCACAAAAAAAATAGATGTACCAATAACAGTTGCAGGATTTTGTGAACAACTTGGTATTTCAACATCTACAGTAATAATGAAATTGATGAAACTCGGAATTATGGCGAATATAAACCAAAGTTTGGACGAGGCATCTGTTCTGGTGCTTGCTGATGAACTCGGAGCAGAAGTTGTAATCGGAAACGTAAAAGAAGAAATACTGGAAGAAGGAATCGAAAACTTTGAGGATAGAGAGGAAGATTTGAAACCATGTGCTCCAATAGTTACCGTAATGGGACATGTTGATCACGGAAAGACATCGCTCCTCGATGCAATCAGAAAAACTAATGTTACTGCAAGAGAATCCGGAGGAATAACACAACATATAGGGGCTTCAGAGGTAACTATTAACAATAAGAAAATTGTATTTTTGGATACTCCGGGACATGAAGCGTTTACCGCTATGCGTGCAAGAGGTGCTCATGGAGCGGATATAGCAGTATTGGTAGTGGCAGCGGATGACAGCGTAAAACCTCAAACTGTTGAATCTATCAGTCATGCTAAAGCTGCTAATGTTCCTATAATAGTTGCAATAAATAAGATAGATAAACCTGCCGCTAATATTGACAAGGTAAAACAGGATTTAGCTGAGCATGGGATACTTGTTGAAGATTGGGGCGGTGAAACAATTTGCGTACCGGTATCTGCAAAAGCAGGAGAGGGAATCGTATCATTGCTTGAGATGGTTTTGTTGCAGGCGGAAATGATGGAACTTAAAGCAAATCCTGACCGATTGGCTCTTGGAACGGTTCTTGAAGCAAAACTGGATAAAGCAAGAGGGCCTGTTGCCAGTCTGCTTGTTACGAACGGAACGTTGCACGCAGGGATGAGCGTTGTTGCAGGAACTTCTTATGGCAGAATTAAAGCTATGACCGACTTTGCGGGAAATCCGATAAAAAAAGCAGGCCCGTCAACAGCGGTTGAGATACTCGGTTTTACGGAAGTACCGCAGGCAGGTGACGTATTTAATGCAGTTTCTCAAGATAAAACGGCTAGAGATATTGCAGAAAAAAGGAAAGAAAAGCTAAGAGCGGAGGTACTCGCTAAAAATTCGGGAAGTACGCTTGAAGAATTATTCTCACAGATAGAAGAAGGTGACGTAAAAGAGCTTAATTTGATAGTCAAAGGGGATGTTCAAGGCTCTGTCGGAGCACTTGTAACCTCTTTTGAAAAGCTGGCAACTGAAAATGTAAGAGTGAAGATAATACATTCAGCAGTCGGAACGGTTACAGAGTCGGATATAATGCTTGCGCAGACATCAGGTGCGGTAATCATAGGATTCAATGTCAGACCAAGCACTGCGGTTAGCAACATGGCGGATCGCGAAGGTGTTGAAATTAGGACTTATAGCATAATCTACGATGCGATTGATGATGTGGAAGCGGCTATGAAAGGAATGCTGGATCCTGAGTATAAGGAGGAAGTACTTGGTAAAGTTGAGGTGAGAACGACATTTAAAGTGCCTAATGTCGGAACTATAGCAGGTGCGTATGTACTTGAAGGTAAAGTAATTAGAAATGCTTTAATCAGACTTGTCAGGGACGGTATTGTATATCATGAAGGTAAGGTTTCTTCATTAAAGCGATTTAAGGATGACGTTAAAGAAGTTATGCATGGGTATGAGTGCGGTATCGGTTTTGAAAATTATAATGACCTTAAAGAAGGAGATGTTATAGAATGCTTCCATATGGTTGAAATACCAAGAAAGTAGGACGAAATGGGTAAGAATTATAGAAAAGATAGATTGGGAGAGGAAATAAAAAAACTAATCGGAGAAATGCTGATAAACGGATTAAAAGATCCAAGATTTTCAGGTTTTATAAGTGTGTCTGCGGTTGATGTAACTTCCGATCTCAGTTATGCTACGGTATATGTATCTGCCCTTTTTAGCGGAAGTGAAGAAGAAATAAAGACAAAAAAACAAGACGTACTTGCAGCGTTCTTTAGTGCGAAAGGCATGATAAAAAAAGAAATAGGTAGAAAGATTTCTTTACGGCATATACCGGAGTTGATATTTAAGTTGGATGAAACTATGGAATACAGCAGGCATATGAGCGAATTGATTGATGATGCTGTGAAAAAGGATAGAAGAATCAATACTATGGACGAGGTGGTAGCGGAATTACAAAAAGCAGATAGTGTGATTTTGTTCCCTCATGTTAACATGGACGGAGATACACTTGGATCTTCAGTGGCACTGTGTCGCGCACTCAAACAGCTTGGGAAAGAAGCATATGTTTTGATAGATGAAGAAATCCCACAGTTTTTGGATTTTTTGAGTACGGATTGTTGCACAGATGATTTTGACTGCATTGAAAAACCGGATGTTTGTGTTTGCATAGATTGTGGGGATGCTGAACGCTTTAAAAATAGAAGTTCGAAATTTTTTGAAGCAACTGTAACAGGTTGCATAGATCATCACATTACTACCGAGCCGTTTGCAAAATTTAATTATGTAGATCCAAAGGCTGCTGCGACAGCTGAAATAATTTACGATTTGATACAAGAATTGGCTGTTGAAATTGACGATGGTATGGCGGAAGCTATTTTTACAGGAATTACTACAGATACCGGCAATTTTCAATATTCATCTACAACCGCAAGAACTCATGAAATTGTTAGTGAACTTTATGAACTCGATGTTGATTACAGCAAGGTCAGCGTAAATCTTTATCAGAGAAATCGTGTTGAGAAATTAAGACTTCAAGCCAAGATATTATCGCAAATGAAGATTTTTGAAGAAGGAAAGGCGGCTATTTGTTTTGTAACAAAAAAAATGCTGGAAGAAGAAAATGCGGTAATGGAAGATACGGAAGGTGTAATAGATGCGCTACGTAGCATTGCAGGTGTTGAAATTGCAGGCTTTGTGAAAGAACTGTCCGAAGAATTGTGTAAGGTTAGTTTGCGCTCAAAAAGCTATATAAATGTAGCAGATATAAGTCTTAAATTCAATGGAGGCGGGCATCATAGAGCGGCGGGATTCAGTTTAGCAAACAGTTTGCAAGACGCTATGGAAATCTTGGAAGAAGTAATAGGAGAAGCGGCAAAGACCGAATGAAATCAGACGGAATAATAAACCTATATAAGCCACAAGGCTACACATCGCATGATTGTGTAGCTATAGTAAGGCGCGCGATAGGTGTAAAGAAAGTAGGACATACGGGAACACTTGATCCGATGGCGGAAGGGGTGCTCCCGATTTGTGTTGGCAAAGCAACCAGAATAATAGAGTATTTTGATGCGGATTTTAAAACTTATGAATGCACACTTGAACTTGGAATTGCAACGGATACCCTTGATATTTGGGGTAAGGAAATCAAGAATCTGAAGTATGAAGTAAACAAACTCATAAACGATAAAATGATAACGCGAGAAAAAATAATATCTGTTTTGAAATCTTTTGTCGGTGTGCAGTTGCAAACTCCACCTAAGTTTTCAGCATTAAAAGTAAATGGTAAAAGACTATATGAATACGCTCGCGAGAATTTAGATGTAGCTATAAAAGCACGTAAAATATATATTGACAGTATTAAGTTGATAAATTTTGATAAAGAAAAGATGCAAATATCATTTGAAGTAATTTGCTCTAAGGGAACATATGTTAGAACAATATGCGCAGATATTGGAGAAAAGCTTGGAACTATAGCTACTATGGTAGCATTAAAGCGAGTTAAAAGTGGGGTATTTGAAGCTGCTTTAAGCTTGTCTATGGATAAGCTTAAAGAGATACGCGAACTTGCAAATTCGCAGGAGATATTATCTGAAATGTTTATAGACCCGGATGAAACTATGGAAAATTTAGGGAAATTGATTGTAAAATCGGAAAAACTGAATTTTTTGTTGAATGGAGTTTACCTTTATGCGGGCGATGTTAAAATAATCAGTGAGCCGAAATACAAATTGGAGAAATCCAAGCACGAAATACCTGATTATTTTGTACGCGCGTATAGAGCATATAAAAAAGATAAGACAGAGGATTTTTTGGGGGTAGTGTTTTTTGATGAAAGCACTAAAACTTATAAAGCAGAAAAAATTTTATTTTCGAGATAGGTAATAGATGGAAGTATTTAACAATTTAGAAGAAATAAAAATAAATGAATCTACAGTTGTTGCTTTAGGAAATTTTGATGGAGTTCATGTGGGGCATCAGCAGCTGATTAAAAATGCAGTAGAATTTGCGCACTTGCAGGGACTTAAAAGTGCGGTGTTTACATTTTCAAATCATCCAAGAAACCTTGGCAAAAAGGATGCGGTAAAAAGTATACAGGATGCTGATGAAAAAGCTGAATTTATAGCATCGTTCGGTATTGATTATTTGTTTAATATACCATTTGATGACAGCATACGGCATCTTTCGAGTGAAGATTTTGTTGATAAAATTCTAATAAATCGATTTAAAATTAAGCAAGCATATTGCGGGTTTAATTACAGATTCGGATTTAGAGCCGGAGGCAATCCGGAGAAATTGCTACATTACGGAATCGAAAAAGGCTTTGGATTGCATATACTGGAGCCTTTTAAAATAGATGGAATCATTGTGAGCAGTACAGAAATCCGTATGGCAATCGAACAAGGGAATATGACGCTGGCAAATAAATATCTCGGAAGAAATTATGTGATAAAAGGAGAGGTGCTGCATGGGAATCAGCTGGGCAGTAAAATAGGGATTCCTACCGCGAATTTATCTGTGCCGGATGGTAGAGTCGTACCACTTTACGGAGTATATGTTACTAATACATATGTAGATGGGGAAAAATACAGAAGTATAAGTAATATTGGCAAAAAACCTACTATTGGCGAATATGATACAAATTTGGAAAGCCATATTCTAGATTTTGATAAGGTTATTTATGGGAAAGAAATAAAAGTTGAATTTTTAGAATTTGTCAGATCCGAGCAATGTTTTGACAACATTGAACTTCTAAAGGAAGCTATAAAAAAGGATTGCGAGATAGCAAGAAAATTTTAAATAATTGGAGGTAAATTAACATGAAAAAAGAATTCAAAGCAGAATCTAAGAGATTATTAGACCTTATGATAAATTCAATATATACACATAAGGAAATTTTCTTGAGAGAAATAATTTCAAATGCAAGTGATGCGATAGACAAGATGTATTATCTTTCGCTTAGTGAAAGTACAGGAATCAGCAGAGACGATTATTGCATAAGGATAGAAGCAAATCCGCAGGAAAGAACACTTGTAATTTCGGATAACGGAATAGGGATGAACGCGACTGAATTGGAAGAAAATCTTGGGACAATAGCTCAGAGCGGTTCGCTTAAATTTAAGGCGGAACTTGCCGAAAAGGTAAAGCAGGAAGAAAATATTGATATAATAGGGCAATTTGGTGTAGGGTTTTATTCTGCATTTATGGTTGCTGATAAAATAGAGGTAACTACAAAAAAATTCGGAGAAGAAAAAGCATATGAGTGGATTTCAGAGGGAGCAGGCGGTTATGAAATAAATGAGATTCAAAAGGAAGGAAACGGTACCGAAATCAAACTTTATATCAAAAAAGATACCGATGAAGAAAAATATAGTGATTATCTTGAATCTTACAAAATAGAGCATCTGATAAAAAAATATTCGGATTATGTTCGTTATCCCATTAAAATGTTGGTGGAAAAGAGCAGGCTGATAGAAGTAGATGAAGAAGAAAGAAAGGCATCAGATTACAAGCCTGAGTATGAAAAATATGAAGAAGACAAGATACTTAACAGCATGATTCCGCTTTGGAAGAAATCTAAAAATGATATAACAAAGGAAGATTACGATGAATTTTATATGGGGAAATTCATGGATTTCGAACCGCCTGCACATGTTATTCATACAAAAGTCGAAGGGGTGGTATCTTATGATGCATTGCTTTACATACCTGCGAGCACACCTTTTGATTATTACACCAAGGAATATGAAAAGGGTCTTGCACTTTATTCAAGCAGTGTAATGATAATGGATAAGTGTCCGGAATTGCTACCCGATTACTTTAGTTTTGTTAAAGGCCTTGTGGATTCACAAGATTTATCGTTAAATATTTCGAGGGAAATTTTGCAACATGACAGGCAGTTGAAAGCGATTGCACAGAGGGTGGAAAAGAAAATCAAATCGGAACTTATGGATTTGATGGAAAAAAATAGGGAACTTTATGAAAAAATCTATAATAATTTTGGTGTGCAGTTAAAATTCGGAGCATATTCCGATTTCGGATTGCATAAGGATGCAGTAGTAGATTTGTTGCTTTTCCATTCATCAAGTGAAAACAAACTTGTGAGTTTTGCGGAATATATAGGCAGGATGAAGGAAGAACAAAAATATATTTACTATGTTTGCGGAGATAGCATTGAAAAATTGGAAAAACAACCGCAAACGGAACTTTTAAAGAGCAAAGGCTACGAAATACTTTATTGTACGCATGAGATAGATGAATTTGCATTAAAGGCAATTTCCGGTGTTTCTGATAGAAAGTTCAAGTCTATTTCCGATGCCGATTTGGAAATCTTTGAAAGTGATAAAGAAAAGGAAGAACTTGCAAAAAAAGAAGAAGAAAATAAAGAATTGTTTGAAGCAATGAAAAAAGCGCTTGAAGGTAAAGTGTCGAATGTAATAGTTTCAAGGAGACTTGCAAATCATCCGGTTTGTTTGTCAACAAGCGGCGGGGTTTCAATAGAAATGGAAAAAGTTTTAAATTCAATGCATAATGCTACGGGGGAGAAAATAAGTGCTGAAAAAGTATTGGAAATAAATACTAATCATAAAATATTCGAATCACTCAAAGCTGCGCATGCGCAGGGGGATGAAAAACTGGCAAAATATGCAAAGCTTTTGTATAATCAGGCGCTTTTGATAGAGGGGCTGAGCGTGGAAGATCCACTTGAGTTTTCAGATTTGATTTGTGAGATAATGTAGTTAACAGTCAGTTGTAAAAATAACAAATTACTGTTATTAAAAAATCGTTTAAGGAGATTAAATATGGGACGTGATTTGCTTGCGTTGCAAAACGGTAGCGATATTAGAGGAATTGCAATTTGCGACAAACTTAGTGAACCTAAAAAATTGGATAGTGATGCGACGGAGCGTATTGCGAAGGCTTTTGTGCTTTTTTTACAAGAAAAGTTGGGTAAAAAGCCATCAGATTTGTGCATTGCGATAGGCAGGGACAGCAGGCTGACCGGCGAGGAACTCGCCGCCAGCCTGACACGTGCGCTTTTAGCGCACGTAAGCAAGGTGTGTGATGCGCACCTTGCTTCAACCCCTGCTATGTTCATGGCTACCAAGTTTGAGTCTGTTAATGCTGATGGTGCAATTATGATAACTGCAAGTCATCTTCCAAAAGATAGGAA
>JBQMYS010000005.1:0-36771 GCA_052173355.1 Eubacteriales bacterium | reverse complement strand
AACTCATTTATTCGTTCACCGGCAAAAAATACATCCCCACCCGACGGTTTCACAAAACCGCCGATAATCCTAAGTGTTGTCGTTTTTCCACATCCTGATGGCCCCAAAAACGTGATAAACTCCTCATCGTGAATATCTAAATTCAAGTTGTCGATGATGAGTTCTCCATCGTATTCAGCTGATATGCCTTTAAGACTTACAATGTTGCTTTCCTTCAATTCATAAATCCCCCTCTATCTTATTCACATCTTTTTCAGTTTTATCCCTGTTCTTAATATGGTAAAAATATGCAGAAACAACAACTGTTACAGGCACTGCAAATATAATTCCTATACTCCCTACTATACTTTGTAATATTTCTACAAGTATCATTTCCATATTAAACAAAAACAATAAATTTTTATTAGTCGCTACAAGTAATATTACCGTTGCAAGAGAGCCTCCTATATACGCAAGTATCAAAGTGTTAGTCATAGTTCCTATAGCATCTCGTCCGATATTCATACCTGATTTTATCAATTTGGAAATCGGCTTTCCTTTCATTGCATCTGCAAGTTCTTTCATCGCTGAGGCTATCGACATTGAAACGTCCATTATAGCTCCCAGAGAACCTATAACCACCCCGCCCCATATGATTGCTCTTAAATCAAGAGGCTTCTCAGAAAAAATATATAGTAAAAAAATGTAATTTTCATCTACAAATCCTGTAATTCTAAAATTCTTAGCTACAATTACCGCGAGAAGTCCGGACAGGAAAAGTCCGCCTAAGTTTCCAAGTATTGCGCACAACGTTTTTTTATTAACGCCGTTCATAAGTGCCAGACTCATAACTACTATATAAACTGAAATTATTATGGTAGATATATAAATGTTTCGTCCTGCCAAAATTGACGGTATGTAAACCAAAAATATTACCGCTGCCGTAAAACAAAGAGAAATAACGGTGCTTACACCTTTTTTCATAGAAAACAATACTATCAACGCTAAAAAAAACAATGTCAGCTTTATAATACCGCCTATCCTGTCATAATTTACAAACATCCATGTTTGTCCTTTTCCGTTAGGATTTTGACCATATGTCAAGATTATTTTATCGCCTTCTTCAATCTGCCTGTGGCTAACACCATACATATTGTCTATATACTGTAAAATCTTGATTTCACTACCTTTTTGACTGCCACCTGTAAATACCGCCTTAGCTTTTATTTCTTTGTTCACAATCGGTTCTTCATTTTCTACAGGCGGTAATTCATGGTTTTTTACGCTCAAAATCTTTGTAACCTTTGCTTTGGCAAATTCTTCCTGTGCAACATCAACCGTTGCTTTATTTAAATTATAACCTAAAACAATAAATAAAAGTGAAATGACAACTATCAAAACATATAAAACAGTGGCACTTTTTTTCTTATTCTGTTTTGTTCTCATCTGTTTTATCCGTTGCGGACATGATAAAATCTATCTTTCTCGCATATTTTTTTTCCATCTGTCTGTTACCTACAATTCTATACAATTTGATAAGTTCTACCATTGCTTGTATGTTTGACGGACTCAAAAGTAAAACCTGCTTAAAATTTGCTATAGCTTCTTCAAACAACGAAAGCCCTGCATTCGCAATTCCCATATGATAATGTAGCGGCCACCACTCCAAATACTTGCCTTGTGCATAAAGCATCAACTGCCGTTTTCCTTCCTGAAAGCGACCCGCCAATATATCATTACACGCAATTTCAATCTTTACAGGTGTTTCTATTTGTGAAATCCGCTCAAGCGCTTCTTTTTTATTTTCCTCGTCTGTAGCAATTTCTACAAACTTTTTAAATGTCAAACTTGCTTTTACATATAGCCCCATATTCAAGTAACCGTATGCAAGGAAAAAATATGCATCCGAAAACTCCGGATAAAGCAATGTCAACTTCTCAAAGCACTCAAAAGCCTCCGCTTTAAAATCTCCGATGATTTCTTCATTTTCTTCCTCTGCAAGATAGATTTCTCTGCAAACTCTTGCATAACCGTACAGTGCATACATATCATCAGGCTTTAACAACAAAACTACCCTGTAAATTGCGCATGCCTCTATCCATGGTTTCGATAAATATGTCAACGCCAAATCAAGAAGGGCTGTAAAAATCTTATCTTGATAAACTCCCAAAAGAAACTCGATATACTGTTTTTTGTAAGGAAACTTGCTGTCAATACCCAAGACAAATACCAAGTTTTTCATTATTTCTTCGCCTTTTATATCCTGCTCTTTTTTTATTTTTTCCTTTTGTATAGGCAAGGGTATGCTTTGCATTATCTCACGCAATTCTTCCTTTTCCAAAATTTCATCCGACACATTTAAAAATACAAAATCATCCATGTACTTCATTAAATGCTTCCTAAGTCTATCTTTACCAGGTTTAATTTTAGGATTTAAAACTTTTTCTTTCACATACTCCACCCCGCTTTCTCAAATCGCTTAACAACTTCAGGATTCAAAAAACTTTCCATATCTTCTACGAGCGTTTCTTTAATTTTTTCTGCAAGACCCGGTAAACTTCTATCTTTCCAAGATGCATATTCATAAAATATCCTATATAAATCCTCTTTTTTATGACTTCGGTGCTGATACCCTTTTAAATAGAAAAAATATGCAAATTGCTCGTAAAAATCAAAAGCATTACCGTCAAATATACTTATCGCATATTTAACTGTTTTCCAAAAACCGCCTTTATTGTGATAAAGTTCCAGTATGGTTTCTACCATCTTCAAGCGTGCTATTCCCTCAGCCGAAATATACTTACTGGATATTACCTCATACGGGGCAACATCTCTAAATGCATAACCGTATTTAACCCTATCATTTCTTATAGCCGTACCCTTAAGCAATTTTAAAAATCCCAGTTGTAAATTATCTGCTTCAAGCGCATATGCATCATTAAACGATTTTATAAACGAACTGAAGTCTTCATACGGAAGCCCCGCTATCAAATCAACATGCACAGATATATTTTCAAGTTTTGTAAGCTTTTTTATATTTGTGAGCAACTTTTCTATATCGGTACTTCTTCCCACAGCTTCAAGTGTCTTGACATTTGTGCTCTGCACACCGATTTCCAACTGAAAAAGCCCGGCTCTTGCAACCGACATCAATTCTACAAATTCATCATCAACCAATTCGGCACAGATTTCAAAATGAAAATTTGTAATCGAATTATCGTTTTCGATTATGTACCTGATTATGTTGTTGCTCCTTTTCACATCATAATTAAAAGTTCTATCAATCAGTTTTACCTGTTTTACATATTTCCTTAAAAAATATCCAATTTCCTTTCTTACCCTTTCGATCGGCAGTGCTTGAATCCCTTTATAAACCGAAGATAAACAATATGAGCATGAATAAGGACAACCTCTTGTTGTTTCATAATATACAATTTTATCATTTACAGGCTGTAAAAAACTATAAGGGAAAGAAGTTTCAATAAATCCGTCCATACCTCCTTCTTCATTGACAAATATCTTACCGCTTTCTCTATAAACCAAACTTTCTATATTCCTATAATCCGGTTTTTTAGAAATAAATTGGGCGATAACTCTCTCAAAAGCATCCTCTCCTGCGCCGATTATTACAAAATCAACATATTTGTATTTTCTCATAAATGAGATTGCTTCAAAGCTGACTTCAGGTCCGCCAAATAAAATTTTTATATTCGGTTTTGCCTTTTTCAAATTCTCCGCAATGCGCAATGTCATTTCTATATTCCAGATGTAGCAAGAAAAGCAAAGCAGGTCGTATTCTCCCCTAACTATTTCTGTATAAATATAATTTTCATCATTATTTATAGTAAATTCCTTTAATTCAATATTTCTCCTATATTTAAGCGCCGCCATATAAAGATACCTTATGGATAAATTTGAATGTATATATTTGGAATTTAAAGTTGTCAGTAATACTCGCATCTACTTCCCCTGCCTTTTACAAAGCTCTAAATCTTTCATCCTTTATTAGCCCGGTTTCATCCAGTGCTTGCTTTAACTTTGAAATCATAGCTTCCTTATCATGTGGCAAATCGCCCCTCAAAGATACGTAGTTTGAAGCATGATTGCTCCTGAAAACACATTTTTTTTGAACATTTATTTCTTTGAGCATAATCATCGTTTCAAGCAACACTTCTTTTGCTGTCAAAAGTTCAAACTCACCTCGTTCTATCTGAGAATATATCTTCGCATCTTCATCAAGCATCAAAGTCAAAAGCCCTACATATGAAGGTTGCATCTCGCTTATCATGGATGCCGTATCCCTTGCGTGCTCAGTCATAAATCTCTTTCCGCCAATACCCGATATGAACGTTACAGATGCCTTTATCCCCGCATTTTCAACATTGCGCACAGAGCGGATTATTTCTTTTCGCGAAGCTCCCTTTTTTATTTCTTTCAAAACAGTTTCACTTCCGCTTTCCGCCCCTATATAAAGTATGCCTACGCCTTTTTTCTTCAATTGTTGAAGTTCATCATCGCTTTTTTTCAAAACGTCTTTAGGTGTAGCATACATGGCTACTTGCTTACATTCAGGAAACAACTTATTTATTTCATCCAATATCGCAACAAGCTTAGACATAGAAAGACAAAGAGCATCGCCATCTGCCAAAAATATTTTTTCGACATGCGCATACGTTTTTCGTGCCATGCGCAAATCTTCAATTACATCTTCCAAATCCCTAACTCTAAACTTTTTGTCTTTAAACATAGTACAAAAAGTACAACCGTTATGGCTACATCCGATTGTAATTTGCACAATCAAACTATATGCTTCACTGGGCGGTCTATAAATGCTTCCCTCGTAGCGCATTACATCCTCTCCGGTGCTTTCATTCCCAAAAGAGCAAGTCCGTTTTTCAAAGTATTCTTGGTTGCCATTACAAGCGCAAGCTTTTCAAGCTTTTCATTTTCATCGTCTACCAATATATGCTCATCATGGTAAAACTTGTTAAATGCTTGCGCAATTCTAACGATATGTCTTGTAACTATGGACGGTTCATATTTCTCGCCTGCTTCTACTATTGCATCAGGGAATGTGTAAAGCAATTTAACCAATCCATATGCACTGTCGGATTTTAAATATTTAGCACTCAATTCAATTTTCTTTACTTTTTCTTCAAGTTCTTTGCCCGCATTCCTTATTACAGATGCCGCTCTTGCATGTGTATACTGAACATATGGACCTGTTTCACCTTCAAAATTCAATATCTTTTCCCAAGAGAATACATAATCCTTAATTCTGCTGTTCGAAAGTTCATTAAATACTACCGCGCCGATACCCACCGCTTTTGCGATTTCCTCTATATCTTGCGTTGCTACTTTCTTTTCTTTTATGACTTCTTTTGTCTTCTCAACAGCACGATTCAAAACATCTTCCAAAAATACAACTCTGCCTGCACGAGTTGACATTGTTCCGTCAGCTAAGCTAACAAGTCCAAACGGTATATGAACACAATCCTTAGCCCATGGGCAGCCCATCATTTCAACAATTTTAAACCACTGCTGGAAATGCAAATTTTGTTGTGAAGCTACAACGTAAATATTTTTATGGAAATTGTAAGTTTCTTTTCTATAAAGCGCTGCCGCTATATCCCTTGTAATATACAGTGTCGAGCCGTCGCTCTTTGTAATTAGAGCTGGATTCATTCCGTATTTTTCCAAATTTACAATATTCGCACCATCCGATTCTTCGAGTAAATTATCGTCTTTAAGCCATTTTACAACTCTATCCATCTTATCCGAATAAAAACTTTCGCCTGCATAAGAATCAAAACTGATACCAAGCATATCGTAAACTCTGTTAAACTCCTTCAAGCTTTCTTCTCTGAACCAATGCCAAAGATCATACTCCTCTTTTGATCCGTTCTCAAGCTTCACAAATGCGGCTCTTGCTTCTTCTTCCAAGCTCGGATCAAGGTCCGCTTCGTCATGAAATCTTGTATACAAAGCAAGTAATGTTGGAATGGGATCTTTTTCCACATCTTCCTTGTTTCCCCATCTCCTGTATGCAACTATCATCTTTCCGAACTGCGTGCCGTAATCTCCCAGATGGTTAATTCTTACAGTATCATATCCGAGAAAATCTAAAATTTTATAAATCGAGTTTCCTATTACCGTACTTCTTATATGTCCGATATGAAAAGGTTTTGCTATATTTGGCGAAGAAAATTCAACTATCATTGTCTTTCCTTCTCCTAAGGTATTTCTACCGTAATTATCGCCTTTTTCCAAGACTTCAGCTACCGTATTTTTTGCAACTTCATCCCTTTGCATATAAAAATTTACATACGCATTTACGCTTTCAACTTTTTCAAAAATTTCATTTCCGACAAGTTTTTCCGCAAGTTCCGCAGCAATGGCATTTGGCGCTTTTCTTAATTCTTTTGCAAGCTTGAAGCATGGAAACGCATAATCTCCCATACTCGCGTCCGCAGGAACCTCAACCATACTTTGTATTTCAGATTCGCTTAATTCGGTTAATTTTTTCGAAATAGCCTCTGCAACAATCTTTTTATAATCTTTCATATTTCCCTCCATTTATATTTTTAGACTTACTACAGTGACACCATTTCCACCTTCATTGAAATGTCCGTCACGAAATTTCTTCACGTGTTTATTTTTTGCAAGCATCTCGTGAATGCCGCGCCTAAGTATTCCTTCACCTCTACCATGAATTATTGTAACTGTTTCAAGCTTAGCGATGAACGCATCATCTAAATACTTATCCACTTGCGACAATGCTTCTTCAAGTAATTTCCCTCTCACATTTATTGAAAGCGAAACATTACCTGCCTTTTCTTTAAAAAGCGTCGCATACTTTGTTTTTTGAGATTTTGAAATCTCTTTTTTATTAGATTGACTTAAAAGCATTATGTTTTTTAATGTCACATTTACCTTTAAATTCCCTATTTGAACACTCAGTTCTCCTTTGTTGTCCGGTAATGACAATATATTTCCATTCTGCCCAAGCGATAGGACTTTTACAAGATCTCCTACTCTAAGCATATCCGCCGTTACAGGTTTGTAGTTTTCCGGAACTGCAATTTTTTCTCTGTACTTGCCTCTTGCCTGTTCAAGTTGTCTTTTACTTTCCAACAAGTTTGCATTGCGTTGCACCATATTGTCCATTAAATCCAAATCCTTGAGTTTCGCTTTGACATTTTCTCTCAATTCCTCGGTTTCACGTATTATCTCAAGCGCTTCAGCTTTGGCTTTTTCCATCAGCTTTTCTTTTTTTGCTTCAAATTTTGCCTTTGACGCTTCGAGTTCCGCCTGTTTTTTCTTCATACTGAGCCCAATCATGATTGCTTCTTCACGCTTAATGGCGGCTATTTTTCTATCTTCCTGTATACTTTGTAATACGTTTTCAAACTCAAGTTGCCCGCTTGTAAGCAAATTTTTTGCACAATCTATGATGTTTTCTGAAAGTCCCAATTTTTTCGATATTTCGAATGCATTAGATTTCCCCGGTAAGCCTATAATCAATCTGTACGTAGGTGATAATGTTTCAACATCAAACTCCATCGAAGCATTTTGCACACCCGCAGTTTCAATAGCAAACTTTTTAAGTTCCGTATAATGTGTTGTTGCAACACAAGTTGCGCTTTTTTGCATTATTTCCTTAAGTATTGCTATCGCAAGACTTGCCCCTTCTTGGGGATCCGTTCCGGCTCCAAGTTCGTCAAATAGCACCAAACTGCTTGAATCCGCCTGTTTCATTATATTGACTATATTTGTCATATGTGAAGAAAATGTACTCAGACTTTGTTCTATACTCTGCTCATCACCAATATCTGCAAATATTTTTCTAAATATAGGAAGCTTGCTTCCTTCACTTGCGGGAATCTGCAATCCGCTTTGAAACATCATGCAAAAAAGTCCCAATGTTTTAAGCGTTACAGTCTTTCCTCCCGTATTAGGCCCTGTAATTATAAGTGTTTTTGTAAATTTATCTATTGTTATATCAATCGGCACAACATTTTTCGTTTCAAGAAGCGGATGACGTGCTTTATTAAGTTCTATGGACTCATCGCTTATTTGAGGTGTAAACGCTCCCATTAAAATGCCCAGTCGCGCCCTCGCAAATATGAAATCCAACTTTACCATCAACTCTTGGTTGTTAGTAATTATCCTATGCTGCGCAACTACAGATTTTGTGAGCATTTCCAAAATTCTGCGCACTTCCTTTTCTTCTGCGAGCTTCAATTCACTCAGTTCATTGTTTAGATTAACTATGACCTGAGGCTCAACAAACAGTGTTGCCCCGGTCTGCGACTGATCATGCACTATTCCGCTAACTTTACTTTTGTGTTCCTGCTTCACAGGTATAACATATCTTCCATGCCTCATTGTGACAAGTGAATCCTGCAAAATAGTTTTGTTTTCGGAATTCGCCACGATTTGTGCAAGTTTAGCCCTTATATGCTCATTTTTTCTAAGTATATTGCGCCTTACTGTCCTAAGTTCGGAACTGGCATTATCCGCCATCTCCGTTTCAGATACTATGCACCTATCAATATCGCTTTCAAGTGCCGGAAATGCGCATAGAAGTTCAGCAATCGCCCTAATTTTTTCTACATTCGCAATATCATCATCAAAATATCTGATTACTTCTCCTGCTATACAAAGATTGTAATTTACCTGCAAAAGTTCACCCATGCTCAAAATACCGCCTTTGCAGGCAAATGCAAGCATATCGTTTAAATCGTAAAAATTTCCAAGCGGAATATTTCCTTTTGCAAATATTGCACCTACTGCCTGTGAAGTTTCCTCTTGCAATTCTTGGACATCTTTTTTTTCAACACTAGGTTTCAGTTTTATAATCTTTGCCTTTGTAATATCAGAGCAAGCCTCATTTTTGAGCATTTCAATTATTTTTGCATATTCTAATGCCTTGTACGTTTTTTCATTCATAATAAACTAAATACTTTTTTTGTAACGTTCAAGTTCCCCTTTTAACTGTATGTTTTCCATCTGAATATCGAAAAAGCTGCTTTCAAGATCTTTGTATTTTGCTTCCAATTCGCTCGCCAAATCACTGGATGCTTCCTCCAAATCACCTTTAAGTTTTTTGGAGAGTTCTTCCATATTTCTTATTTTTTCATCCTTTTGCGCAACAGCCTTTTCAAGTTCCGCTATTCTTTCTTCAAGCATATCTTTGACTAATTTATTTTTATTTTCGAGTTCTGCAATAGTATTTTGACTGTTCATATGCGACTGCTTAGCTTCATTCCAAAGTTTTTCATAATCTGCAAGAGTTGTTTCCATTTTTTGGAATCTTTCCGATAGCTTTTTTAGTTCTGCGACTGTAGTAAAATACTCATCTGCCAAATTTACAGCTGAAAGAACCGCCATGGTTTGACGTTGCATATCCGGCACCGCCTCGCTGATTTCTCGCATTTTTTTATCTACATATGCGGCAATTTCAACTATTTCCTGTGTTTCCTTGCTCCCTACGATAATATAATTTTGACCAAAAATTTTAACGCTTACTCTGTTCATTTTTTTACCTCTTAACTAAAATTTATATATCGCGTAATTTTGCATTTGCTTTTTCTGCAAGCGCATCCAGCACTTTTTCATGCACAGTCAAGACTTCTTCATCGGTCAATGTAGCTTTTGAAGATCTGTAATTTAATGTGAATGCCAAGCTTTTTTTATTTTCCTCGATTTGTTCTCCTCTGTAAATATCAAACAACGCTATGTCTTCCAAAATTTCTCCGCCATTTTCTTTTATTATCTTTTCTATATGTGCAACTTCGATACTCTCATCTACGACAAGAGCTATATCTCTTGAAGTTGCCGGATATTTAGGAAGCGGCCTGTAAACGAGTTTTCTATCAGCGATTTCAACCAAATGCTCAAAGAAAAGTTCAGCCATATAAACCCTTGTGTTTATATCATAATTTTCCGCTACACTCGGATGAGTTTCTCCCATTATTCCAAGTTCTATATCTTCTGAGACTATACGTGCGCATCTTCCCGGATGATAAGGTGGATAATCACTTTCCGCTATAAACTCTACACTTTTTATTCCTATAGAAGAAAGAAATTCTAAAATTATACCTTTCAACACATAAAAATCTATGTCTTTACCGTACATTCCGATGCTTATCGCGTATTCTTCTTCCGGAAGATTGCTTTCATCTATCAAATCGGCAGTAAATGTGTTTCCGATTTCAAAAGCCGCTACTCTTTCATTTTTGCGCCTGTAATTTATGCTCAAAACTTCAAGCATATTAGGAGTAAGCACCGTTCGCATCACTGAGGTTTCTTCGCCCAAGGGATTTAAAAGTTTTACAAAATTTCTTTCCCACGAATCTTCTTCTATAAAAATTTTGTCAACAGATTTCGGACTGCAAAATGAATATGTCTGTATTTCGTTAAGCCCTAGAGCACACAATTTTTCTTTTATGAGTTCACGCAATTTACGTTTTTCCGGCATAGAAGATTTGATATTACCTTTCGGAATACTAACCGGTAAATTGTCATAACCATACAATCTTGCAACTTCTTCAGCATAGTCTTCTTCTATATTAAGGTCAAATCTAAATGTAGGCGACTCGACTTCAATTTCATTACCTTTATCGATACAAGAAATTTCGAGGGAAGCAAACATAGCAAGCATATCTTCCCTACTTATGTCCGTTCCAAGTATTTTGTTAATTCTTTCAGGTCTTATAAGTATTTTTTTACCTTTTTTCTCAAAATCTCCTTCATCAATTATCCCCGAAACAACCGTACCTGCACCAAATTCTTCAATCAACGAGCAGACCCTGTTCACAGCTTTTTCGCAAAGATTTACATCTACTCCCTTTTCAAATCTTGCAGATGCCTCTGTTCTAAGCCCGAGCTTTTTAGAAGTTGCGCGCACATTATCCGCATCAAAATTTGCGGCTTCTATAAGTATGTCCTTTGTATCATCCTTTATTTCAGAATTAAGCCCGCCCATAATACCTGCAAGCGCGACCGCTTTTTTCCCGTCTCTTATCAATAAAGCGCTTTTTGTCAAGCTTCGCTCACTTCCGTCAAGCGTAGTTATAACTTCTCCTTCCTCAGCACAACTAACCGATATTTTACCGTCCTGTATGTTTGCCAAGTCAAACGCATGTATAGGCTGTCCCATCTCAAGCATTACAAAATTTGTAATATCAACTATATTGTTAATCGGTCTGACTCCTGCAGCTATCAATTTTCTCTGCAACTCCCAAGGTGATTTTTCTATTTTTACGTTTTTTACCACTCGCGCGCAGTACCGCTTACAATATTCCTTATCTTGTATTTTTACTTTTATATACTTAGAAATTTCATCATCTTCTTTTTGGCAGGCTGTATTCGGATATAGCAGTTTTTCTCCAAAAACTGCCGCAGCTTCCCTAGCAATTCCAATCATAGATAAGCAATCCGAACGATTAGGCGTTATCTCAAAATCCACCGAATAATCATCAAGATCAAGTGCCGTAATCAAATCCTCACCCGGCTTAAGATTGCCCTGAAGTATCCAAATTCCATCTTTTCCGTATACCGGTATCACCTTGTCTGAAAACCCGAGTTCAGAAAAAGAACACAGCATACCGTTTGAAGAAACTCCTCTAAGTTCTCCCGCTTTTATAACTTCTCCTTCTTCTTTCTTCGGCTGCCCATGAAACGGACCTGCTATTTTCGCTCCGTCAAGCGCAAGTGCTACATATGCTCCTTCAAAAACATTCGGTGCACCTGTAACTACCTGCACCAATTCGCTATCTCCTATATTTAAATAACATACAACCAGTTTGTCCGCATTCGGGTGCTTTTCAATTTTTTCTACCTTTGCAACAACTACTTTTTCTAAATTAGTAACGAGCCTATCCGCTGTTTCCAAGTTGGAACCGGACATTATCATTTTATCGCAAAATTCTCCTATATCTTCGGGCAATTTCACATAATCTTTTAGCCAATTTATTGAAACTAACATCCTCTACCTCCTACTTGAACTGATTTATGAAACGCATATCGTTTTCATAAAAATTACGAATATCGTCCACTCCGTACTTTAACATAGCGATTCTTTCCACTCCCATACCGAAAGCAAAGCCTGTATACTTCTCCGTATCTATACCGCCTGCCGCCAAAACATTCGGGTGAACCATTCCGCAGCCAAGTATCTCAATCCAACCGCTGCTTTTACATACATTACATCCACTTCCACCACATTTAAAACACGAAACATCCATTTCCGCACTGGGTTCGGTAAACGGAAAATGATGCGGTCTAAATTTAGTTCGCACATCACTTCCAAAAATCGTATGCGCAAAGCTGTCAAGCGTCCCCTTTAAATCAGCCATTGTAATCCCTTCATCCACCAAAAGTCCTTCAACTTGATGAAACATGGGCGAATGCGTAGCATCAGGCGTATCACACCTAAAGCATCTGCCCGGTGAAATTATTTTAATAGGTGGTTTTTGCTTTGATATTACCCTTGCTTGAACCGGTGATGTCTGAGTACGCAAAAGCATTTGAGAATTTATATAAAATGTATCCGTCATATCACGCGCAGGATGATTCGGTTCTGCATTCAATGCATCAAAATTGTAATATACGGTTTCCACCTCAGGCCCTTCTTCAATAGAAAACCCCATAGACATAAATACGTCGCTGATTTCATCTATCATTATGCTGATAGGATGCTTTCCACCTATCTCAACCTTTTTAGCAGGCTCCGTTACATCAATTCTTTCCGCCGCAAGTTTGAGCTTCATTTCTATTTTTTTTAAATTTTGTCGTTTTTCTTCTATCAAACTTTCTATTTGCGCTTTAACGGAATTTACGGCAGCTCCGAAATTTTTTCTTTCTTCCTGCGGTAATTTACCTGTAGATTTCAGAAGTTCCATCAACTCACTTTTTTTGCCCAGCGCCTTTACCTTTATATCCATAAGCCTAGCAACATTTAAATTTTCGTCACCGATTTGTGTTTTAACTTCATTTAAAATTGCATTTAACTTTTCTTGCATTTGCATTTCCTCCCAACTACGCACGCATATTTTCGTACATCACTATGCCTGCTGCGATAGCAACATTAAGCGATTCTATTTTCCCCATCATAGGTATATTTATTACCAAATCTGCCGCCTTGAACGCTTCTTCGCTGATTCCGTTTCCTTCATTACCTAAAACCAAGGCTATATTTTCTTTCAAATCCGTTTCAAAATAAGCTTTTTCAGCTTCCATATCAAGGCAAACAATTTTTTTATCTTGCTTTTTGAGCAATTCTATCGCATCTTTCATTTTTTCAATATACAATATAGGCAATCTGAAAAGCGTTCCTGCACACGCCCTAACCACTTTGGGCGAATACATGTCCGCGCTTGCAGCCACACTTATTATTCCTGCATATCCCGATGCTTCCGCTGTACGCATTATAGTACCGACATTTCCCGGATTTTGCACGCTGTCAAGCACTACAAAATTACCTTTCAGCTGTTTAGCAAAAAAATCGTCATTACTAATCTTATTTTGCCCTGCAACTGCGCATATTCCCTGAGGATTGACAGTGTCGGAAAATCGTTTGAAAAGCTGATTAGAAAAATAATAAATTTTCAAATCTCCAAGTTTCGAGATTATCATATCCAAATTATTCTTTATTTCTTCATCAATTTTTTCAGAATTTATAACAACGAATTTTAAGTCTACACCGAAAACTACAGCCTCTCGCACCAAATTCACACCTTCGATTATAAAAAGCCCCGTTTTATCTCTATATTTTTTTGCTTGTAGCTTTACTAATTCTTTAAAAATCTTATTTTCTTTTGATTTTATAATTTCCATAAATTAAACAAAAAGCCGATTATAAAAACCGGCTTGCAGTCCTATCTATTTTTGTAAAAACGTAGGTATATCAAAATTGGAATCTTCTGCAGCTACCGAATTTCCTGTCGCTGTTTCCTCGCTTACCTCTGCATTTGAAGCCTCTGCCACCTCCGAGAGGTGTCCTTTGATTTCCCTAAACCCACTCTTTGATTTACCGTCTTCAAATCCTGTTGCAATGATTGTTACCGAAACGTCTTCCATATCAGGTTTGATTACAAGCCCGAAGATAACATTCACATCATCTGCAGCAACTGACTGAACAGCCTGCGCGGCTTCCTGTATATCAAGCATACCCAAATCTTTTCCGGTAAAATTCAAAATTACTCCCTTTGCCTTATCTATCGATGTTTCAAGAAGCGGACTTTCCATAGCTTTTTTTGTAGCATCCATTACAGCGTTTTCACCGCTCGCCGTTCCTATTCCCATGTGTGCTATGCCTTTATCCCGCATTATAGTCCTGACATCTTCAAAGTCCAAATTTATGTATCCGTCCTCCATTATAATATCCGAAATACCTTGAACTCCTTGACGAAGTACATTGTCCGAAAGCCAAAATGCCTGCATGGCTGAAGTGTTTTTGTCCGCAATGGAAAGCAATTTGTCATTAGGAACAACTACAAGTGAATCTACATATTTTTTAAGCAGTTCAACTCCTAAATTTGCATGCTGATTTCTCAAAGCGCCTTCAAAGAAAAACGGTTTTGTTACAACTCCTACCGTTAATATACCCTTGTCCTTGGCAAGCTTTGCTATTACCGGTGCCGCACCGGTGCCTGTTCCTCCGCCCATTCCTGCTGTAACAAACACCATATCGGCTCCATCTATAAATTTTTCTATATCATCCAAATTTTCTTCAGCGGCTTTTTGCCCTTTTTCCGGATTTGCTCCTGCACCTCTACCGCCTGTCAACTTCACACCTATCTGAAGCTTATTTTCCGATTTGCTGTTCTCCAAAGCCTTTTTATCCGTATTGACAGCAAGATAAGTAACTCCTTGAACTCCATTTTCTATCATACTATTTACAGCGTTGCATCCGCCTCCGCCAACGCCTATAACTCTAATCTCTGCAGCCAGTGTTTCTGAATTTAAACCCTCTGTATCAAATTGTAACATTTGAAATACCTCCTACCATGCAACTATTAAATTACAATCATCAAATAGTATAACACAAACTTATCCGTCTTGCACTACTTTTAAGCAATATTTTGCCTGTTTTTGAGTATTTTTTTTATTCTTTTACATTTTCAATTTTCTTTTCAGACTTGTGTCTTCTATACTCATAATATTCCTCTATCGCAAGCCTTCGTATAACCGCAAGCGTATTAAACAGTCTTCCGCCGAACACGAATATAGCGGCAAGATAAAGCGGAACTCCAAGCTTATCCCCCATATACGTAAGCAGCATCGCAAGAAGCGCATTTGTTATAAAACCTGTTGTCAATATCAGGCTGTCAAATTTTCCTTCCATCATGCTCCTGCACGCACCTATTATAGAATCAAGTGCCGCAAGAAGTCCCATAGTAATATAAAAAGCAAACTCCGTAGGGTATCCGACATCAAGTACAAATCCCAATCCGAGACCTGCACAAAGCCCCAATACAACCGCTAATATCATTTTTTCCCCTCTCCTTGAACTTTTTTCATATAAATATTTAAATAGTCCGCCGCAACCGGTTCCATTACTATATTATCACTTATCTTAACTTCAAATTGCACACCCCATTCTTTCAGGGCGGCACCGTAACCTTCTTTTGCTAAAAGAGCCTCATACATTCTCTTTGCATCTCCTATCGCTCTGATTGTAAAAGGTCTTGCATAAACTTCTCCATTGATTCTAACCGTATATCCTGAACAAACCACTGCTGTTTTGGGCGTAATTCTTTGACCGTTTACGGAAATAGCTTCAGCTTTACAACGATTCAGCTCATTTATTATCATAAGCAAATCCATATCATGAACAAGTAAATTGTTTACGTCTTCATGCTCAAAAATCTCACGAGTTGCATCATCTACCAAAATTTCAACTCCCGGACCATGGATTTTTTGACTTCCGCTTGCTGTTTTGTAAAGGAATAATTCTTCTTGCAATTTCTCACTCATAAGTTTTGACTGCTTTATTTGACTGTCTTCAAATTTCTCGTAATCAGCAACTTTTTGCTCCGTCTTTTTCAAAATCTCCTTTAACTTTTTCAGATCCGCCTTTTCACCTTTTATAGCAACCTTATAATCTTCAATCGCCTTATATGACACATACAATCTCTGCCCGTCGCTAACTTTCATTTGAAACGCAAATCCTATCCCCACTACCAAGCTAACCAAAAAGCTGAAAATCACAAATTGTTTTTTTAATTTTTTCATATTATTCATCGGATTCTTTTTCCATAGTCTTTGCGTATTTGTATTTAATCGTTCCTGTATATCTTGGTATAATTATTTCCTGTTTTTTCTCCGTTTCAACGCTTAGGTTGAATTTAACCTTCATAGTTTCTACTATTCCTGCTCTAATATTTATGGCATCGCTGATAGTAGTAGGATTCCCTATCGCCTTTATATAATAAGGCGGTGCCGTAGGAATTCCGTTGATATTTACGTTGTTTGAAGCTATTGTGATTTCGGTAGTTGCTACAATTCTTTGTTCGTTTATAGAAATAGCCTCCGCACCCGCTTCTTTCAACTTGTTGACAAGACTCAAAAGGAGTTCATAATTATACATTATGGGGCTGTAATCTCCAAGATCATCCGTCGCGGGCGGATCTTTTATAGTAATAGTTACTCCCGGACCTGCAACATCCACCACGCCCGCAGATATTTTATACTTTTCAAGATCTGTAACAAGCCCGTTTATAAAAGCATCCTCCTCCGCTTTTCCCTTTTCTATCGAGGACAATCTGGCTTCCAGTTCAACCAATTCCGCCGTAACTTCATCTTTTTCGTCTTTTACCTTTTTTAATTCGGCTTCATAGCTTTTTATCTTAGAAAGCGGCACTAATCCTCCCTGGTAATTCCCCGCGGTAGTTCTTATCTGTATTGAAAGTACCAGTCCTATAAAAAGAGCAAGTACACCTATTACTATATAGCTGTATTGTTTTTTCATCTCAAACTCCTACAAATTATTCTGCATTCGGATCGAAGGAACAATAGTTATCACTACCGATTTTTATAGTCCCTCGCTCTATTCCTTTGCTGTGCATTTCATAAAGTGCTGCCTGTAAATTTCCATTTTGGGCACTTTCTTTAAGATTTTCAGGTGCTCCTTCACATATCAGCTGATCGGAAATATATGCTCTCACAACAATACTCGACGTGTTTATATTCCTAAAAAATATATCGGCTTTATCGGTTTCCTCAAGCATCTTAAGAGTATCATTTAAAAGCGCATTTCCTTCAACATCAACCGGTTTTCCAACTTTCGATTTTTTAATTTTCAAATTTGTGATGCGCGTTATTTTCGGTTCATCGTCGCTTATTCGTAATACCAGCCCGTCCTCATCTATAATTATATACCTTTTTCCGTCATAAAGTGCCGCTTGCTCTTTTCTTTCCTCAACTTTTATGACTATTGTGGACGGCAGTTTCCTTTTTATCACAACATTTTTTAAATACGAATCTTTAAGCAGCTTGCTTTTTAGCTTTCCCTTTCGAAATGCAAATATATTTTTACCTATTTTTACATTTGCTTTATCTTTAATTTGCTCCACAGTATAGTAATTATTACCCAAAACTTTAACTCTTGATATATCAAAAATGTCACTACTCAAAAAATAATACATTCCTGCACAACAGATGATAAATACTACAAATCTCAAAAGGTAGTTTTTTCTTCGATGTTTCTTTCTTTTCCTTTCTTTTTGTGCCATATATTAACTCCTAAAATTTTCCATTAAATTGTTGTAAATTTGTTCTACCGCATCTTTTTTACTTACAAGTCTACAGGCATTTTCCATATCAATTCTAAGTTCTTCATTATTTTTGATTTCCGAAATTACACTTATCAAATTTTCTGCGGTCAGATTTTTTTCCTCTACAATGCGTGCCGCTCCCACATCTTGAACAGCTTTCGCATTGTAATATTGATGATTTGCAGTAACATTCGGTGACGGAATCAAAATCGACGCTCTGTTACACACCATAAGTTCGGCAACTGTAAGCGCCCCCGAACGACTTATTACCAAATCTGCCGCTCCTAAATACAGCGGCATATCATCTATGTATTTTTTAAATTCAACACTTTCGTTTTCATCTATCAATTTTTGATCGGCGAGTTCTTTTATCCTGCTATAATACATTTTACCTGTAACAAATATCAATTTGACATCTGTAAGTCCGCTAAAATTTTCTGCAACTTGCAACATTACATCATTTATTTTATTAGCTCCCCGACTACCTCCAAAACACAAAATTACAAATTTTTGATCGGCAATTCCAAGTTTTTTCTTGCATTTTTCCCTATCTAAATCAAAAAAGCCCGCCCTCACAGGATTCCCTGTAAAAACAAGTTTTTCCTTTTTTTTGAAACATGATTCAGCTTCATGAAAGCCCAAAAATATTTTTTTCGCATACTTTTCTAAAAGTTTGTTCGTAATACCCGCAAATGCATTTTGTTCATGTATAAAGCATAAAATTCCCATCTTAGCCGCGGTTCGAACAACCGGACCGCAAACGTAACCGCCTGTTCCTATCACTACATCCGCACCGAATTCGCGCAATATTTTCTTTGCTTCAGCGCTGCCTTTAATAGCTTTTCCTATTACGGAAACATTTTTTAACAAATTTTTCCTATTGAACCCGCTTACCGTTATAAATTTTATATCATAACCGTTTTGCGGTACAAGTTCACGTTCAAGACCTTGCTCGGTTCCGATAAACAAAATCTCCGCACTTTCATCAACACTCTTGATTTTATCAGCTATTGCAATCGCAGGATATATATGCCCGCCTGTTCCTCCACCCGTAAGTATAACCTTCATCATTTTCTCCTATCAGAATCATTTGAGGATGCTAAATCCAAACTTTCAATTTCCTGTTTATCTACTCGCTTTGAACTTATATTCAGTAATATACCGATGCAGCCCATAAATATCAATAACGCATTTCCCCCATAGCTTACAAACGGCAAAGCCACTCCGGTAGGCGGAATACTCGAAGTAACTACTGCTACATTAAGTATTACCTGAACGCCTATCATTATTCCTATCCCCGCAGCAAGAAAACTTCCAAATAAATCACTTGCAGAAATAGAAATTTTTATTATTCTGTAAATCAAAGCAATATACAAAATTATAAGCAACATGCATCCGAAAAATCCCAGTTCCTCTCCTATTATAGCAAATATGAAGTCATTTTGCGCCTCCGGTAAATACAGGTTTTTTTGCACGCTTTTCCCAAGTCCGAGTCCGAAAATTCCTCCCGAACCCATCGCAAGCAAAGATTGAACTACTTGCCACCCGCTGGCGCTCGAATCTGCAAACGGATTGGTAAAGCTTGAAAATCTCTGTGCCCAATGGCTATCAGGATGTGTCAACACAAGCATCCCTACTCCCATTACTCCCAATGTACCGCAAACAAGTAAATACATAAAATTAAGCCCTGCTATAAACATCATTCCGACTATAATCATTACCACCGTAATTGCAGTAGAAAGATTCGGTTGCTTGATTATAAGAGCGGCATAACCGAGCGCAACAATCAATAGCGGCAATATACCCTCAAAAAACGATTTTATTCGTTTTGGTTTTTCACTCAAAAACGCTGCGGTAAATATAATAGCCGCGGGTTTTGCAAGTTCGCCCGGCATTATAGTAATACTTCCAACTTCTATCCACCTGTACGCGTTATGACTTCCATGCCCCATAGGAGTAAAAACCAGCACCAAAAGTACAAAACTTATACCAAGTATAAAAACCGAAAGCCTTTTGTAGATATGATAATCCACATACCTTGCAACTACAAGCACAACAAGTCCCAAACCGACCCATTTAAGTTCATCCAAAAAATATGAATTTCTTTCTCCCGTTTTGCTAAGTGCCATGTAATAGCTGGCGCTAAACACCATAATCGTACCGAATGTCACCAGCATAAGTGTAAACAAAAGCAAAAGAAAGTCCGCTTTTTTTCTATTCTTTTTTTTCTTTTCGGTCTTTGCCATCAATTATTAAATCCTTTACTTAGCCTGCAAATTGTTTTTTAATTCACAAACCTTTTTCTTAAAATCCTCTCCACGTTCTTCAAAATTTCTATAAAAATCAAAGCTTGCACACGCAGGAGAAAGTAGAACAACATCCCCTTCTTCGGAAAGTGAAAATGCCTTTTCAACACTTTCTTTCATACCTTTTGAAAAAACTATATTTTTAAATCCGGCTTTTTGAGCGGACTTGGCTATAATTTTTGCGGTATCGCCTTGTAATACCAAATGTTTTACCCTATCTTTAAAAGTATTTACAAAATCTGTATAATCCGAATCCTTACTCGAGCCGCCTGCAATCAAAACTATATTCTTTTGCATCGCATAAACCGCCTTTATTGAGGAATCCGTATTAGTTCCCTTCGAATCATTTACAAATCTGACACCTTTGATCGTATCTACATATTCAAGCCTATGTTCCACACCTTCAAATTCTCTAAGTGATTTTTCTATAAATTCAGGCGCAATCCCCGCAAAATACGAAATTCCTACCGCCGCAAGAGCGTTTTCCAAATTGTGCTCGCCCTTTATTCTAAGTTCACCGACATTACAAATTGGAATTTCTTTACCGTCCGCTACCGTTAGCATACCGTTTTTTACAAAAACACCAAACTCAAACCGTTTGTTTTTACTAAAAGGTACTACCTTTGCCCCTTTACACTGTTTTACAAGTTCAAAGCTCGTTGCATCATCTGCATTAGCTACGTAATAATCGGATGAATCTTGCATCTTAAACACATTCGCCTTTGTGTTTGCATAATTTTCCATCGTTTTGTGTCTGTTCAAATGATCTTGCGTCAAATTAAGTATCGCAGAAACTTTAGGCTTGAATTTACTTACGGTTTCAAGTTGAAAACTTGAAACTTCTGTAACAAACCAAGTATTTTCTGTTGCCTCGAGCACTTTTTCAACTACAGGTATTCCAATATTACCAACCACTTGCACATCTAAATCGGCATTTTTAAAAATTAAACCAACCAAACTTGTTGTCGTTGTTTTTCCGTTAGTTCCTGTAATAGCTACAAATTTTGCTTTTGTAAGCATATAAGCAAATTCAAGTTCTCCGGTAATTTCAATGCCCAATCCGGATGCTGCCGTAACAAGTTCATTTTCAAGAGATATGCCCGGGCTCAATATTAGCAAATCTTGAGATTTTAAAATCTCATCATTCGGAATTTCCTTGAAAAATGAAGCTTGACACATCATGCTTAAAAAATCCGAAGTTTTAGGCGAAATTTCTTCTTTCGTTTTGCCATCGTAAACAAATATATTCGCCCCCATTTTTTTCAACACTTTGATTAGTGCAATCCCCGTTTTTCCAAGTCCTGCAACCATAACATTTTTACCGGCAAGATGCATAATTACCTCCTCTTAGATAAAAACTATTGCTAAGCAGATACCGGAACAAGCCGCTACAAATAAATAAAAAAGATATACTACCTTTTTTTCCGACATTCCGCAAAGTTCAAAATGATGATGAACCGGCGCCATTTTAAACACTCGCTTGCCCCTAAGTTTAAACGAAACCACTTGAATTATTACTGAAAGAGTTTCCAGTACAAACACCAATCCTATTATCGGTAGCAGTAACTCCACTTTTGAATTCAGTGCAGCTATCGCCATTCCTCCACCAAGTGCAAGAGAGCCGGTATCTCCCATAAATATTTTTGCAGGGTTTTTATTAAATAGCAAAAATCCTGCACAAGCACCTGCTACCGCAAAGAAAAATACAGCTGATTGATACGCCTGCATCTTAAGCGAAACTGCCGCAAACGCAAGAGATGCAATCGCAGACGTTCCTGCCGCCAGTCCGTCAAGCCCATCTGTCAGATTTACGCTATTCGCCATTGCAACTATTACAAAAACTGCAAAAGGCAAGAAAAAAATGCCTAAATCAAAATTGAAATCGAAAAAAGGAACCCATATCTTTGTTGGATTTTCAGCTGTCTTTAAATAATAAAAACTTGCAAAAAAGGCAATAATTATCTGTAAAATCAGCTTTTGTAAAGCTGTAAGCCCTAAATTATGCTTTTTCATAACCTTGATAAAATCATCTAAAAATCCTAGAATGCCAAAAAGTACAAAACCTATCAATATAACTATTAAGTCTCGGTCAAAAGCAAGTCTTATAACGGAACTCAACAATACCGCAAAAATAATGGCTATTCCTCCCATAGTGGGTGTCCCGGATTTAGCCATATGCGACTTCGGTCCGTCCTCTCTAATGCTCTGCCCGGCTTTCAGTTTTGTCAGCTGTGGGATAGCCCTTGAAGTAAATAATGCGCAAAACAAAAATGCTTCCACAAAGGTTAACACTATCTCATAATATTCCATCACTTGCCTCGCTTTAATCTATCAATTTTAATAATGTATTTGCAACTTCATTCATACCCATTGAATTTGAGCCCTTAACCAGTATGACATCCCTCGGTTTCACAATTTCTTTCAACTTCGAAACAAGGGCATCTTTATCATCAAAGCTGTATATTTTAATTCCATTTTTGTCAAAATCTCTATAATTCTTGTTGTATTCAAATGTACCTTTTGCTATATAGCTTGCCGCTTCTCCATATGTAAACAATACATCAACATCAAGTTTTGCCAGATATTCTCCTATTTTTTTATGATATTCAAAACTGTCTTTGCCCATTTCCAGCATGTCTGCAAGCACCGCGATTTTGTTTCCTTCAGTCTCAATTTCTTGCAAAACTTTCAGTGCCGCACGCATAGAATCGGGGCTTGCGTTATATGTATCATCTATAACTGTAAAGCCGCAAGCAGCCTGTCTGAATTCAAGGCGCCTTGCTTGGTATTTAGCATTTTGAAGTGCCGATGCCCCATCCGCCATGCTAATACCGAGCTGCTTGCCTACGGCAAGCGCGAGAGCGGCATTTACGGCATTGTGCCTCCCCGCTCTCGCAAGGCGCACATTTACGCTTTCCTGACCTGCCTTTTCATACAAATCAAAAGTAATGATTTCGCCTTCGGTTTTGATATGCGAAATCATTACATCCGGTTCTGCCACAAATGCCTCATCAGTTCCTACAAAAACTTTCTTATATGCAACTTCGGCTGAAGATTTAGCAAGCATATCATCATCGCCGTTTAATACAAGTATGCTTTCATTATCAAAAAAGCTTGCAATATCCATCTTTTCTTCGCATATAGCTTCTCTACTTCCAAGATTTTCTATATGCGATACACCTATATTCGTTATAACTCCAATTTTAGGCTTCGCTATTTCTACAAGTCTGCGAATCTCCCATCTTCGGCTCATCCCCATTTCAAGCACTGCAAGTTGTATTTGCTCATCCAGTTGAAATATAGTCAGCGGAAGTCCCAGTTCATTATTAAAATTACCCTGTGTTTTCGCAGTTTTATACTTGCAGGCACAAACCGCGGCAACCATATCCTTTACACTTGTCTTGCCGACGCTACCCGTAACAGCAACTACCTTTATATCCAATTCTTTTAAATATTCGCTTGCTATATCCTGAAGCGCTCTTACGGTATCATTTACAAGTATAACATTTATAAACGGATTTTGCACTATATCTGCCTGACTTTTATGTGATTTTCTATATTTTTTTAACTCGCTCTCCAAAATATCCACATCACTTGCAACTATCGCCGTTGCTCCTGCTTCAATCGCAGAAAATATAAAATTATGCCCGTCTCGATTTTCTCCTTTAATTGCAAAAAATGCCGATTTTTCAGTTACATTCCGTGAGTCTATGCAAACATCTAAAATCAAAGCATCCTCATCTCCAAGAAATATCGAACCGCCGGACCATTCTTCAAATTTTTTCACACTTGTTTGTTTCATATCAAATTCCTACTCTCTATACAATGACACCGACGCCCCCTGTGAAATCAAATCTCCCGGTTTCGGGTATTGATCGGTTACAACTGCACCTTCCAAGCTTTCATTTTCCTTTAAGTTCGGCAATATGTTATATGTTAAATTCGCTGCTTTTATCTGAGTTATCGCTTCTCCGAACGGCTTTCCTATAACATTTGGAGTTTTAAATTTACCCTTTTGCAATTTAAGCTGTTCTTCCTGAGTATAATTAGGTTGAATGTGCAAATACCGTAATGTTTCTTCCAAAATAGTTCGAGCAGGCGGTGCCGCTACAACATTTCCATATGTCATACCTTTAGGATTATCAACTATAATCAAAATCGCAACTTTCGGATCGTCCATAGGAGCCATTCCTACAAACGATGACCACGTTTCATCCGTATACTTACCGTTTTTCGGTTTTTGCGCCGTTCCTGTCTTTCCGCCAACTCTGTATCCGGGTATTACCGCAGGAGTTCCTACTCCTTTTGCAACTGCATTTTCCATTATAAAAGAAACTTCGTTGGCAGTCTGCTTCGAAATCACCTGCCTTACTACCTTCGGTTTAATTTCATTTATCGTTTCCCCTTTGGCATCTGTTAGTTTATGCACCAGATGAGGTTGCATCAATTTCCCTTCATTTCCGATGGCACAAACGGCTGTCAAAAGTTGCAACGGCGTTACCGCAATACCTTGCCCATATGACATTGTTGCCAATCCTACAGGCCCTGCATATTTCTTATCTTGCATTATAGGAGCTGCTTCTCCCGGAAAGTCCACACCTGTTTTGTTTCTGATTCCAAATAATTCTAGATATTCATAAAATTTACTCAATCCGATTCTCTGCGCAAGAGTTGCCATTACAGGGTTGCATGAATTTTTTACCGCATCAACAAGCGTTTCATTGCCATGCGCAGCAGGACATCTGAATTTTTCACCTGCAACTGTATAAAAGCTATTACAAACAAACCCTTCGTTCAGATTGGTAAGCCTTTCTTCCAATGCCATTGCTGTAGTTAAAAGCTTGAATGTCGATCCCGGTTCATAAGTATCATTTACGAGCGGATTTCTCCACATCCTGTTCCAATATGCCATTTTTTCATCTGCATTCATTGCCTCCAGTAATGCAGCTTGTGCAGGATCAAGCGGTACTCTTGAATTATTAGGGTCAAAATCCGGATATTTTGCCATCGCCATTATTTCTCCGGTTTTCGGTTCCATCATCACGCACATTACCTGATCGGCTCCTGTTCTTTCCTGCGTTGCTTTTATTTCCTTTTCTACATAATGCTGTATAACTTCATCTATTGTAAGAACGAGATTTAATCCGTCAGTTTTATCATAATATTTTTCTTTCGCAAACGCAATGCTTTTTCCAAATGCATCCGTTTCTTTAATCCATCTGCCCGGAACTCCTTTCAAATAGCTTTCATATTTTAATTCTATGCCGGACATTCCCTTATTATCATCCGTCACACTGCCCAGTACATGCGCTCCGAATTCTCCCAAAGGATAATATCTTTTTATACCGGCTTCAAGCTCTACTCCTCTCCTATTTTTTTGCTGTAATTTCCTAGCTTTATCCTTTTCAATGTATTTGGCAATTTTTACTAATTTACCTCCGTTTTTTATTTTTTCTTCAATTTCTTCCACGCTTTGCTCTGTTATAGAAGAAATCAGCTTCAAAGTTTCATCAACTTGCTCTTGATCATATTCGTTTTTTTCATTTTTCCCTAATTCTTCAGGTCTTACCCATATGGAATATGCCGCTGCACTTATCGCAAGTTCTTTTCCCGTTTTATCGTAAATCTCGCCGCGCTTTGCTTCTATACTCTCATCTCTAATCTGATAAGATAAGGCTTTCTTAGAATACTCATCCCCCTTTACAACTTGTATCCAAGCCACCCTAAATGTAAGCGCAAACAAGGCGACTACCATAAAAAAGAACGTAAACACCATTCGCCTTTTTACCTTGTTACCGATTTTCTTTTTCATTATTCTCCTCATATTTTAAAAAACCGAATCAAATTTTAAAAAAATCATTCGGTTTCACTGCTTTCTTAATATTTATTCTTTTAACAACAATGCGAAGTTCACATCCATATCTTGATTAACTTCTATATAAACAAAATCATTAGGATTCGGATAAATCATACCCAAAGTAGCTATAGCTTTTTCCTCTATCGTTTCGATATTATTTGCCTTGTTCAATTTTACCGAAAGATTTTCAATTTCACCGCTTACAGCTGTATTTTCTTTTATAACCTCATTCATCTTGCACTGTATGCCTGCCGCATATGCCGCAACTTGTATACTTGTAACCGCAATGACACCTATGACAATTAACAGAAATATCAAAAAAATCTTATCTCTTATGCTGAACACTATGCTTTCAGTATTTTTCGGTTTGCGCTTCTTTTCCTTGGAATGTTTAACAGGCTTCATATCAATACCGTATTCTTTGTAACGCATTTCGTATTCATACCACTTTTCAGGTGAAAACATAAATCCTTACTCCTTTTTTTCAATAATTCTCAATTTCGCACTACGTGCCCTCGGGTTTTTATCTACTTCATCTTCTGTCGGAAGTATCGGTTTCGTTGTAACTTTTACCATATCTGAAACTTTACCGCATACACAAACAGGAAATTCTTTAGGGCAAGTACAGGGATTCAACCTTTTTTGAAAATACTCCTTAACTATTCGATCTTCCAAAGAATGAAAGCTTATAATAGCAAGCCTGCCTCCCGGGTTTAACAAATCACAGAAATCTTCAACTGCCGTTTTGAGATGTTCAAGCTCTGCATTTACCTCTATGCGGATAGCTTGAAAAGTGCGCTTTGCAGGATGCGGACCTTCCCTTCGCGCTCCCTTGGGAACTGCCGCTTTAATAATTTCTACCAACTCTCCCGTTCTTGATATTTCCCTATTTTTTCGGGCATTTACTATAAATTTCGCTATCCTTTTTGCCCATCTCTCCTCGCCATATTCATGTATAATACGCTCCAATTCACTTTCGCTATACGAATTAACCACATCAAATGCACTAAATGAATTTCCGGTATCCATCCTCATATCAAGAGGCGCATCGTTCATATAAGAAAATCCTCTTTGAACTTCATCTAATTGAAAAGATGATACCCCAATATCAAGTAGTGCTCCGTCGATACCGCTTAATCCTAAATTCCTTGATATTTCTTTAATATTTGAATAATTATCATTTACAAAAACTTTTTTGTTTTTGAATTCTTTAAGTCTTGCTCTTGCCGCATCCAGCGCCTGCATATCCCGGTCTATCCCTATTAGCGTTCCTTTTTCAGACAGCTGACTGCAAATTCCAAAAGAATGACCTCCTCCACCTATTGTTCCGTCTACATATATTCCGTCTTTTTTAATATTAAGGGCTTGCATACATTCCGTATAAAGCACCGATATATGTTTAAATTCAATGCTCATATCAGATACCGTATTCCGCCATTTTACTCACAAAATCCTGCGGTGTGGAATCTGCTTTTTTACTGTTTTCATCCCATCTGTCTTTGCTCCAGATTTCAATTTTATCCAAGATTCCGACAGTTACTAGTTCTTTTTCAAGTCCCGCATATTCTCTCAACTCCGGATTTATTCCTATTCGACCTTGCTTGTCTATCTCACACTCTGCAGCATTTGCATAAAAATGACGAACAAATGCGCGAGCATTAGGATCGGCAGTCGGAAGTTTACTTAACTTATCCATAAATTTCTTCCATTCTGCCATAGGGTATATATATAAACAAAAATCCATGCCCAAAGTCAAGACGCAAGATCCTCCCAGCTCATCTCTATACTTTGCAGGAATTATCATTCTCCCTTTTTCATCTATTGAGTTTTGATATTTCCCCATCAACATAGATAGTACACCCCATTCTCAATCTTTGTTCCACTATACTCCACTTTACTCCACTTTGCAATATTTTTTTATAAAAAAAGGAGGCCGTGCCCCCACTTTTTATTAATGTTTTGTTAATTGTTTTTTAAGTTTTTATATCAATGCCCCATATATCGTATTGAATATATGTTCGTGCACAATATTTCCCATATCAAGCGATTATTTCGCACAATTTCTTAATTCCGCTTCCTAAATCAACGTCTGTATTTATTTCAATCTTTTCTTTAGAAAAATACCTAATGCAATTTTTATCATTTAATATACAAACAGCGCCGTCATCGGATTCTTCCTCGATTGGTACAAAATTCCTAATCATTACAATTTTATCCTTTTCTACATAAACACCTTTTTTCAAATAAGAAAACTGCTTTTCAAATTTATAACGATTTTTACCATCATCAATTACACAAATTTTATATGCCGATGCCATCAGCATCATCTCCAATTTTCCGAACGGCAAATACCCGTCACATATTATGTAATCAAATTCGCCTTGTTCATTCAATTCCTGCAAAAAAAATTGCATTTCTTCTTCAGTTAATTCATACAGCGGATTTTTACCTCCTGTCGGGCAAAATGAAAAAACTCCATATCTGTTTGTTACCAAAAAATCTAAAAGATTTACCTGCTTTTTCATGAGCAAAGCATACAAAAATTCATCTATGTCTTTTTTCCTCTCAGCTACCTCCCAATAAGCTTCACTTCCGTCAAAAGGCTCCATGCAAAGATAAAGCACCCTTTTGTCGTAAAATCTGCAAAGATCGCCGGCAGTACCACAAGCAAGCGTAGTCTTTCCGCTGCCTCCTCCGGCACTGCAAAAATACAAAAGTTTCGCCTTTCCATTATATACATCCGGACTATTGATGCCTTGCTTTCGTCTATATGCTGCAACTATTTTGTTATAATGCTCTGAAAGTGTCAAAAGCTTATCGCTTTTTGAAAGTATCAAATCCATTTTTAAATCATTACATACTTCGTAAAAATCGGCGATACACAAATCAAAATCTGCAACTTTGCTTTTAAACTTTTCAATTTCCGGCGCGCACGTCTGTATATCTTTCTCAATTTTAAATTTAAAATCAAAAATTTCAAATATAATAGTATTATCCTTTTTCCCGAGTAATTTCGCAAATCTTTTAGCGAAATCCGGATCTACAGTAAAATAAGCAATTTTCATAACGCTCTCCTTTTATGATTATTTTACTATAAATGTCATTATTTGTCAATAAGTTTTATTCAATTTTTTTCCTTTACTATTAAATATTTCTAATTCCTATATTAAAAACTTGCACTGAAAATACAAACCGCAGCGAGCATCAGCGCTATACCCGAGCCTGCATAAAATAGCACCACAAATTCGCTCGATACCAATCCCGATGAATGGCAAGAAGTGTTCTAAGTTTAACATTAAACTTATCTAAAACCGTTCCAAATATTTTTAACATATTTGTATCATTTTATTTTTTACTTACTACAATGTCAATAAAAGCGCCATCTTAAATTTAGTCTTAGCTTTTACAGAATGTAACCCTGCCTTGGCGAAATGGAAATTTTCTCCTGCTTTTATATCATGCTCTACACCATCATAACTGATTACACCTTCACCTTCCAATGCAAAAATTAGCGCCTCACCGGGTGCAGAATGCTCTGAAAGTCCCGTACCCTCATCAAAAGCCATTACCATAAACTTCATTTTATCGTTATGTACCACATCCATATTAACGATTTTATCCTCTGAATACGGTAACAAATCCGCTAATTTAAATATTTCTCCTGCTTTTATAACCTCATTCATAATATCTTGTCTCCTTATCACTATTTCAGTATAAACTGCTCCCTTTTCCGTCTTCATTCCAACAGGAACATCTATTTGCGCAAGTATAGCGCTTCCTTTTTCAAGTTTTTTCTCAAAACCGTTACTGCCGTATACAGTTAAATCCCCATCCGCCAATAATATTAGCTTGTAATATGGGTAAATTTCAGCACTTATGTCAGTACCTTCCGCCATTGAAAAATATGTAATGCTGTTTTCAGCATTGAATATTTCTTTAGATACCGTACATCCTGCAATCGGCAAATTATCCTCGACTATCGAAAATACTGTACCTGTTTTTTCTTTCATACATCATCCCTCATCATGTTCATTTATCAAAACTGAAATTTTTTCAATCAGCAACTCAATTTCTATTCCCGATTTCTCACTCATATCTTTTACGCTCACTTTACTTGCCATAACTTTGCCTATCGGAGTATTCAGCATTTTAAATTTAGGGCTAATTTTCGTAATTTCCTGTTTTAAATACGGATACTCATTTAAAATATCCCTTAACTTCGTATCATTTTTTATATCCATATTCCTTACCTAAACACTAACGTCCGGATTTTTTTCTCCAAATTTTTCTTTGAGCATCTCACAAATCTCCGCACGTGATTTTCCTCTTTTTTCCATCGACTTTATTGTTTTATAAGCTGCAAATAATGTTGACGGTCCAATTTCAGAGCTGAAATAACCTATTCCCTGATTCCAGGCAAGCAATTCAAATACATCATCAAGAGCCGCACTATCAATACCGCTTATATAAACCTTTACAAGTTCTCTTGCAGCTTGACGCATGCGACCTGCTCCAACTGCATTTGTAAGCGATAATAAAAGTCTTGTTTCATATGGCAAATAACGCTTGTCGTTATTCCATGTAACATCCCAAAACTGAACAGCTACCTTTCCCAGCTCAGGATCTATTAACGGCATATTAGTAAGCGCTATTGGTCGCATAGGTATGTCCTTTTCCGAATCCTTAGCCTCTACTCTGTAAAAATACACATGATATTCGGTATCGTTTATCTGCTCTTTATGATACTCATAGCCTAAATCCTCCATTACCTCATAAAGCGGAATCGGATCAAATGTTTGAATTATGTGTATTCCTTTTCCCGCTTCCAAATCCATAGCTTGATTTTTCAATCCCGTAAAAAAATTTCCGTGCATTCCTCTTACATCTATAACTTTAAATTCATCTATCTTGTCTTTCCAATTTGTATAACTCATTTTTTATGACCTCCTTTTTTATTTAGTATACCACTGCTAACTCAATGAAAAAGTGTCTTGAGCCACTTTTTTTGTATTTTTATTGTAATTATTTCATAACGATGTTATACTAAAGAAAATTGTTTGTAATTCATATATCCTATACAATAAGGTGGTTAACATAATGAATACCGATATTTTACATAAAAGCATTCTTTTCAAAGATTTAACAAAAGAAGATTTAAAAAATTGCCTTGTAGCCTTAAATGCACACGAAAAGCATTACAAAAAAGGCGAAACTGTTTTATATTCAGGTGATACAACCGATTACATGGGACTTGTACTCAATGGCAGTGTTACCATTGAAAGCAATGATATTTGGGGAAATTGCAGTATCTTGAGTCACGTAAGCTCCGGTAATTTTTTTGCAGAAACATATGCACTGCTTCCAAATGAAGTTCTTCTTGTCGATGTTATTGCCAACGAAGATTGCAAAATCCTATTCTTCAATATTAAACGTTTGTTTTCCGATATAACAACTTTTCCCTTTAAGGAAAAAGTTTTAAAAAACCTTTTAATCATATCATCTTACAAAAATTTAGCATTATCAAAAAGAAACTTTCATACAGTTTCCAAAAGTTCAAGAAAACGTCTGCTCTCATATTTAAACGCAATCGCAGTTCAAAAACATTCATCAGAATTTGACATACCTTTCAACAGGCAACAACTCGCGGATTATCTCAATCTTGAACGCACCAATATGTCAAAAGAACTTACACGTATGCAAAAGGATGGTATCATACAATTTCACAAAAATCACTTCAAAATAATAAAAAAATAACATAAAATTTTCGTTAAAATCAATTTTAGCTTGTGTTTTTTTACTTTTGCGGGTATACTATATAAGGGAATGTGTATATTTTTAGTAATAATACAATTCTTCAATTTTACAGGGAGGTGACTGTTATGAACATGAATGCTTTATCTATGGCGAGAAATTTTTATAGTGCATTCAAAATAAATGAAAAAGCTAATCTTTTCGGCGGTATGCCTAATGCGAATTTTGAGTCGCTTTCCGGTACAGGCAGACAATCCGCCCATGACTTACAAGCGATTGCTAAAAAATTCCAAAATTTTCAAGACAACAAGGAAAAGATACGAGAGCAATATAAAGAACTTGTAAAAAGCAAAGATTTCAATGCGAAGGATTTTTTCGGTCACAATGCTAATCGAATTCATCCCGAAAATTCCAAATCTATCGAGTCGTCAAAGCTGAATGCTGCACTGGAAAATGTTTCGAAAAGTACATCCGAATTTAACATTGCTACAAATAATTTTTTAAGCACTATAGAAAAATCTACAGATGTTGCAAATTCAGCAAACAAACCGAATCCGAAAGATTTGCAAAAAGCCGCTTCAAGCTTTGTCTCTGCTTATAACAAGACTGTTGATGCCGTTGCAAAATCGGGAGATTCGAATGTTATGTCAAAGGGAATTTCCATGATGAGTCTCTCATCTACAAATAAATCACAACTTTCAAAAATAGGTATTTCAATAGGAAATTCCGGAAAACTCAGTTTAGACGAAGATAAACTTGCGCAATCCAAAGCAAAAGATTTAAAGCAACTTGCAGATGACAAATATTCATATCTAAGGCGAGTGCAAAATTCGGCAAAAAATATCAACAATGTAGTCCAAGGAAATAAACAAAAAACTTACAGCAATGTAGGAAGTTCATCATTCAGTATGGCTAATACTTTAGGACTTGGAAACTTTGTAAATTACACAGCTTAAAAAAATTGCCCTTCAACAGCATTTGTGTTGAAGGGTTTTATATTAAATTAAAATTTAGTAATGCAAATTTAAATCAAGGATAAGAGGATAAATGAGTAATATAAAATCAAAACTTATGCAAGGCAACAAGCGTTACCTTTGTAAATCCGATTCGGATTTACGCATAAATACCGCAAAAAACGGACAACACCCTTATGCAATAATTGTGTGTTGCTCTGACTCAAGAGTAATACCCGAAAAGATTTTTGATGCCGATCTCGGAGATCTTTTTGTAATAAGAGTCGCAGGTAATGTTTTAGATAAACATCAAATCGGTAGCATTGAGTACGCTACCGAACATCTTAATTGCAACCATATAATCATACTGGGACACACCGGTTGCGGTGCAGTTCATGCTGCTATTTCCGGAAATGCTGACGGTTTCATCAAATATATTACCGACGAAATTCTCTTAGCAGCCTGTGATGAACGAGATGAAAACAAAGTATGCGCTTTAAATGTAATGCACGCAGTAAACCGCCTAAATTCGGAATTTGATAAAAATTTAAAAGCCGGAAACATTGTTATACAAGGTGCCCTATACGATATTGTTAGTGGCGAGGTGCATTGGCTTTAAATATCTATTTTGTAATTTAGAGCCTCATCGAATTTGTATAAATTATCAGTTACCCCCGATAATCTGTCTGCTCTATATGCAGTTATAGCATTAAAAAAACTATACATTCTCGAAGTGCCGGACTTCTGAACTTCCACCTCACTATCCAAATGATACCATCTTCTGAATTTAAATAATTCTTCCGCGAATTCTTCCTTATCAGCATACAATTTTTCGACGAGCATGCGCACCATAATTTCAAAAAACACCCCACTTTCAGTGGCATTATCCGGTAATGATTCCGCAATTTCATCGAAATATGCTTTTATAAGTTCTTCTAAAGTATCTTCTCGTACATCAGCAAGTAATTTTTTCATATCTTTTTGCTCTATAGGATCTTCACACTCAAGCAATATAGCAAATTCTTCAAAATTTTCAAATTCACACGCATCCTCTATTTCCAGTATTCTAAGCAATTCTTCATATCCCATATAACACCTTTATTCAAACCAACTCTATTTTATAATTTTTCCTAGCAATTATAACATATATTGATTATATAATTCAACAGCCTATAATATGGAAAACATTTATAATTGAACAAAAACTTTTCCGAGCCCGCTCCCTATAAATCCCTTTATTTCAAGTATACTTAAATATCCATTTACCTCGACCACAGATTTTTTCAATTTTAATGCTATAAAATCCGCACTAACTTCCCCCTCTTTTGCTATAAATTCAAATATTTCTTTTTCCGTTCCTCCCAGCTTTTCGGTATTGTTTTTTAAACCGCTTTCTATTTTTCTTAAATTAAGTATGCTAAATATATCATCCACAAAAACAAGTGGGGTCGCACCCTCCGTTATCAGCTTGTTACATCCGAATGAGCTTAAGCTGTTTATATTCCCCGGAACGGCAAACACTTCCCTACCTTGCTCCACCGCCCTTTCTGCCGTTATAAGAGAACCGCTGCTATTGCCTGCCTCCGCAACTATCGTCGCAATCGAAAGTCCGCTTATTATCCGATTTCTCATTGGGAATGTATACCTTGTTGCATGCACGCCCGGCTCATACTCCGAAACCAAAAGTCCTCGCATCGCAATTTCATCCCTCAATTTTTTATTTAAAGCAGGAAAACAAATGTCAATTCCGCACCCTAAAACCGCTATAGTTTTCCCTCCTTCAATTTTCAATGCACCCTTATGTGCAGCGGTATCTATACCCGCCGCCATACCGCTAACCGTAACTATTTTATTTTCCGCCAACTTTTTACCTATAGCATCGGCTACCCAAATCCCATAAGAAGATGCTTTTCTTGCTCCTACTACAGAAATAGAATCTTCTTTTAAAAGCGATATATCCCCTGCACAAAACAATTTTTTCGGCGGATTTTTTATTTGCTTCAAACGATACGGATATTCCAAGCTTTTACAATCAAGCTTTTCTATCTTAAAATTAAACTCGTTCATCGTATCTGCCTATAACTAAGCGCTTCACTTAGATGTTGAACTTTGATATTTTTACTTTCATCAATATCTGCTATAGTTCTTGCTATTTTTAAAATCTTACTATACCCCCTACCGCTCAACTTCATTTTAGAAAAAGCCTGTTCCATCAGCCTCTCGCCATCCGCATCTAAATTACAGTATTTTCTCACGTTGCTACCGTCCAGTTGCGCATTAAATCTGATTCCTATATTTTTGTAACGCATTTCTTGAATTTCTCTGCTCCTCTTAACTATATTCCGCATTTCCTCCGAGTTCATTCCACGTTCTCCTGATTGACTCAAATCTTTATATTTTACCGATTGCACCCAAATATGCAAATCTATTCTATCCATTAGAGGTCCCGACAATCTGCTTTGATAATTTTTGATGCTTACAGGCGAGCAGGTGCATTCGTGATCCGGTGAACCGTAATAGCCGCACAGACATGGGTTTGAAGCCGCCACAAGCATTATATCACAAGGAAAACTATAACTCCCACTATTCCTTACAATATTTACTTGCTTATCTTCTAAAGGTTGCCTCAGCATATCAAGTACTCCCCCTTTGTATTCAGCTATTTCATCGATAAACAGAGTACCAAGATGCGCAAGCGAAAGTTCTCCCGGCATCGGTCTATTACCTCCTCCTATAAGAGCAGTCGCTGTAATTGTATGATGTGGCGCTCTAAACGGTCGCTGTGTAATAAGCGGTCGCTTCGCATCAAGTTTTCCTCCTATACTGTAAATTTTTGTAACTTCCAGGCATTCCTCATAACTCATCTGCGGCATTACAGTAGGGATTCGTTTTGCCAGCATAGATTTTCCAACACCGGGTGCACCCATCATAAATATTCCATGCGCACCTGCGCAACTTATTAGTATGGCTCTTTTGGCAACTTCCTGTCCTACAACATCACTAAAATCCATATCATAATATGGCTCACAATTAAACCATTCTCTAGTGCCTTTATACGGTTCTTTTTTATCATTGCTAAAATGCTCAACAACTTCACTAAGCTTACTTACAGGATAAATTTCAATATCTTTTACCAACGAAACTTCTTTTAAATTTTCCTTGGGAATGAATACTTTTCTAATTCCAAGTTCAACAGCTCCCATTGCAAGCGGTAACGCTCCCGTTACGGCATTAACCTTACCATCAAGCGAAAGTTCTCCGAAAAATGCGTATTGAACCGCATCACCGGCTACAATTTCACCCATCGCAACAAGTATCGCAACTGCAATCGGCAAATCAAAATGACTCCCCGTCTTTCGTCTGTTTGCAGGCGATAAATTTACTGTAATTCTTTTTCTTGGAAAATCGTACCCTGAATTTACTATCGCTGAATGAATCCGCTCCCTTGCTTCCTTTACTGTAGTGTCCGCAAGTCCTACCATAGTAAAATTCGGCAGCCCCTGAAGCAAATCAACCTCAACGGCAACATTATACGAAAACAGCCCATGCAACGCCATTGTATTTATCTTCGATAACATATTCACCTCAATTATATTTAAATTTTATTATTCAAAATTCATATCATCCTGTGTAATATATTATCATTATTGTAAATATTTGTCAAGTAGTGTTAAACTTTTATAATTTATAATCTTTCGACCCGTTCTTTTATTTACTTTTTATTTTGCAGCTTATTGGAATTGCCGCTATCTTATTTGGTTGCACCATTAGCGCGGACAATAATAATCCCGCGTCATCCCGTTATATTTTCCAAGTGACGAATGTACGGTTTTCCTTTAATAATCAAAATTTCAACTGCATCTATCCTAAAATCCCAATCCCTAAAACCTTTTTGACTTATATAAAAATTTGCTACCTTTTCTATTGAATGAATCTTATTAGCAGTAATAGATTCTCCCGGCAAACCGTAATTCATGTTCATCCGCGTCTTAACTTCCACAAACACTACCGTTTTTCCATGTGTAGCTATTAAATCTATCTCTCCAAAGCTCAGCCTGTAATTCCTCTCAAGTACACGGTAATTCTTAGATTCAAGGTACTTACAAGCAATTTCTTCTCCCTTTTTCCCTAAATTCATACAA
>JBQMYS010000004.1:0-43510 GCA_052173355.1 Eubacteriales bacterium | reverse complement strand
TACCCGCTCACCCATAACATCAACCTTAAACCTCCCCAGTGTACTGTTTAATGCTGCCACCTGCCTGTTTATATTACTTTGTTCAACTTTATCCGCATCTACAAGTACGAGGTGCCCAACACCCGATCTTGCAAGTGCTTCAACTGCAAATCCTCCAACGCCGCCTACTCCAAATACTGCAATCTTAGCATTCATAAGTTTTTTAAGCGCCAATGGACCTATCAACATTTCACTTCTTTTTTGCCATTCAAGATTCATCTACATTTACTCTTTCAAATATGTATTCCACAATTTACCATTTAAATAAAGCCGTAAAAATACCCTCTGCCTTTTTAGACAGAAGGTAAACTATTACCCTTTAATCTTTTCTTTAATGCTACGCAAATGCTTTTCAGCCGCTTTTCTGGCAGCTTCACCATTTCCCTGCGCAAGAGCCTTCAATATTTTTTCGTGCTCTCCCGGCATTTTTTCCGCCCTGGCATTATCATTATAGTACATATATCTAAACCTAAGCGCAATCTCCTGTAATGGTTCTATCAGCTGATACAGCGTCCTGTTATGGCTGGCTTCAACGACTTCTTTGTGAAATTTCGCATCGAATACAATCATGTCCTCAACATTTCCGGCTTTTACAGCTTTTAAGTACTCACTTTCCGTTTGAAGCAAAGAATCCATCTGTTCCTTTGTAATTCTCTGAGCCGCAAGCTGCGCCGCCATGCTTTCCATCAATTCTCTTACTTCCAAAATTTCAATCATATCCTCGACTGAAACTTTCGCCGCATAAGCACCATGCCTTGGCTCAATATTCACAAGTCCCTCTTTTTCCAATCTGCGAATAGCCTCTCTGACAGGAGTCCTGCTAACTCCCATCTTTTCTGCCAGTTCAACCTCAAGCAATCTCGTTCCCGGTAGGATTTTGCCTGTAAGTATCCCCATCTTCAGTTCTTCATAAATTATATCTCTTAGTGGCTTGTGGTGTTGCGCATTTAAGTCTAACATCATCAATCCCCCCTTTCATCAAGTATGTATCAAATACGTTTGCTTTTTCCAATCCAAAATATTCTAAATCCAAGTCTATTTTTACATTTTCATCACACAATGCAAATATCGTCGGTCCGCTTCCGCTCATCATTACAAGCTTTGCTCCAAGCCTTTCGGAAAGTTTTTTCTTTAATTCATAAATTTGCGGATATTTTATCAGCGTATACGCTTCCAATGCATTGCCCGCATTTTTCACTACACCATCTATATCTGCCGCTTGTATTTCAGCAACCAAATTCTCGATATTTGGCGTCACCGAACATTTTTCTGCCAAATCGTCAAAACCGTCATAAACTTCTCTTGTAGAAATTCCATGCGCAATTTTGAAAAGTATTATTCTACCACTAAGCGGTTCAAGACGTGTAAGTATTTCGCCAATACCCTGAGCGCGCATACAAAAAGATGTTCGTTTTTTGTCAGCTTCACTCAGTTCTTCAAATACAACTTTGTTCCCAAGAGCATTCGCATAAATACAAAAGACCACATCCGCTCCAATTTTAGCACCTATTTCAGCAAGTTCATTTAACTTCAATTTTGAACCGAGCAATTTATTAAGCCCGAGCAAAACCGTTGCGGCATCACTGCTGCCACCCGCAAGTCCGGCCGCTACCGGAATTTTCTTCGTAAGATTTATGCATACACGAGCTTTTTGAGAAATATACTTAAGCAATTCATCTGCCGCCTTGTAGGCTAAATTTTCAATATCTGCCGGCATATTGTTCTCAATTCCATTTGCAAATTCAAGTGCAATATCTGTTTGATCACTAAGTTCTGACCCAATACTAAGAGTATCGCAAAGTGCAACTGTATGCATAACCATATCTACCCTATGATAGCCATTTTCTAACTTTTCTAAAACATTTATGCCTAAATTTATTTTTGCATAAGCTTGAAGTTCTAAAAAATTCATTATTTTTTTGCCTTTTTCGCTCTAAGGTTTGAAACATACTTGCTTCCTGCAGCTGCGGCGCTTGCTTTTTTTACAACCTTTTTGTTATCACTTTTTTCGTCATCCTGCTCGTAATATTCCTTATTTTGTTTCTCAAGTTTTGCCTGCTTCTTTTCTAATTTCACACGAGCCTTTTCTTTTTTTCTCTCAAGTTCTTCTATCACAGTTTCAACAGGGACACCCTTTTCTTTTGCAATTTTGTAAGGATTTACTTTTTCTTCTAAAATATGTTCTTCTTTATCTTTGTTTTCCTTAATTTTATTTGCTCTGGATGACATAAATATCATACCTGCCATCATTATCCCCATCATTACCATATTTACACGAATTGCACTTTTGGTATTTACGGTTGTAAAATTGATTTCTATATCCTTTTTGGCATCCAGTTTCGCATTCGAAGCAATTATATCTTTTGAAACTATCAGTTTATAAGCACTGTCAGAATTTAAGGTAACAGCATCGTCAACAAGCACCAACACAACTCCCTTTTCTTTCGGACTGTAAAATGCTTTTGTCGGTATAGCCTTCCCTTTTTCGTCCACAAACTTAAAACAATCTGCATTAGCTTTTTTTACTTTAGCTCCACTCATATCATGGTTAAAATAAAGCTTAACACCCGCATTTTCAACTTGCATACCCTTACCTCCATCTTTAGGGTATGAATCCACAAGTTCCAAATTCCCTGCAAAAACCATATTTGTATTTAGTGCAAGTATTAACGCTAGCGCTGAAAGCGTTGCCAATATCCTTTTTTTCATAATTCCTCCAATGGTACTAATATCTTTTTCCCCGCTTACGCAAGTCTTTAAAAAATTCTTTCAAAACGTCACTGCATTCTTGATGCAAAAGCCCTATATGCACTTTTACTTTATGGTTCAAAGCCTCGTTTTGTAATATATTCAATGCCGAACCGCACGCTCCCGCTTTCGGATCACAAGTGCCTATATACAGGTTTTCTACTCTTGCAAGGACTATGGCTCCGCTACACATACTGCAAGGCTCACAGGTGACATACAAATTTACCCCGAACAACCTTGTTGTCCCAAGTTTTTTCGATGCCTTTCTTATAGCTAGAATCTCCGCGTGTGCTGTCGGATCTTTATCTGTTTCTGTCAGATTATGTGCCTTGGCAAGAATTTGACCATCTTTTTCCACAACAGCGCCAATCGGCACTTCTCCTTTTTGCATGGCTTTCCTTGCTTCCTTAAGTGCCATCAACATATATTCTTCCACAGTTAAACCCTCTTTATTATGAGCAAACTCCGTTTATTATAACAAATATTTTGTATTTTTGCAACAAATTTTCTTCAAAAAAAAGCAAGCTCCTCGCTTGCTTTGAATGTTTTTAATAATCTGCTACATATGGTAAAAGTGCTACAATTCTAGCTCTTTTAATTGCTCTTGTAACCGCTCTTTGATGTAATGCACAAGTGCCGGTGATGCGCTTAGGTAAAATCTTACCGCGCTCACTCATATATTTTTTTAATCTTTCTACATCTTTGTAGTCTATTTCATCTACGTGCTCTGCGCAGAATTGGCATACTTTCTTTTTTCTCATGCCCATGCGTTTTTTATCTAGCATAGCATTCTCCTTTCAATCAAATTAACTAAAACGGAAGATCGTCGATGCTGTCATCTAATGGCTCAAAGCCGCTTGGAATTTCATCATCCGCAGTAAGTCCGCCCCCATTTGTAAAGTTCGCTTGACCGCTGCTCTCGTCTCCTCTGTTTCCTATCAGTTCCACTCTGTCTGCTACAACATCTGTTGTATAAACCGTAGCACCATCCTTGTTTTGGTAGCTTCCGGTCTGGATTCTTCCTTGAACTGCCACTTGTCTGCCCTTTTTTAAAAATCTTTCGCAAATTTCTGCAGTCTTTCCAAATGCGACTACGCTAGGAAAATCTGTCTGTCTTTCCTTACCTGCCGCCACGACTCTATCTATTGCGAGTGTAAATCGTGCCACAGCAAGCTGCGTTGCCGCCGCATATCTTACATCCGGGTCCCTGGTCAGTCTTCCTATTAAAACCACATTGTTCATAACACGCCTCCTATTTTTCGTCTTTGTTTACAACAATGTGACGTATTACCGCATCTGAGATTCTAAGTCTTCTATCAAGTTCTTTAGGCAATGTCTTGTTACCTGTGAATTCAGCAACAACATAGTATCCTTCAGACTTTTTCTCGATTGGATATGCCAATTTTTTCATGCCCCAAACATCGACCTTTGTAACTTCTCCATCCGCTGCAATGATTGATTTAACAGTTTCTACTGTTGCGTCTTTTTGCGCTTCATCAAGAGTCGGGTCAAGCACGAACATAACCTCATAATTTGTCATTTTTTCACCTCCCTATGGACTAATTGGTGTAGCATCTAAGCGCTACACAGAGAGCATATTTGCTTCTTTGCAAATCGCACCCTTATATTTTACAGTACAAGTTCTCATATGTCAACTGTTTTTTGCGAGCTTGCCTGCATCCTTTGCTTTTCCCTAGTCAAAAATCAGAAAATAAAAAACGGAGTGTTACTCCGTTTTTTTACTTTCTAATGCCTCCGCTTTGCGCAAGCTTTATTCTAGTATTTTGCTTTGCGAGTGCAATCTTAGCTTTGACTATTTCATCCTCTGCAGCATCATCTGATTCATGACCTGCCAGCCATTCTTCAACTATTGCTTTTTGATTCATAGCTCGCTCGCTATCTATGTCTTCCGCCCACTCCGCAGCATCTATATAAATCACGATATTATCACGTACATCTATATATCCTTGTGCCGCCGCAGCCGCCTTGAAAGTATCCTTACCTTCTTCTTTTATCCAAAGTATTCCAACATCTAAAAGCTTGCAAGACCAAGTGTGCCCCGCCATGAAACCTTCTTCACCTGTAAAAGTTTTCACGATAACCATTTCCACCTTGCCCTTGTAAAAAAGCTTTGATGGTGTTATTACCTCAAGTAGTACACTTTTAGCCATTTTCATATCTCCATTCTTTACTGCGCTGTTTTAGAAGCTTCATACTTTTCAACTACTTCATCTATAGTACCTGCAAGTAGGAACATAGACTCAGGAATTTCATCATGTTTTCCCTCAAGAATTTCCTTAAAACTTCTAACAGTTTCTTTAAGCGGTACATACTTTCCTTGCATTCCTGTAAATTGCTCTGCTACACTAAACGGCTGAGATAAAAATCTCTGAACCTTACGCGCTCTGTTTACAACCAATTTGTCTTCATCCGACAATTCATCCATACCCAATATAGCAATAATATCCTGCAAGTCCTTGTACCTTTGAAGTACCTCTTGTACTCCACGCGCAACCTGATAATGCTCCTCACCTATTATGTTAGGATCCATTATTCTGGAACTTGATTCAAGCGGATCAACTGCAGGGTAAATTCCCAAAGATGCAATAGCACGAGATAATACGGTTGTAGCATCCAAGTGCGCAAATGTAGTAGCCGGTGCCGGGTCTGTAAGGTCATCGGCAGGAACGTATATTGCCTGCACAGACGTAATCGAGCCTTTCTTTGTAGAGGTAATTCTCTCCTGCAACGCACCCATTTCCGTAGCCAATGTCGGCTGATAACCTACCGCTGACGGTACACGTCCAAGAAGCGCCGAAACCTCGGAACCTGCCTGTGTGAACCTAAATATGTTATCAATAAACAAAAGTACGTCTTGTCCTTCTTTATCTCTGAAATGCTCAGCCATGGTAAGTCCTGTCAAAGCAACCCTCATTCTTGCTCCGGGCGGCTCGTTCATCTGACCGAAAACCATTGCAGTTTTATCTATTACACCCGATTCTATCATTTCGTAATAAAGGTCATTACCCTCACGAGTACGCTCTCCAACACCTGCAAAAACGGATATTCCTCCATGTTCACGAGCTATGTTGCTGATAAGTTCCTGAATAAGTACAGTTTTTCCTACTCCTGCACCTCCAAACAATCCTACCTTTCCACCTCTTGTATACGGTGCAATAAGGTCGATTACCTTTATTCCCGTTTCGAAAATTTGAGCCGTAGTGTCCTGCTCCTCAAAAGGCGGAGCCTCTCTATGTATAGATCTTTTTTCCTGCGTGTTTACAGGTCCTTTTTCATCTATAGTTTCGCCTATAACATTAAAAAGCCTACCTAAAACTTCCTTACCTACAGGAACCTGAATCGGATTTCCCGTATCTATCGCTTCCATACCTCTTGTTAATCCGTCCGTAGCTGAAAGCGCTATACACTTTACTATATCGTCGCCGATATGTTGTGCTACTTCTGCAACTATTTCTTTTCCGTCATGCTTAATAACGATAGCCGTTAAAAGTTCAGGGATATTCTCCGGTGAAAACTTTATATCTATAACCGGTCCTATAATTTGGTGTATGATACCAATATTTTCCATGTTTCAAACCACCTCCCTATCTATTTCTGAGCTTCTGCACCTGCAACAACCTCAATGATTTCATCGGTTATTGTTGCCTGTCTTGCTCTATTATAATATAGTGACAGATTGTCAAGCATCTCTCTTGCGTTATCCGTAGCATTTTCCATAGCCATTCTTCTGGCTGCATGCTCACAAGTCGCAGATTCGACAACTGCACCAAACACCTTGATTTCCACATATTTAGGAACCAAATAATTGAATACCGCCTCTATCGAAGGTTCATACTCAACTTCCATTTCGTGTTTTATTACCTCAGGGTCAAAATTTGCCTCGAACGGAAGAATCCTCTCGCACTTAACTTCCTGTTCCATGGCATTTTTAAAAGAAGTATATATCATAACAACTTCATCAATCGTTCCGTCATTATACATATCAATTATAGGCTTGCTGATCTCATGCGACTCAAGAAAAGAAATACTCTCCGGAGGTGATAGATATTCGCTGTAAATATCATATCCCCTCTTTTCAAAATACTCTTTTCCTTTAGTCCCTACAGCAACTATTACCGGTCTTTCCGGATCTTTATCAATATTTTTGACTGCTTCCTTTATGACATTCGAATTGAAACCGCCACAAAGTCCGCGCGAACTCGTAATTATTATATAACAAGTTGTCTTTATTTCTCTACCACCCACAAGGTAATGCTCGGGAATATCCGATGCATTGTTAAATATGTCCTGTATTGATTCTGTAATATAATGGAAATACTCGGTTGTTTTTTCAAAGGTGGATTTGGCTCTTTTCAGTTTTGCAGCCGAAACAAGTTTCATGGCGCTTGTTATATGCTCAGTGCTCGTAACACTTTTAATACGGCGCTTTATATCTTGCATATTATTTGAAGCCATACTTTCCTCCTACTCGGCAAGTCCAATACTTACCGTATTTCCTTATATTTAGCAATAGCTTCTTTCAAAGTTTCCTCTGTGCCTTCTTCGAGTTTTCCTGTAGATTCTATGCTCTTTGCAATAGAAGGGTACTGCTCGTCTATGAAAGCAAAAAGTCCTTTTTCAAATTCCTTAATTTCTTCAACAGGAATATCTGCTAAATGCTTATTGATTGCCGCATATATAATCATTACCTGATGCGCAACGCTCATCGGCTGATACTGACCTTGTTTCAAGATTTCCATAAGAATCAAACCATGATCCAGTCTATCCTTAGTATCTTTGTCAATATCCGAACCGAACTGCGAAAAGCTGGCAAGTTCTGCATACTGTGCAAGTTCAAGCTTAATCTTGCTTGATACCTGCTTCATTGCCTTTGTTTGCGCATTTCCACCTACACGCGATACCGAAATACCTGCATTAACCGCAGGTCTTTGTCCCGAGAAGAAAAGTTCCGACTCAAGGAATATCTGTCCGTCCGTAATAGATATTACATTCGTTGGGATATATGCAGAAACGTCCCCTGCCTGTGTTTCGATAATAGGAAGTGCTGTAATTGAGCCGCCACCAAGCTCGTCCGAAAGTCTTGCCGCTCTTTCAAGAAGTCTGCTGTGCAAATAAAACACATCTCCCGGATACGCTTCACGTCCCGGCGGTCTGCGTAGTAACAGCGACATTGCTCTATAAGCTACCGCGTGCTTGGAAAGATCATCATATACAATAAGTACATTTTTACCTTCATACATAAAATGTTCACCTATAGCACATCCCGCATACGGCGATATATACTGAAGCGGCGCAACATCACTTGCTGTTGCAGATACGATAATCGTATACTCCATAGCCCCTTTATCTTCCAATGTTTGCACAAGCTGTGCAACTGTAGATTTTTTTTGTCCTATTGCTACATAGATACAAATTACATCCTTGCCCTTTTGATTTATGATTGTATCAACGGCTATTGCCGTCTTTCCGGTTTGCCTGTCTCCTATGATAAGTTCTCTTTGTCCCTTACCAATCGGTATCATTGAATCTATCGCTTTGATACCGGTTTGGAGAGGCTGACTTACCGATTTTCTCTGTAAAACTCCCGGAGCAGGATATTCTACAGGTCTATGAGCCGTAGCCTTAATAGGACCTTTTCCGTCTAAAGGCTGTCCTAATGCGTTTACAACACGACCTATCATTTCCTCGCCTACAGGGACTTCAACAACTCTGCCGGTCGGCTTTACTATATCGCCTTCCTTTATTTCTTTGTCGCTTCCCATCATTACAACGCCGACATTATCTTCTTCAAGATTCAACGCCATTCCGTAGACTTCACCGGGAAATTCGAGTAACTCGCCCGCCATACACTTCTCGAGCCCATAAACTCTGGCGATACCGTCACCTACCTGTATGACTGTGCCGAAATCAGATATATCAAGTTTATTTTTATAACTCTTTATCTGCTCTCTTATAACCGCACTAATTTCTTCCGGTTTTAAATTCATGCACGAGCCCCCTTCCTATATAATACTATTATTCATTTCTTCGAGCCTTTTTCGCACCGAAGCGTCTATGATTTTGCCGTCAATTAAAATTTTGACACCTCCTATTAAGGATGCATCGTTCTCATTTTCAAGTTTTACATTTTTTTGTAAAAGTTTACTCGTTTCTTCTTCAAATTTTTTCAGTTTTTCATCTGAAAGTGGGCTGACAGAATAAATCTTGCCGTATGAAAAGCCCGTATCGCTGTCAAACAATTCCTTATAAACCTTGACAGCACGTGCAAAATGTCCGGTTCTTCCCTTATCTATCATAATAAACAGAAAATTCAAAAGTTCTTCCGAAATCTTTCCTTCAAAAATCTCGCTAACAACCTTTTTCTTTTCTAAACCGGATATTATCGGAGTCCCAAAAAAAGCAAATAAATCCTTTTCGTTGTTAAAAATTTCTAAAAGTTCATTCGCCTCATTTAAGATTTCTTCCTTTTTTCCAACGTCGCACGCCGCTTGATAAAGCGCGTTACCGTATACGTTCCCTACTGCTAATTCTGCCATTTTGTAGCACCTACCTCTTCAATGATACCATCTATAAGTTTCTCCTGCCCTGAAACAGCAAGTTCTTCTTCCAAGATGCGCTCAGCTACAAGCAAAGCCAAAGATGCAATTTGCGACTTCATTTCGGACATAGCTTTTGCTTTTTGTCTTTCGACTTCTTGTTCAGCTTTTTCCTTAATTTTAGCCGCTTCTGCGCTTGCTTCTTCAATTATATCATTTGCTTGAGCCTCTGCTCGTATCTTTGCATTTTTGATAATCTCGCGACTCTCCGCTTCAACATTCGCAATGCGCTTGTTGTACTCGTCGAGTTTTCTATCTGCCAATTTGTTTGTGTCGGTAGCATGATCGAAACTATCCTGTATGCTCCTCTTTCTATCATCCAAAATAGCCAGATACGGTTTATACAAAAACTTGGTAAGTATGCCCACAAGGATTAAGAAGTTTACGACCGCAAAAATTATTTGATACGCGTCTATATGTAATGCTTCCATTAAATTCCTCCTTGTGACTTTACTATAATTCTACAAAGTTTACATTTTACCAATAAGAAGTATAGCAATAAGTAGTCCGTAAATAGTCATAGCTTCCATAAAAGCAAGTGCAAGTATCATACTTGTACGAATAGTACCTGCAATTTCAGGCTGTCTGGACATTCCCTCTAGTGCTTTTGATGATGCAAGACCCTGTCCTATTCCAGGTCCCAGTGTTGAAAGAGCGATAGCTAATGCTGCTGCTAATGCAATTCCCATTTTTCATTTCTCCTTTCGGTTATAGCTGAATTTCAGCGATTATTTAATATATTATACTCCCAATTTTGAGAAGTAAATACCACATTCATTTTGTCTATCCGCTGTTGCACATGTATAACAATTTATATAAACTTACGCGTGCGCCTCAAGTCTTTCGTGTTCCTCTGCACCATGTTCCGCCGCTTCCGATATGTAAATGCCTGCAAGAAGTGCAAATACAAGTGCCTGTATAGCTCCCATAAGTATACTTAAAAGTTGCATTATTACAGGTATGCCTAAAGGTACCAAATGAAAGAAAGATTCAGTTACCTTTTCTTCTCCGAATATATTACCATAAAGCCTCAATGTAAGCGATAAAGGTCTTACGAATTCTTCTACAAGCATAATCGGAAAAAGGAACGCTACCGGTTGAAACAAATGCTTATAAAACTTTATTCCATGTGTTTCTCTGATTCCTATGATTTGTACGGCAAAGAATACCACAATGGCAAGTCCCGCCGGATAATTGATTGAACTTGTAGGTGCCGCTAAAAACGGTAAATGTCCGGACAACGGCAATAATCCCGAATAATTAGAAATCAAAATATATATAAACAGGGTTGCAACTATCGGCAAATATTTTCTCCCTGCATATTCTCCCATAACATCAGAAAAGAAGTCTCTAAGTTTTTCAACGACAAGTTCCATCGTAAGTTGCAACTTCGTAGACGGAATCATTTCCAATTTAGAACTGGCTGCAATCGCAAGCACCGACAGCAAAACCGTAATTGCCAAACTCGTAATCATCATAGGTGTTAGCACAAATCCTTCTAAAAACCCCATTATTTTTTTCCTCCCATATCATCAATCACCTGCTTTTCGGCTATGATATTTTTCACTGAAAAAAGTCTTGCAGTAATACTCAAGCTAAACGCTGTTCCTATAGCAAGCGCAGAAAAATCCAAGACCTCCGAATTTCTGAAGATCAAGGTCGCTGCAAGTGTTACTATATTTATAATCATTCCTGCAAGTATACGCGCTGTAATACTCTGAGCCTGTATCTGCTTCTTCCCCGATTTTGCAAGTTTCATCCACAAAATCACATATTTGCAAAAACCCGCAAACGCTCCATATGATAATCCGCAAACAGCCCCTATAATATAAATTGAATACTTTTCCATTGCCTATACTTTATACCCACCTTTTCGCTTATTTTAAACAGTCATACCCTGCAATGTTAAGATTTTTATGATAATTTTTATATTTTTTTATATTTTTTTGTTTTTTTTGTCTAATTTTTCTATATTTTGTGTATAATGTTGCTGTTTTACTTATGTATGCGCTATATCATTCACGACGTTTTTTACCCATTTTTTAGAGATTATGCGCTTTGTAAGTATGGCACATTTAACTATTTCTTCAGTTTTTACGCAGAACATTACCCAATATACCGGCAAGTGTAAAAACAATGCAGTAACAAATGCCATAGGTACAGCATACATCCAAACACTTCCGGTTTCGATTGCCATTGCAAATACGGTATCTCCACCTGCTCTCAGTACGCCTACTACACATATACCGTTGTAAAGCACGAGTGCCAAAAACAGTGCATCTATAGCGATAATTATCAAAGCATATTCTCTGCCTTTTTGCGTCAGATCAAAAAGGGGAACAAGCTGTTTAGAAACAGCTAGCAATCCCAATCCGAATACTATCCCCGTAATTATCGACGTTCGAAGTATTTTCTTGCCAAGTGCATACGCATATCGTGTATCGCCTTCTCCAAGCTTTTCACCTACTAATATCAATGCCGCATCTCCCAAACTGAATCCTGCCATGGAAAAAATGCTGTTTATCACAGTTCCGACCTGCACCGCTGCATACGCAGTTACTCCCAACCTTGCATATGCGGCAACATACATCGCATTTCCAAGGCTCCAAAGTGTTTCATTAAGCATAGTCGGAATCGCGTTTTTAATAACACGCAAAAATAATTCCCTATTCCAAGAAAAGTACATACTCAATTTATCGGATATTTTGTTTTTAAATCCGAACACTATCAATAAAATAGTTGAAACCTCAACACTCCTAGCAATCATGGTTGCGATTGCCGCACCTGAAACTCCAAGCTCCGGCAAGCCGAATTTACCGAAAATCAAACAATAATTCAAAAATGTATTTAAGCTGAATGCCAAAATACTGATATACAATGGAATATGTGTCTGTTTCGTAACTCTTAGAGCCGTTTCAAAAGGGACCGTTATTGAAACCGTAAGTAAACTTGGTGCCGCAATTTTTATATAATCTGCGCCTAACTTTATCAAAACTGAATTTGCAGTAAAAATCCGCATCACATATCCGGAAAAAATTGTCGCAATCAGAAAAAACACCACACTTATGCCAAAGCAAACTGCAAGCGCAATTCCAAGTGTCTTCTTCATGCCATGCTCATCTTTTGCCCCAATAAACTGTGCCATATACGTCGAAACTCCGCTGGTAAATCCAAATACCAACATCCAATGCACAAAATATATTTGCGTTGCAATTCCAACCGCCGCCAGTTCAGCTTCGCCTAGGCTGCCAACCATCAAGTTGTCAACAAGCGAAAGCGATGAGGCGATAACACTCTGAGCTGCTATCGGAAGTGCTATAAGCGCAATCTTATTAAAAAACTCCCTGTTAGGAATCTTCAGCACGTCTTTCTTTGCTTTTTTATCAATATTTAACATTTACTCCCATTTCTTTTTTTGCTCCTTTTTCATATTCAAAATCGCGCTCACTATTTTTTTGCAGGCAGTGCCGTCACCATATGGATTTTCAGCATGTGCCATCTTTTCATAAGCTTTTTTATCAATGAGTAATTTTTTGGCTAAACTATAGATTTCTTCTTCGCTAACGCCTGCAAGCTTTACCGTACCCGCTTTTACCGCTTCCGGCCTTTCCGTTTCCTTGCGCACTACAAGTACCGGTTTTCCAAGTGATGGAGCTTCTTCCTGCATTCCACCGGAATCTGTGATAATAAAATATGATTTTGCCATCAAATTCACAAAAGGTTGATACTCGAGCGGTTCTATCAAATGAACATTATCCGCTCCCAAGAGCAGTTCCCCCGCAATTTCACGTACCTTTGGATTCATATGCATTGGATAAACTATCTCAACATCTGCAAATTCATCCGCAAGCCTTCTAATAGCAGAAAAAATATTTCTCATATTTTCGCCAAGATTTTCTCGTCTATGACAAGTAACAGTTATTATTCTCTTATTTTCGAAATCCAAATTTTTCAAAACCTCATCTATAAATTCATAAGGTTTTTTAGCAACGCTCAGCAATGCATCTATAACTGTATTTCCTGTAATTACAATGTCTTTACCGGCTACTCCCTCCGCAAGCAAATTCCCTTTATTCAGCTTCGTCGGTGCAAAATGTATATCTGCTAAATGCCCTGTAAGCACCCTGTTCATTTCCTCCGGATAAGGTGAATATTTATCGTAAGTTCGAAGCCCTGCTTCTACATGCCCTATCTTAATTTGCTTGTAAAAACCTGCAAGTGCTGCTGCGAAAGTTGTAGATGTATCCCCATGAACGAGGACTATATCCGGCATTTCTTTTTCCAACACGCTTTCAAGCCCCAAGAGTACATTTGACGTTATTTGACTGATGCTTTGATTTGGTTTCATTATATTCAAATCATAATCCGGTTTAAGTTTAAACAAATCAAGTACCTGATCAAGCATCTGCCTATGTTGCGCAGTTACGCACAAAACACTTTCTATACCGGCAGTATTTTGCAATTCTTCCACAAGAGGCGCCATTTTTATCGCTTCCGGTCTTGTTCCGAATACTGTCATTACTTTCATATTTTTTCTCCCCTAATTTAATCGGATTTTTTCTCGCTGCCCGCTTGTTTATTTTGACGCTTTTCTTCCACTTTTGTATTTACCGCCTTAATTTGTAATTTCCAGCTATTCGCATCGGTCAAAAATACATAAATATGCATTGCCGCGATACACAAAAGTCCAAAAGATTCAACAAACAAATCTCTACTGAAAAGCACTGCAGAAACACCCATTACACCGCTAATTCCATATATAGTCAATACAGTACGTCTCTGCCCCAATCCCGCATTCATCAATCTATGATGCAGATGACCCTTATCCGCTTCCATTATCGGCTTGTGGTTAACAAGTCTTCTCAAAATTGCAAAAGCCGTATCAAAAATCGGAATCCCGAGTACCAATATCGGTATTATAAGTGCTAAGACAGTAGCACTTTTAGCAGGTCCCACTATTGACAAGTTTGCAAGCATAAAGCCCAAAAAAAGCGACCCTCCGTCACCCATGAAAATTTTGGCAGGATGAAAGTTAAACGGCAAAAATCCCAATGTCCCTCCTGCAAGTGCAAGCATTGCAAGCGCAGGAATATAAAGTCCATGTATATATTCTATATATGCAAGACAAAGTGACGAAATCGCGGCTACTCCACAAGCAAGTCCATCAAGTCCGTCTATTAAATTCACTGTATTTGTAATGCCTGTAATCCAAATTATCGTCAAAAAGAAACAAATCGCTCCCGTAAAATAACTATGAGTATCACCGAATCCGACTCCGAAATGATTGGTTACAAAATTTATTCTAACACCAAAAAAATACGGAATACACGCAATTAAAATCTGACATGCAAACTTAAACTTGGCAGGTAAATTTTTCAAATCATCAAGCGCACCAAGTATATATATGCAAATTCCTCCAATCACAATTCCCATCATCATTTCTTTCGGTAAACTGTGCCAATCCGCTCCACGCTCAATCATATGCTCTCGCAATTTTGTCGCAAATACACATATTACTGATAATATAGAAACCATAGTTCCAAAAAAAATCGCAATCCCCCCAAAACGCGGCATGGGTTTTGTATGCATCCTTCGTGCATCTTTCGGAACATCAACTGCTCCTATACTTATCGCAATGCGTATAGCAGCCGGTGTCATTAACAAACTAACGAAAAATGCCAACAAAAAAACTATCCAAAATATCATTTATTATTCTCCCAGTTCGATATTAAGCTTTTCAATTTGTATATTCGCCTCTTTTAATAATTTGGATGACATTTCGTCAGGGTATCCGCTGTGTATCATAATTTTTTTAATCCCTGCATTGATTATCATCTTCGCGCATATGCTACATGGCTGATGTGTTACATAAATTACGGCATTCTCTATGCTTTGCCCTAAAACAGCCGCTTGTATAATTGCGTTTTGCTCTGCATGAAGTGCCCTACACAACTCGTGCCTTTCCCCTGACGGTATCCCGAGTTCTTCCCGCAAACATCCCCCTATTTCTTCACAATGCGCAAGTCCTTTCGGCGCACCGTTATATCCGGTAGCAATTATATGCTTATCTTTGACTATAACCGCCCCAACCTGTCTGCGCAAACAAGTTGAGCGCTTTGCGGTTAACAGCGCCATTTGCATAAAATATTCATCAAAGCTCGGTCTTTTCATAGTATACCTCTGCCAAATACAATCCTCTTGCAGGCGCTGTGTGCCCCGCATTTTTCCTATCTTTCTCGTGTATAATTTCTAAAATTCCGTCTTGCGGAATTTTTCCGTAACCAACTTCAACCAAAGTTCCAACAATAATCCTAACCATATTGTATAAAAATCCGTCGCCCTTAATTTGTATAGAAATTTGATTGTCGCGTTTATTCTCGATTTCAAGTGAATAAATTGTTCTAACCGTTGTCTGCCTTGGATTTGAACCCGCAGCCTGAAAACAAACAAAATCGTGAGTTCCCACAATTTGTTTTGCTGCGACCCTCATCTTCTCAATATCAAGCGGTTTTTTCACATGATAACTGTAATTTCTCTCAAATACGCTTTCTTCAATATTATTATTTATCAAATAAATATATTTTTTCCCGACTGCACTGAATCTCGCATGAAAATCTGATGCTTTCTCCTCTATTTCGACTATTCTAATATCAGATGTTTCCAATAGATTTGCTTTACCACCCGAAAGCATATTATTAAGCGCAGTCTTCAAATTTTGTAACGGAATTGAATTGTTTAAAAAGAAACTTGCTTTTTGCGCATGCGCATGGACTCCCGCATCGGTACGGCTTACTCCTGCAAGCAGCACCTCTTGCCCGAGAATTCGGGCAAGACACCGTTCAAGTTCCCCTTGAACGGTGCGCCTAAGCGGCTGGCGTTGCCAACCGCTTAGGCGGGTGCCGTCATACTCTATTGTCAAAAGCACATTACGCAAATTATTTTTGCTATCAGTTTCCATTTTTTTGTTTTTCATTATTTGTAAATTATTTTTTCCACGAACTCTTTAAATCAACTATCTGATTAAATACCAAATTATCCTCTGCGAAAAGCTTACTGTCCGCAACATAATATCCATGTCTAAAAAATTGGAATGCTTCACCTGCTTTTGCTTCTAATATCGACTTTTCAGCCATCGCAGTTATCTCTACCAAAGAATTCGGATTTAATTGCGCTTCTCCGTCTTCATTTTCCAACATCAAATATCCATATTTACGAATCTTGATTTCTATCGCATTCTTCGCATCTACAAAATGTATAGTCCCTTTTACCTTTCGCCCCTCAAACCCGCTTCCGCTACGAGTCTGCGGATCGTAGGTGCAAAGCAGTTCTTTTATACTTCCGTCCGGATTTTTCACAACTTCATTGCACTTAATAAAATATGCTCCTTTAAACCTGACTTCATTGCCCGGAAATAGTCTGAAATACTTTTTTTCGGGTACTTCCATAAAATCAGCACCGTCCACATAAAGTTCGTTGCTGAATGTTATTTTTCGGTTGCCGAAATCCGGTCTTTCTTTACTGTTTTCTATTTCAATTTCTTCAATCTGATCTTGCGGATAATTTGTTATTACCACTTTTATAGGATTTTCGATTACATTTTTGCTCTGAACCTTATCTTTCAGGTCTTCCCTAACGCAATGTTCTAAAAGTGCTATATCAACTGTACTGTTTGCCTTTGAAACTCCAATTCTTTCGCAAAAATCGCGAATCGCCGTCGGTGTATATCCACGCCTCCTAAGCCCTGCTATAGTCGGCATACGAGGATCATCCCAATCTTCTACAACACCGTCATCAACAAGCGATTTTAAAAGTCGCTTCGACATAACCGTATTTGTTAAATTTAAGCGTGCAAACTCAATCTGCTTTGGTGGAGTTTTCCACATACCTACATTTTCCAAGACCCAGTCATACAATGGTCTATGATCTTCAAATTCCAGAGTGCAAATTGAATGAGTGATTCCCTCTATTGCATCTTCTATAGGATGCGCAAAGTCATACATAGGATAAATACACCATTTATCTTTTGTATTATGGTGATGCGCATATGCAATTCTATAAATTACAGGATCACGCATATTGATATTAGGAGATGCCATATCTATCTTGGCTCTTAGGACCTTCTCTCCATCTGCAAATTTACCATTCTTCATCTGCATGAAAAGTTCAAAATTTTCCTCTATGCTTCTATCCCTGTAAGGACTGTTCTTTCCCGGTTGTGTAAGTGTTCCGCGGTATACTTTCATTTCTTCTGCATTCAAATCACAAACAAATGCCTTCCCCTGCTTTATCAAAGATACCGCCGCTTCAAACATCGTATCAAAATAATCAGATGCCCAAAGTCTTTTTTCCCAATCAAATCCTAACCACTTCACATCTTCTTCGATTGATTTGACATATTCCATATCCTCTTTTACCGGATTCGTGTCATCATATCGCAAATTACACTTCCCGCCATACTTCATAGCAGTTGTAAAGTTCAAGCAAATCGACTTCGCATGACCTATGTGCAAATATCCGTTAGGCTCAGGTGGGAACCTTGTATATACTTTTTTTCCGTATACTCCTTTTTCAATGTCTTCATCTATTATATTATGTATGAAATTCTTAACAGATGCTTTTTCATCTTCAAGAATTTCACCATTTTTACAGATATTTTCCGCCATTGTGCCTCCTTTAAATACTTCGGTAATATATTTTATAAGCTAAAATCATTTTTTGCATATACATATCTAATTATAATCAGTATTGCACAATTAGTAAAGCATTTTTAATTACCTTTTTTCAAGTAAGTTTTATGGCTGAAACTTTACGAATAACTATATTCTCTTATCATTTCTACTTTACGTTTAAAGAATACCGCTCCAATAAACAACCAAATTATACCAAATGCCAACATTTTCAACAAAAAATCTATTTCCACAGTTTGTGCTTTGAGCATTACATCCTTTAGAGGGTTGACAAAATAGTTCAGCGGCCATGTAAGCTCAAATAATAATTCAAGCCTATCATCTACCAAATAATACGGCCATGCATAACCGCAACTCAAGAATGTCGGTATAGTAAGAAACATGGTAAATTGCGCTCCATGTGCTACCTGTTCAAACACCGTCGCAATCAATATACTTATACCTGTAAGCGAAAACATAAAGAAAATCTGCAATATCAATATATCTACAATATTTCCACGCATAGGAACGGCGCAAAGTCCGCCTGCCACCTTTATACAAACCATCGTACTTATAAGTGAAAGACCTATAAGTAACATTATCCTTCGTAAAAAAAGACCTGCTTTTACATTTATCAATTCTTTTGCCAAATGGTGGTTTGACATATCTTTAAGTCTATCTTTTTCTTCTATGAGTAGCGGTACAAGGGCTGCTAAATAAGTCTGTTGTATAAAAATTGCCAAAAATCCCGGGTACATATAATATATATATGAAAGTTGCGGATTGTAAAGTATCCTGTCTGCCAGCGAAAGCGTATATACATTTTGTCTAGCTTCAAAAGGAACCTGCGCACCTGCTTCAAGATACTTTATCTGTATGCCCGCATTTACCGTTTCGAAAATTGTGTTTATGGCACTTGTTAAATTATTCCCAAGCATAAAATTGGCATTATCCATTAAAACAGTGGCTTGAGCACCCTTCTTCGCTCTGATGTTCTCCCCGAATCCTTTAGGTATAAGTATTGCACCGCAAAGTTTTCCTTCTATTATCTTTTCCTTGATTTCCTGCATATTTGTATATTCTTCATGTATTTTCAGGTTTTCGGATTCATTGAGCATCTTTATTACATTTGTCGAATTACTGCTGCCATCCATATCCATTACCGCCACAGGAATATCTCTTATATATATTGGGCTGAACATTTCGCCGAAAATAAAAGTGAAAATCAGAGGAACAAGCGCCACAAGCAAGTACGGTTTCAAATCTTTAATCACTTTAAAGTTCATGCTTCTCCTACCTTTCTAATCTTCCTGCGGATAAAATACAATATCAATGCTGCCAAGATTTCTATTATTATGAATTTATAAAAATACTCAAACGTGGCAGTTAAATTACTGATTTTCATGTCCGCAAGATAAAGATGTCGCAAATCTTGCGCATAATAATAAAACGGCAATAATTTAGCAAGTTTTACAAAAAATACAGGCATTCCATATATCGGGTACGTAAATCCGCCCATGATACTCGTTGGTAATACCAGCACTGCACTAAGTTGCAATGCGAATACCCGATCGGGAATAATACTGCCCACTATAAACCCTACCATAACTATACTTACCGCATATAAAAACGTTAGAGGTAAAAGCGCAAAAACACTACCCTTGTATGGCAGATCAAAGAAAAAATACTGACAGAGCAAGCATATAAAAATCGAAAGCATACTGAGTAACGAAGTTACAAAAACTTCTTTTGTTTCCATTGCAAGCGAAAATCCCCGCTGTTTGCTTTCAAACGCCCTATCTGCACCCTGCATTGCTATACCTACTTGTATTACCGCAACGAGCATTCCTACAAGCAAATACGGTCTAAAACTTCTTGTAGGATTAAAAAGCATTTTGTAATTAACTTTTATAGGCGTTACATAGCTTTCTACCTCGCTTGGTGTCTTTTCCAGTTGCCCTTCAAATACATTCATCATATATGCCGCTTTTGCCGTTAAAAGAATTTCAGAAAGCGATGTTTTAGATGTTGTAACCACTGTAAGCGATGCGCCATCGTATACAGTCATTAAACTCGGTGCTTTTCCTGCGCGCATATCCGAATAAAAATTCTTAGGTATGATAAGCCCCGCATATGCTTCATTTTTCCTCAACATTTCTTCTATGTCGCTATCCCTTTGTGAATACTTAACTATTTTAAAATATTCACTATCTTTTATGAATCCCGTAAATGTGCGACTAAATTCGGAATTATCGTGATTGACAAGCACAAGCGGTATATTGGTTGGTATATCCGATTTCATTTCATAGCCTAGTATGAATGATGATAGCAGAGGTATTATCCCAAATACCAAAAAGCTCATTACTATCCTCGGATGACGTTTTTTAAATTCATAAAATCGTGTTTCAAATTTATTTATATTCACTATTTTCCGCCTGCCTTCAACGCTTTATCCGATAAATCCAAAAGTACCGTCATTCCCGAATACAATTTGTGTTTACTTGGCTTTATTTCAACTTTTACAGAGTATGATACAATATCGAAATCTCCATTCTTATTTGTTGCTTTTTTAACTGCAAATCCCGGTTTTTCGCTAATATTTGTCACAGTACCTTCAAAGACTGAATCTCCATATGCAGGAATTTTTAAATCAAGTTTTTGCCCTTGTTTCAATTTATCAAGTTCTGTTTCAGGAATGTCAAAACTTACCCATGGATCTATATTTGCCGTAACAGTTATAAGCGGCATTCCTGTTGAAATCAATTCCCCTTCACTAACATTTACAGCCGTTACGACCCCGTCTTTGGGCGCTTTTATCTTTGCATCTTCCAAATAACCGTTAACCTCACTAACAGCGCCGGTTGCTTGTTGTACCATAGCATTTGCGGCGTTCACATCTTCGTAACGCGCACCTTCGGTTGCCATATCGTAAGTTTCCTTAGCTGCTATATATTGTGCCTCAACCTGATCGAATGTTGCCTGAGATATGGCTTCCTCTGCAAGCAAGTTTTTCATTCTATCATAACTTTTTTGCGCATAATCATATGCCGCTTTTGCTTTTGCGACTTCTTCACTTCGTGCCCCATTGCGTGCTTTCGTTGCTTGTGCCTGGGCCGCCGCCTGCGCACCTTTTGCTTGTGAGAGTTTTGCCTCAAGGGTAGTGCTATCTATTTGTATAAGCACATCCCCTTTTTTTACATTATCTCCCTCTTTCACAAATACAGTTGCTACATTGCCTGCTATTTTTGAATTCAAGTCCGTAACTTCAGTTTCGATGCTGCCTTGAACAATTTGTTCTTCTTCCTTTTCAGCATCCGCAGAATATATAAAAATACCTGCCAATATAAAAACCGCCACAACTACACCTATCAAAATAGTAGAGCCTAATTTGTTTTTCTCAACAAGTTGTTTTATCTCTTTTTCCATATTTTTTTACCTCTTTTTTCGTTATTTTTTAAACTGTTTGAATTTCGAAATTTATGTGTAATATACTATTATCAAGATTGCACCCATATTCAACTGTATAGGAGTATAGATATGAAACAATCCATAACTTCCGAGCTCACTAAAACGCATATAGCCAAAGTTTTGCAAGAGCTGATGCTTGAAAAGCCCATAAACAAAATTACCGTAAAGGAGCTTGCTGCGCGTGCTCAAATAAACCGTCAAACTTTTTACTACCATTTTTGTGATATATACGAGTTACTTGAATGGCTCCTTAAAAAGAAACTTCAATCAATCGTCACAAATATTGAAGGATTCAAATCTTGGCAAGATGCGGGTATATATCTTTTAAATTATCTTACCGAAAACCGTTCTTTAGTATTGGCTACTTTAAATTCCATGTCACGAAATACATTAAAAAATTTAATTTACACTGAAATTGAAAAAATTGCCAGTAAATTTGTGCGTGAGATCGCAAATGGAATCAAAGTAAGCGAGCAAGCCCTTAATCACATAGTCCACTTCTTTTGCGTAACCTTTTCCGCTCTCCTGGAAGACTGGCTCGTATCTGAAAACACTACCAGTCCTGAAGATCTTATATATGGGCTTGATATGATTGTTTCCGGGATGACACGAAATGCCCTTTTGCGCTATTCGCTTAAAGAGGGAGTCTTGTAACTCCTACGCCCTGCGCATATTCGTAGGCTTTTTTGGAAAGTGCATAATCTGACTTTGCTTTTGCCAAATTAAGCTCCGCCTTATTCCTTTTAACCTGCACTTCAAGCAACTCATCTATTGTACTCACTCCGGCTTCGTATGTTAAAAGTAGCAACCTTTCGCCCTCATTTGCATACTCGAGCAGTTTTTTTGCCGACTCAACTTCATATTTTTTATTTTGCAAAATGTTATATTTATCCCTTGTGTCGATTTCCAATTTTGACGGAACATCTTTCAGTGTTTTTTGCGCTTCCTCGAGTGCGAGTTTTGCAGACATATACGTAGAAGAACTTCTTGGATAATCATCTACATCCTTTAGCAGTAGTGTATAAATATCAGTTGCAAGCTTCGCTCCTGCAATTTCCTGCCGATTTTTCAATGTATTTAAAACTCCAATTTCCAGCGAGTTCTCATCATTTGTAACCACATCCGATATTTTATCTTTAAATTCTATTTGTGAAGTAACCGGAAATCCCATAGTAAAATTGAATCCCATCTTCGCATAATCCAGCTTGGTCTTCGCTTCTCTTTGTTCAACTTTTGCTGATGCCAATACCGAATTTGCAGATAGCAAATCCTTTTTAGGTACGAGTCCCTCTTTCTTTTTCAGTTCAACAAGCTTGACCGTTTTTTCTTGAACTTCCACATTTCTAGTCGCTATTTCGTAATTTTCTTTTGCCAAAAGTACATTATAATAAATTTCTATCGTTGATGACTCTATTTCATTTAATTCCGCTTGCGCATTAGTTTCTAAATGCGCTTTTGCAAAATCTCGTCTGAGCACCATTATATCTTTATTTCGCGAACTAACTCCTTTAACCTGCGCTTCATAAGCTTTTTGGAATAATGCTGTGGAAATTTGAGCCAGTTTTGCTTCTCCTGCTTTGTATTGGCTTTCACTAACCCATCCCGCAGCTTTAGCCATTTCCAATTTAGCCTTTTTTTCACTTACCGCCGATTCTCCATCGTCCAATGCTTTTTGTGTTCTTGAAATTCGCGACACCGTTTCGCTATATCCCTCACTTGTTACTTTGTCCGCCTTTCTGTTTTGTTTAGCTTCCTCGGCTCTGTTACTACTTTCTTTCATGTATTTGATTGCTTCTTGTAATGTAATACTGTCAGGTGCTTTTGCAAGTTTCGGTGTATAAAGTTCTTCTTTATTTTGTACTATGTTTATCTGTCGCTCCGCCTTTTGCGCAGCATCCGCTTCTGCAAATACCGAAACGCAACTTGCTGATACCATTAAAACCATCAAAGCGCAGCTTATTTTAAAATTCCTTTTTTTTATTTTTTCTTCCATTTTATCCTCCTTGTATATAAAATTTGAGATTTGGAATTTATTTTACAATTTATCTTAAATCAACTAAATCTCATGCGAGTTTGCATAGGGTAACTCTTTTTTATTCCTTTATTATTTTAACCTATTTTTTTGATATAAAAACTATATAATTTTGGTCTTCTGTATATTTTTTTGCCATATTTAAATATATGTATGATAAATAATGTGCTTTTCTTGACTTAATCGCAATTTATGATAGAATTAAATGATTATATACATGAAATTATAATAAACTTAACCGGATTGGAGGTATTGATGTATTTTTGACCAAATTCATCAATCATTAAAAAGTTATGGCAAAAAATTTTAAACCTCTGCTTTTTGCAGGAGATATAAATGTTTACAGTGTTGCCCGCGCTTTTCACGAAGCCTATGGCATAATACCGAGAGCATACGGTAAATTCGCTTCTTTCCCCTGCATAAACAGTCAAATTCTTGATTACAGATTTAATAACAAAGCTGACAGCGCAGAAATTTTTTTGAAACTGGTAACTGAATATGCGCAAGAAAACAACGATTCGCAGATATTGCTCATAGGCTGTGGCGATAATTACGTAGAACTGATTTCTCGTAATATCGGCAACTATCCCGCAAATGTTATCGCCCCATATATAAACATCGATTTAATGCATACACTAATAAATAAAGAAATTTTTTATGATATATGTTCAAAATACAATATCGATTATCCTCTGACTTTAGTACACAGAAAATCAATGGGAACAAATTTTGAATTGCCGTTTGCCCCTCCATATGTAATCAAACCCTCCAACTCCATAAATTACTGGCTTCACCCTTTTAATACTCAAAAAAAAGCATATATAGTAAACTCTCGCTCAGAACTTGACACAGTGATTTCTGAAATATATGAATCCGGATATGACGATTCTATAATAATACAGGAATTTATCCCGGGTGATGACAGCTATATGAGAGTTCTAACCACTTATTCGGATAAAAACAATCTAACTAAAATGATGTGCCTGGGACACGTTTTACTAGAGGAACATACCCCTCATGGAATTGGAAACCACGCTGTAATAATAACCGAAAAAAATCATGCGATTTGCAATCAAATACGCTCTTTTTTAGACAATATCGGCTATACCGGGTGGGCAAATTTTGATATGAAATATGACGAACGTGACGGCAAATTAAAAGTTTTTGAAATCAATACCAGACAGGGTCGTAGCAACTATTACGTAACCGCTTCGGGAGCTAATGTTGCCAATTACTTTGTCGAAGACAGAATACTCAACCATTCGCTTGATTTTAAAATCTTTGACTCACCTCATCTGTGGCGTGTTGTCCCCAAAGGTGTAATGTTTAAATATGTAAACCCGCTATATAAAACCGAATTAAAAGATTTAATCAGATCTTCTTCGGATTCAAATCCTCTGTTCTACGAAAAGGATAGCGCTTTTATTAGAAAATTGCGATTGTTGAAAATGATGCTGGGACATTTCTATAAATATAATAAATATATGAAAGTTTAAATTTAAATTATGAAAGATAATAAAATATTAGGCATTCTCGGTGGTATGGGACCACTGGCAACGCAAAATTTTTATAAAATTTTAATAGAGCGTACATATGCGCAAAAAGATCAAGATCATATAGACACCATTATTTGGGGACACGCTACTTTGCCCGATAGAACAACCGCGATAAATTTAGGAAAAACTGCTGAACTTACCCGACTTTTTTTGAATGATATTGAAATGCTCGAAAAAATGGGCGCAGCAACCATCGTTATCCCTTGTAATACCGCACATATCATCGTCCCCGAATTGCAAAAGCAAACTGCACTGCGCATAATCAACATGATTGAAGAAACTGCAACAAAACTTGCAAGTCAAAATTTACACAAAAAAGTCGCCATCCTTGCAACTGATGGAACAATCAAAACCGGATTATATCAAAATGCTCTTGCTAAACATAACATTCAAGCTTACGAACCTTCTGAAAATTCTCAAAAAATAATAATGCGCATGATATATGACGGTGTGAAAGCAGGAAATCCTATAAACTTTGATAAGTTTAAATATGTCGAAGATGAATTAAAAAACGAGGAATGCAGTTCTGCTATACTTGCTTGCACCGAATTGTCCTGCATACCTGAGCTTCACATTGCTACTGAATTTTATATTGATGCGATTGAGATTCTTGCTGATGCCGCAATTTTAGAATGTAAGCACCAAATAAAAACAGCGCCCTTGCGATAATAAAGCGCTGTTTTTATTTATTATTCACTTTTCATTTCTTTTTTCATTTGGTCAAAATCTCTTGCAATATCATCCGGCAACTTTGTGCACAAGCTAACTATAATTATAGCCAAACTTCCAATTATAAAACTTGGTATTATCTCGTAAATATCAAAAATACCGCCCTGCTTGTAGTACCAAAGCATATCAGCCGCACCGCCTACCACCATGCCCGTTATCGCACCTTGAAGTGTCATCCTGCGCCAAAACAAAGAAAACAAAATCAACGGTCCGAATGCCGCTCCGAATCCACCCCAAGCAAACGCAACTAAAGCGAATACCGAACTGTCCGGATTTATAGCTATTAAAATGGCTATAATAGAAATTATTACCACCGTTAATCTGCTTGCCCAGACTATTGCGCTACCTTCAGAATCTTTCTTGAAAATCGTAGCATATAAATCCTTTGAGACAGATGATGCCGAAACAAGCAACTGTGAACTCGCTGTGCTCATGATTGCCGCAAGTATCGCGCAAAGCAAGAATCCTGAAACTACAGGCGAAAACATAGTATTTATCATTGCCATATAAACGGTTTCTCCATCAGCTAAATCCGGCATATATGCTTTACCTATTACACCTACAGCTGTTGCCGTTGCCAGTGTTATTATCACCCAAATCATAGCTATTATCCTCGATTTTTTAATCATATCAGGTGATTTTATAGCCATGAAACGTGCCAGTATATGAGGTTGTCCGAAATATCCAAGCCCCCAACCGAGCGCCGATGCCATTAACATACTATTTACTCGCCCATCGGAATTTTTCGGAATCGCTTCGAAAGCTTCTGTACTAAGTTTTGCAAGTCTTTCCTGCAAGCCTTCAATTCCACCCATATTTATTGTTGCGACCGTAGGTACCACTAAAAGTGCTACAAACATAGTCGCTCCCATTATTGTATCAGTCCAACAAACCGCATTAAACCCGCCAAGTGCCGTATACGCCAAAATTATTAAAGCTCCAAGCACCAAACCGGTAGTATAATCCATACCGAATATGGTTTTGAACAACTTTCCTCCCGCTGCAAACTGGGAAGAAGTGTAAATCAAGAAAAATATTACTGTAAAAACTGCCGATGTTAATTTGAGAATATGATTTTTATCCGCAAATCTGTTTTCAAAAAAATCCGGTAAAGTTATGGCATTTCCCGCCACTTGTGTGTATGTGCGCAATCTTTTTGCCACTACCAACCAGTTTAAGTAAGTACCGATCATCAGCCCTATTGCAGTCCAAATCGCTTCTGATGTACCGTTGTAAAGTATGTAAGCCGTTCCGGGAAGCCCTATTAAAAGCCAACCGCTCATATCTGATGCCTGAGCCGACATTGCCGTTACCCAACTGTTCAGCTGCCTGCCTCCCAGTATATAATCCGATAAATCATCCGTCTTACTATAAAATTTAAACCCTATCAGTACCATAGCCGTCAGGTACACTATAAAAATTATCGCTATTATTATCAATTCTATCCCTCCGAATCACTTATTTGGTGATTCTCTTTAAGCCCCCCATGTATGGCTGTAAGATTTCAGGAATTTCAACGCTACCATCTGCCTGCTGATAATTTTCCAATATGGCTGCAACAGTTCTACCCACTGCAAGCCCTGATCCATTCAAAGTATGAACAAACTCAGGCTTATCCTTAGCACTTCTCCTAAATCTTATATTTGCACGTCTTGCTTGATAATCTTCAAAATTCGAGCAAGATGAAATTTCAACATATCTGTCGTAGCTTGGCATCCAAACCTCTATATCGTATGTCATGGCGGACGAGAATCCTAAATCTCCACTTGAAAGCTTTACAACTCTATACGGAATGTTAAGCTTTTGTAATACTTCCTCTGCTGCCAAAGTAAGACTTTCCAATTCATCATAAGAAGTCTCCGGTTTGGCGAATTTTACCATTTCAACCTTGTTAAACTGGTGTTGTCTAATCAGCCCCCTGGTGTCTCTACCTGCCGAACCCGCTTCTTTTCTGAAGCAAGGAGTATATGCCGTATAATATATTGGAAGTTTATCGCCATCAACAATTTCGTCCATCAAGAGATTTGTTACAGGTACTTCCGCCGTAGGTACCAAGAAAAAGTCCTTTGCAGGTACATCAAACATGTCTTCCTCAAATTTCGGAAGTTGTCCTGTTCCCGTCATTGCTGCTCTATTAACCATGAATGGCGGTAATATTTCTGTATATCCCTGATCTTGCGTATGCAAATCGAGCATGAAATTTATAACTGCTCGCTCCAGCCTTGCTCCCTGCCCTTTATATACTGTAAATCTGGCTCCTGCAATTTTTGCCGCACGATCAAAATCTAAAATATCTAAATCCGAACCTATATCCCAATGTGCTTTTTTCTCAAAATCGAATTTTCGCACTTCGCCCCATTTACGCAACTCGACATTATCTGCATCGTCTTCACCCAGGGGCACACTGGGGTGAGGGGTATTAGGAACAGCAAGCAACGTATTTTTAAGTTCATCTTCTACTACTGCCAATTTGCTGTCGAGAGTTTTTATATCATCTGACAAAGTTTTCATCTTTGACATTATATCAGCAGTATCTTTTCCTTCTTTTTTTAACTTTGCTATGTCCTTTGAAGCTTTATTTTGCTCATTTTTCATAGCTTCAACTTCAGCTAAAATTTTTCTTCTTTCTTCATCCAGCTTGGGAACATTCTCAATGCCGTAGCTTCCCTTTTGTCTTCTCTCTACTAAAGCCTTGACACCATCATAATCTTCTCTTATTCGTTTAATATCCAGCATTGTTTTCCCTCCTAAAAAATGTTTCTTTTATAATTTATATAAAGTTCTGTAAGTTTTGCCATTTTATTCTGCATCTCAAGTTGCAGTTGCGAAGCAAGAGCATAATCGCCTGCATTTACAGCATCCGTAATGCGCGAGAGCAAGCTTTTTCGGTCTAGCCCGTCTTTTGCTATGTATCTTCTTAATTCATCAACTTTTTCGAACGCTTCATCATCATAGGCATTTTCTTGCGTATGTAACTTTGCACAATTTTTTACAAACTTCCTGTTATTATTAACTATTCTATGTCCGAGTTCACCACTCCACTGATTAAGCACAGCTTTTTTATACGATTCAAGTACAATCTTCGGAATTACATCATCGTCCAATATGACTTGCGTTTTTTCAGGATATTTTTCAAATGATTCTAAATTTTCCCAAACAGTTCTCGGTGCATATCCGAAATACTTATCACGCTCATCCGGTGTAAATTCCTCAAAAACATTTCTTTCACTTCTATATTCTCTTTCCGTTTCAAGATAAAAATCTTCCGTTCCATGCCGCTTTGAAAGTGAATCCAAGAGCTCGTCAGGTGTTTTGGCGGCTCTAAGCGCTTTTTCTATACCGTCAAGCATAGCTAAACATGAAGTCGCAATTACAAGATATGTGTTACTTTTGGGATTTGGAGAACGAAGTTCAAATCGTGTAGATAACGGATTTGCTTCATCTCTTATCAAACAAATAAGCACCGTTCTGTTCCTTGACGGAAGTTCTTTTGTATGCCCTATAGATGTAACTATACAAATTGGAGCTTCATATCCCGGTTTCAAGCGATTAAACGCATCATTGGTAGCTGTAATGAAAGGATTCAGCACCTCATAGTTTTTAAGTAATCCAAGCAAAGCACCAAAACCTATAGGATTTAGAAATGCACTTTTCATATCTTTCGGTGAAAACAAACTGATTTTTCTACCATCTTTTAATTTTGCGCATACTCCTATATGCACATGCTTTCCGCTTCCCGCCACTCCTTCAATCGGCTTAGCTCTAAATGTAACTTCAAGTCCATGATGCCTAAAAACATCACGCACTATGTCTCTTATATGTCTTTCATTGTCACAAGCTTGTATCGGAGATGAATATTTCCAATCAATTTCAAGTTGTTCCATTATGTGGTTGTACTTTCCGGAATTTTCAAATCTGGCTTTTACTCCTCCGACCTCCTTATGACCCATTTCCATTTCGAATCCGTACTGCTCAAGCAATATAAGAGTTTCTTCAAGTGCGGTTCGAACAGGTCCGACAGTCCTTTTCCAGTATTGTTCTTTCATAACTTGTGCGATTGAAAGCGCCTCACGATCTCCCTTTTCCTGTGGTGTCTTTACCCAAAATTCAAGTTCCGTAGCACAAGTAAGCATTATATGTTCAATTTCATCCGGAGAATCTATAGGTAAATACTCTGATACATATGGATTTTCCTTTATAAGTTCAAGTAATTTTTTTTCAAACTTTTTAATCGCATCTCTGAGTATTACACGCGAACCTACCTGATTGGTATCATTATGCACCAAAAAACAAGGAATCCTAAGAGTTCCCACAGGCAATCCCGTAGGTTCATGTTTAAAATCAAAATTATGGTCCACATACCAATTTGCTTCTGTATCCGGTATTATGTCAACTTTTGCATTATTGAGTTCTGCTATAATCGGAAGTACCACGCTCGAACCATCTGTTTGAACACCACGTTCTATGAATTTTTCCATATCCTCTATGAATCGTTCCACCGGAATCTTTTCATCGGTATTCTGACCTCCGAGATCCAATCCCGCAAGTGAAATAAAACGAATTTCCGGATGCGCATACAGGATTTCCCTTAGCGATTTTACGTCATGATGCGCAGGCTCTATGTTAAACAGCATTTTATCGTATGATAGCATTTACTCCTCCATATGCAATAGCTTTAATTTGGATAGTATAACACATTTTAGCCAAAAGTTCCACTATTTTTACACTATTTTTTCAAGATATGCTTGACATTCCCAAGCTCAATTCACTCAATAATGTGCTACTCCTTCAAAACGATTTCGAGTAACTTGTCCGTCTGGTCCGCCATAAATAGTGGAATATTTAAAACATCGTCATCCAATTTTAAGTTGTTCAATGAAAATCTAATCCGCAGTTTTATTTCATCTGCAAATAATTCTTTGAATTTTTTTAAGCTTTTGCTTGTTACGTTCGATTCGGATTTTACCTCAATCGGGAAAATGTCATTTTTTCGCTGAATCAGAAAATCCAACTCGTAAGGCGGATTGTTGCGGCTCCAATATCTGGGGGTAACTTTAAATTGTGTAAGAAGTGTTTGTAATATGAAATTTTCGCTAAGAGCACCTTTAAACTCAGTGAATAAGCGATTACCATCACCAAAAGCGGTCGGGTCAAGTGCGGAAAGAGCTCTGAGGATACCAATATCCGCAAGGTAAATTTTAAATGCGGATATGTCGTCATATGCTGAAAGCGGTAAGCGTGGTTCTTCGCTCCTATATATTTTGCTCACCAATTTGGCATTTACCAACCATTGCAACGCATTCTCGTATTCACGAGCACGGGCTCCATTCTTCACAACTTTGTATATGAATTTTTTATTTTCTTTAGAAAGTTGAGAAGGAATGGAATTCCAAATCATAGAAATTTTTGGAAACTCAGAGCTGTTAGGATGTTTAGCAAAGTCACGTCCATAGGAATTCAAAATTTCCAGCAACGCTAATTCCACCGCATCAATATTTCGCTCGTGTGTCCACATATAAACAGGCACAGGCATCCCTCCTGTAATGTAATACATTTTGAGCCTTTCATACAGGGGATTGAAAAATGGCGCAGGAATCGGTTCTATGCAGCTTACAGAATTTAGATATGCAACCAAATTCTCATCTCCGTTTGCAATTAAAAATTCTGAAAATGTCATCGGATGTATTTGCACAAAATTGACTTTGCCGACAGGAAAAGATGCCGGTTTTGCAAGTGCAATTCCAAGTAATGAACCTGCGCAAGCTATGTGATACTGTGGCGCATTTTCACAAAAATACTTCATAGTTCCTATTACTTTTGGGCAGTCTTGTATCTCGTCAAATATTATCAAAGTATCGCCGGGTGTTATTTTTTGGTGACTCACGAGCATCAGGTTTTGCAAAATGCGCTCTACATCCTTTGTGTTTTCGAAAAAATCTTTTAAATCTTCGTTTTCATCGAAATTGAAGTATGCTGTATTTTTATAATACAATCTGCCAAACTCTTTCAAAATCCATGTTTTGCCTACTTGCCTTATACCTTCTAAAATCAGAGGCTTTCGATAAGGCGAATTTTTCCATTCGAGTAACTTTTCCAAGGCAAATCGTCGCATAATATCTTTTCCTTTCATTTTATAAAATTTGAATAAGTATATATAACAATGTGAACAAACTCACACTTTTATATATAACAATGTGAACAAACTCACATTTTTATATATAATAATGTGAACAAACTCACATTTTTATATATTATAGCTTAAATAAGAAAAAAATACAAGAAAAGACCCCAAAAATTTACCAACATTATATTTGAGCCCTCCTTAAACGAAATCGAGAATAGCAAAATTCCCGAAAAACAATTTACAAGTGCCGGTTTTAGGTCTATAATAATAATTGCTAAGGCAAAATACTTTAATTTATGGAGGGGGTTTATGGCAATTTACGAATCCGGAGAAGATTATCTCGAAACCATACTTGTTTTACAAAATAAAAATGGGCAAGTTCGTTCAGTCGACATTGCACTACATCTAGGCTATTCAAAACCTAGCATTAGCAGAGCTATGGGTATTCTAAAACGCTCCGGCTACATTCTCATTGATGAAAAAGGCTTTATAACTTTCACAGAAGAAGGAAAAGCCTTGGCAGAGCGTGTTTACGATCGACACCAAAACATTTCAAAATTTTTCATGGAAGTGCTTGATGTAAGTGAAGAAAACGCTATAAAAGATGCTTGCAGAATAGAGCATGACCTTTCTGAGGAAACATATCAAAAAATGCGCGAGCACCTACTAAACAAATAAAGGAAGGTAAATTATGGTAAAAGAAGCTGCAAGACCTGCGTGGGTCGAAGTGAATTTATCCAATCTTGATTTCAATATCAAAAATATCAAGAAAAAAGCAAATGGAAAAGAAATTATAGGTGTAATAAAGGCAGATGCCTACGGACACGGTTCTGTAAAAGTTGCTGAAGTTTTACGCGAAAACGGTGTTAAAACATTTGCAATCGCAACATTACAAGAAGCAATAACTCTTAGGGAAGCAGGTGCTGAAGAAGAAATCATTATGCTCGGACTAACTCCCGATATGTACGCAAATATTCTTGTCAACTACAACATCACACCTGTTGTCTGCCACCTATCGAATGCAAAAGCAATATCTGAAGCGGCAAAATTTGCAAATAAAACTGTAAGCGGTCTTATAGCACTTGATTCCGGTATGGGAAGAATCGGCTATCTGACAGATGATGACTCCGCGATAGATGAAATAAAACAAATATCAAAACTGGAAAATTTCAAAATCAAAGGCATATTTTCGCATATGGCAACAGCTGATGCTTACGACAAGAGTTTTGCCAAATTGCAAGAATACCGATATATGGAATTTTACAAAAAACTTTTAGATGCAAAAATCGAAATCCCGTTCAGAACGCTCGCAAACAGTGCTTCTATAATGGAAATCCCAACCATACATTACGATGCGGTACGCCCGGGTATCATACTCTACGGTTGCTATCCTAGCCACGAAGTTGATAAACACGAGCTTGAGCTCAAACCTGTAATGTCTGTAAAGGCTAACATAGTACATCTAAAAGATGTTCCTGTAGGCTTTTCAACAGGTTACGGCAGGAAATTCATATCCGAAAGGCCTAGCAAAATAGCTACACTGGCACTTGGCTATGCCGACGGTTATCCTCGCCCATATTCACAGTTTGCAAAAGTAATTATCAACGGTGTCTTCGCACCTATCGCCGGCAACATATGCATGGATCAATGCATGGTCGATGTAACAGATGTCCCAAATGTAAAAATAGGTGATGAAGTAATAATCGTTGGGAGCGACGGTAAAAATACAATACTTGCAGATGACATAGCAGATGCAACGGGTACTATCAACTATGAAATCACTTGTGCATTCGGTCAAAGACTTCCTAAGGTTTATGTGAGGTAACTATGGATTTTTTGGATATAATAAATAAACGCCAAAGTATCAGGAAATACCAAGAAGGTGATATTCCAAATGAAGATTTAAAAGCCATAATTGAGATTGCAGGAAAAGCCCCTTCGGGTAAAAATGTTCAAAATTGGCATTTCATAGCAATTAAACGACGAGATTTAATTCAAAAACTGGCAGATTTAATAACAGCAAAAAACGAAGATATTGCAAAAAAAATGGAACAAAAAGATAATGCGCTCGCAGATCGTTTCAGAAAGTTTTGTAAAAATTTCACAGTTTTTTGGCGCGACTCCGCACCTGCAATAATCATCACATTATCAAAAGATTATATACCATCCGGTTTCAACGAATACAAACTCATAGATGCGGAAAACCCTATCTTGGAGGATTTACTCAGATTCAGAAACCCCGGTATGCAAAATGTCGGTGCCGCTTGTGAAAATTTAACTCTTGCAGCAATAGATAAAGGCTACGGTACTTGTTGGCTAACCAGTGCGAACTATGTAGCTAAAGAAATAGAGGAATTTTTAAAAAATGAAATCGGTTTTGATTTACAAGATTACTATTTTGTCAATATGTTTTCAATAGGTATACCTATGCCCGATCAAAAAAGCCCGACTAAAAAAGCTGTTGACGAAATCCTAACTTTAATAGACTGAATCTCAAAAAAACATTGACAAAAATACAAACTTTTGCTATCATATAATACGTGCCTGGATGGGCACGCATTGTGCATCCATAGCTCAGTTGGTAGAGCACCTGACTCTTAATCAGGGTGTCCACGGTTCGAGCCCGTGTGGGTGTACCATGAAAAGCCACAACAGATGTTGTGGCTTTTTTCTTATAAATTTTAAATTACGCTTAAATTTTAAAATTTTAATAGCACAATTTAAATAATTTTTTATTTTGATAGGAGATAAAAATGGGAACAAATATAAACCAAGCAATCACAGGTATATGCTCATTTTCGAAATTCCCAATTTGCACCAATTTAGATGAAATCGGCGAAGCTGACATGGCAATTTTAGGCGTTCCATATGATTTAGGTGTAGGATTTTTGAGCGGCGCAAGACTGGGCCCCCGCAGAATACGTGAAGCTTCAACACAATATGCAAAGGGACCTGTAGGATTTTACGATTTTGAAGAAGATTTGCAATATCTGGCAGAACCTCTAAAAATAGTTGACTGCGGTGATGCAGACATCTTACAAGGAGATCTTGACTATTCGTTTGAACGCATCGAATATGCGGTGCGCAAAATTATCCAAAACGGCACTATACCTATAGTATTAGGCGGAGATCACTCTATAACAATCCCTGTAGGACGTGCGCTTGAAGCTTATGGTAAAAAAATAAGTATAGTACAATTTGATGCGCATTTAGATTGGACTGATCACGTCGGACCCCAAGCTTATGGTAACGGTAGCCCTATGCGCAGACTTTCAGAAATGAATCATATAGATAAAATGTGCCAAATAGGACTGCGTGGTATTGGTAGCGGTAGACGCTCCGACTACATGGATGCAAAAGATTACGGTAGCGTTCTCATATCTGCACGCAAAGCACATGAACTCGGTGTTGAAGGTGTAATTTCAAATATTCCCGATTCAGATTACTACTTTGTAACTTTCGACATAGACGGTTATGATATGTCAATCGCCCCCGGTGTCGCTTCTCCATATCCCGGCGGACTTTTTTACGATCAAGTTCTTGCGATTTTCAAAGGGCTTTGCAAAAAAGGTAAAATCGTCGGTATTGATATGGTCGAAGTTGCACCTCAATACGACCCATCCGGTATAACAGTACGTCTTGCAGCTCTTACACTGATAAATATGATGGCTCAAGTAGGAAAATTGCAACTCGGCAAATAAATATATTTTAATAAAAAAAAGAGAGTGTTTGGAATTTTTATCCATTTTGCTCTCTTTTTATTGTCTTAATTATTTGATATAATGCTACTATTCATTTGACATATGTCTGTCAAAGCTTTCAACTATAGATGCTTTTAGCACTATTCCCAATTTTTTCAATGTTCCTTCAAGCCCCTCAAGCGTTTTTCTAAGTATTTCTAATCTGGCTCCTTCGCCCATATGCCCTATTCTTATTACCTTGCCTGCCATTATATCAAAGCTTCCCGCAATCATAATACCGTAATCCGCCTTAATTCCTTCTATGATGGCAGAATCTGTAGTACCATCAGGTATATTCATTACAGTAACTGTATTTGAATGTCCTTCTTCTAAAAAAAGACCCAGCCCTGCATCCACTAGGGCACTGCGACACGCATTTGCAAGTTTTTCATGCCTTTTGAGAATATCTTTATCTTCCTCAACATTTTTTAATGCTCTTGTCAGTCCATATATATCACTAATAGGCATGGTATAAGGGAAAACCTTATTTTCATAGTAGTTTTTAAATAACATTATATTTGCATAAAAAGTGGCTATAGCAGTTTTTCTTTTTTCCATAGCTGAAAACGCTTCATCACTTACAAAAAGTAATGTCAACCCCGGTGGTGCCGATAGTGCTTTTTGTGAACCGCCACACAAAATATCTATATTTCCGTCTATTTCATTGACAGCTTCACCAAACATAGCCGCTACCGAATCGACAACTGTAATTATCCCATATTTTTTTAACAATTTGCAAATCGAAGTTATATCATTAAGAACCCCGCTTGGTGTATCGCAATGTACTACTGTTGCATATTTAAAATTTGAATCTTTCTTCAAAAATTCATCAAGTACATTTATATCAATCGGTCTATGCAAATCTGAGGAAAAAATAACAGCTTCCCCACCATACATAGTTACAAAGTCTGCAAATCCTTTTCCAAAAACACCGTTTTCGATTACAAGAACACGATCTTCTTTTTCCGTAAGCGATGCACACGCGGCTTCAAGCCCTAATATTCCTTCGCCACCAAGAATTAACGCTTTATTCTTAGTAGCGAACATCTGTTGCATCATATCGCAAATTCCTTTATAATCTTCAAAAAAATCCATATCTAAATCCGGATTTGTAAAAGGAATACTGCGTGCTTTCATTACATTCTCGGCAACCATAGTAGGTCCCGGAGTCATCAGCTTATACATTTTTTCTCCTTACATTTTTGCCATAGTTTTAATTCTTTCTATTGTCGGAAGAACTATTACCGCTGCAGTCACAATCTGAACTATATTTCCCGGAATTGATGCGACAGGTGAAATCCAGTTACCATATATTACACCCTCCGCTATGTAATAGCCTATAATTTTCAAAACCAGCGCAACGCTAACTGCTATAATATTAGTTAAATTTGGATTTAAATGTGATTTTTCGCAAATCAGTCCAACGGTGTAACCCATAAGCCCTACAACCACAAAAGTAAAAGGTGCCCAAAGGAACCACCCTCCCATTAAGTCAAATAATGCCATTCCAAACGCTCCTGCTATCGCACCGGTTTTTCTGCCGTATACCATTGCCGCTACAAACAAGGGAACATTACCTAAATGAACAAGCCCGCCTTTCGCGGCAAAAAATGGAATCTGAGCTTTTATAAGCCATGTTGCCAAAAAAGTCAGTGCTATAAAAATTGCCGTAATCGTAAGCTGCTGTGTAGTTGTCAGCCTTCCTGTTTTCATCTGTGTATCACCCATAACAAAACCTCCTTCTAAAAAATATGATTGATTCATCTATAGTCTACACCTTTAAATCAGACAAGTCAATAATGCACATATCTTTGCACCTCATCTTCGGGCACCATACTCCCGCCTGTAGCCCAAAGTATATGAGTTGCATTCTCCAATTTACCTTTTAAGTTGTAATACTCAAGATATTCCTCGTTTTCTAAAAGTCTAAACGGCGTATCAAAACTTGCGCACGCTGAAGGTTCTATATATATGCCTTCTGTTTCGACAAGCATTTTTAAATAAACAAACAACTTTTCATCGTCTATCGTTGATATACTGTCAAGCAGTGTCTTCATGGCTTCTGCAACCAATTTAGACGCTCTGCCGACAGCAAGTCCATCAGCTTTTGTTTTTCCGTCAATCCCTATATCTTCCACCGCTATTTGATCATTCAGTCCTGTACCCATCCCGAGTAACATACATGGTGCATGAGTCGGCTCTGAAAAACTACAATGTGCATTCTCTCCCCAAATTTGTTTGATACCATATGTTACACCGCCCGGAGCTCCTCCTACTCCACAAGGAATATATACAAACAACGGATGATTTTCATCTGCTAAAACTTCCATGTCATCTAATTGCTTTTTCAAGCGCTTACCGGCGGTCGCATAACCTGTAAACAGGTCAAGTGAATTTTCGTCATCGACGAAATGACACTTGGGGTCGCGCGCCGCCAGCGCGCGACCCTCTGCGACCGCCTTTTGATAACTTCCGGAATGCTCAACAACGGTTGCACCAATTTCTCGCAGTAAATCCTTTTTCCATTTTTTAGCATCTGTTGACATATGCACAGTCACATCAAATCCAAGTTTTGCAGATATTATTCCAATGGAAAGTCCCAAATTTCCCGTCGAACCAACCGCAATGTTATATTCAGAAAACATTTTTTTAAATTCTTCACTTGCAAATTTACTGTAATTATCAGTTTGAGAAATCATTTTTTCCTTAATTGCTATACTTTCTGCAAATTTCAATACTTCATATATACCTCCTCGAGCCTTTATTGAACCCGAAATCGGTAAATGGCTATCACATTTTAAAAGCAATCTTCCTCCGTACAGAGATTTTTTCAAATATTTTTCAAGTTCTTTTGCTAAAACCGGAACTTCACGAATTGGGGATTCGATTATTCCACCCTCTCTCTCAGTTTCAGGAAAAGCTACTTGTATATACGATACAAACCTTGCCAATCTCTTACTTGCATCATCAACCATTTCTTCTGTCACTTTATCTGTGAATGCTCCGTCATTGCCATTTTTATTTATCCAAAGCATTTCCGCCATTCCGGCAACTTTTTTTACAAATTCGCTCTCCAATACAGCTTTATACATTTCCAATCTCCCGTTTAATACATTTTCTTGTTATACATAAATCTAAAAATACCGCAACGAACTATGCGTGCGGTATTTTCAATATTGTCATTTTTTTAATTTTTTAATTACTTGCACCTTATCCATGAGCATAGATTCTGCAGCTTCTTTATTCATAGCTGCAGCTTCTACAAGTTCTTTTCTAAGTATCTTGACTTCCTTAGGCGCTTCTATGGCAATTTTAACTTTACCGTCGGATATTTCATTTATAACAAGTTCCACGTTATCGCCTATAGATATGCCTTCTCCAAGTTTTCGTGTTATTATAAGCATCTCGTTACCTCTTAGAAACCGGCTCACGCATAGAATATCCCGAACCTTCGAGTATGAACTGTCTTGCTTTTTTATTTTCCATATTGATGATTAGCGGGCACTTCATATTGACCGTAGATTCCTCAAATTTATCCTTGATCACTGCTATACAAAATACCGTATGCTTGGTAGTTTCTGTAAGTCCCATATCAAGTAACTCCGATTCAGGAATCCCCGAATACGGGTCATATGTCGGCTCTATGTAATATGGATTCATAAGTATAAATGCCAAATATGGCTCACTAACCGACTGTAAACACAGTACGAAATCTTCGCTCGACTCTCCTTCATCATCCAAGAAACTCAAAAGTACAAACCTTCTATCTTCTTCAAATCCAAAAATTCCCGGTTCAAACGTTATAATTTCTTCTTCGTTTACATCTATATCTCCAAAGTATTTAGTTTTCATAAATTCTCCTTGCTTTAAACCGGTATTTTACTCCTCTGTTCCAAAAGGCGGTTCGTAATCCGGACTTGCACTGGGCGGAACATATATAGGCCCCCCGACATAATTGATGATTACATCCGGTTTTTGCGTTATTTCAAACTCAATATCACCCGGTACAAATTTCATCGGTCTGTTGCTATTTTTGACATTCATTTTAAGTTTATCAACATTGTATTTAATAGTCAAATCCGCAGGCTCATACTCAATATCAACCGGTCTATCCGGTATCCATTTTATATTCGGCACTTTATGTTCATTATTTTTTAAACGCAATTCCGTAATCTGCCTATACGCTTCATCCTGAAATTTAACGTGCATCAAAATACTGCCTTCCTGCGAATAGCGTGCAATAGCGCTGTAAACACCGTTCTTTCCCTTTTCTGCATACGAATTGATACTGTCTATTGCAGATTCGTTGCTTGCAGATTTTCTTGCTTCATACGTATCTATATTTAATCTTACGGGTTTACTTTTTATTTCAAGTCCACCTTCTTCGGTTTTCATTTCGAGTTGTGCAGTTGTTTCTGCAGGCACATACTGCGCATTTGTAACCTTCAGCTGAATCGAAATAGGAACCGTTTCTATTTCTATAAGCGGTTTCATTTTCTTACCCTCCTTGATATATTTAAATCGCTTCCCTGCCTTTAATTTGTTTTTTTAATTCATAAAATCTATAAATGAATTTGACAGCAATTTATTACCTGTACGTAGCATCAATTGGTACAGATAATCTTGCTGATTAAGTTCCATTATCGCCTTTTCAGCATCTATATCCCACGTTTCACTGATTTTTTCCTTGATTGACGCACTCTGCTCATCGAGCCTTTTATCCGTATAATTCAAAAACATTCTATCAGTGTCAATTTTTGCTATAGCCGTTCTTAAACGTTGCTGATGTGCTCTGAAATTTGTCATGTGCTCATCAAGTCCATGCGCAGTATCGACATCATGTTCAAGTTCTTTTGCTATAGCTCCAAGCATCAAAACAGCATTATTAGGTTGCTCTTTCGTGCCGCCATATCCAAGTACACTAAGTCCTGAAGTTGCTACATCAAAAGCACTGCTCTGATTTAAGTTCTTATCTCCATTAAAATCAAGACCGAATCCCATATCAACAAATACAGGGTCATCTTCTGCCAATTTTTTAAGAAGATTAAGCACATCATTGCTGCCGCTTTTAGTTCCCTTTACAACCGTTCCTGCCAAATGACTGCCCGGAGGATATACATAATCTTCCTCTCCGCTAACGTCTATACCTCTATAATATAACTTATCTCCCTTTTCTTTATCAACTTTTAATTCAAACGGAGCTTCTCCGACAGCACTTCCTCCAAAAAGAAATCTATCTCCATACTTGGCATTCATGTCTTTTACAATAGTTTCCTGTATACCTCTGATTTGCTGTGCGGTAATTTCTTTTATCTCCTTTTGATTTACAGGTCCGTTCATTATAGATTCAAGATGCATAAACGCATCCTCCAAAGATTTATTTACCAAATTCATACTGCTGAATTGACTATCCTTTGTTGATATTACATCTTTCAGATTTTCATCATAGTCCTTTACCTGTGCCTGTTGCCTTCTATACTTATATAGTGCAGTGGCAGCTGCAGGATCTTCCGAAGCTTTAAAAAATCGTCTTCCTGTACCTGCCTGCCTATTGGCATGGTCAAGCCTTTCCAAAGCTCCGCTCATCCTTTGTATATACCTGTCTGCCATCATAAATGTTGTAACTCTCATATTACTACCTTCCTACTACTCCCATGCCGTTTATTATCTTGTCGATTGCTTCATCAAGCGCGGTCATGAGTCTTGCAGATGCATTGTATGCTTTTTGGTACAAAAGCATATTTACACCTTCCTCGTCTATACTTACCTTAGATATACTGTCTTTTTGATTTTGGACATCGTTTAAAACTGTTTTGTGATTATCTACAAGCCCCTTAGTAGAACTTATGTCAAGAGCAAGGGTGTTTCCAAGGTTTGTTAGATATTCCTTGAAACTTCCATGATACACAAACGACTTTTTCCAATTTGGCAAATCTTCCGGTTTTTCATTATCAAAAATCTTCTTGCCCTCAGGTATATAACCGCTATCATCTTTTTTCAAGCTGCCGTCTAATTCCTTTTGATAAAATACACCATCTTTATTAGCAACAATCTTATCGGTCACTTTTCCATCTGCCGCCACAGTACGCATTACATAATTTCCGTCATCATCTCTATGATTGGCTACAACATTACCGTTTCCGTCTTTATATTCGATTTCGCCATTTGCATCCGCTACCCATTTAGGCGGCTTGTTTTCCTTGCCGTTTTCAAATCTAAGCGTATAATTACCCTGAGCATCCATACCGTCTGCTATTACTTTTTTGCCTGTAGAATCTGTATAAGCCGGAGTTAAAACCTTTTTTGAAGAAATGTCGATTTTTCTTCCGCTATAACTATTTGTAACATCATCCCAAGCGATTCCGTCCTTATTAGCTATTTTTTTGTCCCCAACTCCATCAGCCCTTGTTCTATATATATAATTACCTGCTGCATCTTTATAGTTTGCTATTCCGCGACCGGCTTCATCAGTATATAGCAAGCCGTCCGGTCCTGCTACCCATCTTGGCGGGGTATATTGCTGAATAGGATTTGTAGCAGGGTCGAAACTCAAAGTATACCCGTTGTCATCTTTATTGTCTGCAATTATAGTTCCTTGTCCGTTTGTATAAATCTTATCAGCTACAAGTTTATTAGAATATGAAGTATTTATTTTTTTGTCATCACTTACATCAAGCGTTCCATCAGGTTTGTATAATATACCGTCACGATTTGCAATTTTTTTATGTGGTGATACTAATGTAGAAGTTTTCTTTCCTTCAGCATCGTATGTGGCGGTTTGGACGTAATTCCCATCCTCATCTATGCTGTCCGCAACAGGATTATATTTGTCTGTTGTATCTTTCATCAAATATACCCCATATTTATTCTGCTTCATCTTAATGCCGGTTGCGTAACCCATTCTATCCGAGATATTCGAGATCATGCGTAGCAAATTCTCATTTCTTGCACTCGCTTTTTTAGGATCTTTTTCAGGCTGAACCTCTTGCGATGCCGTAAGTCTGTACTTTCCTTCAAGCCAATCTTTGCTAATTCTTATATTTTCTGCCGTAAATCTGTCTTGTACTTTACTATTCGGATCTTTCTGGAAAAGATGTTCCTTAACTTTAGTTGTTGGTCTGTCATTGAGCTTGTTCAGAGTTGTAGCAAGCTTATCTGCAAGCGTATCTAAAAGTTTTTCGTAATATCCTGTTCCTCTTACAGTATCTGAAGTTGCACCATGATCAAACACACCATTTTCATTTAACATCTTCAGGCTGCCGCGAAGCGCTCCTTTGCAATTTAGTTCTTCAAAGTCAAATTCACCTTCAAACTCTTTTCCAAACTTTTCAATCCCACTCTTTTTAAAATCTATTCCAAGACCGTTTTCAACATTTTCCAAATCCTCCCTTGTAAGTTCTTTACGATCACCTGTTACCTTCCAAACAATATCTTGAGGTGGACTTTGATTGTCTTTTATATAATTTCCGCCTCTTTTAAATTTATAAAATGCCGTAGTGTAATCCCACTGCGTTCCGTAATTAAGTTCGGCTTCTATTCCTTCCTTTGCCAATGTATCCTTTATAGCTTTCGCGGAATTATCTATTTGTGTGCTGGCATCTTCCAAATTTTTTTTACTGCTGCGCAGTGCATCTCTGATATTTATCAAACCTACTGTATACGATTGCCAATCCGCTTCAGCTTTTGCCGCTTTTACAAATTCTTCTTGAGCCGCATCTATTTGCGCTTGTGGAGCCTTTTTGTCAACAAGTTCATTGTATTTTTTACTTGCCTCTTTATGTTTTTGCACAA
>JBQMYS010000003.1:0-51925 GCA_052173355.1 Eubacteriales bacterium | reverse complement strand
ATCAAGTAATTTTGAAAATCAATATGAACTAACGTTGAAAGAAAAGGAAATTCAGAAAGTAATTGAACTGTATAAAGAAGCAGAAGAAGAAATACATGTAATTAAGAAAGAAGAACTTGAAAAACAAAATAATAAAAAATGGTATCAATTTTTGAAATAATGTTATCGAATTTTGAGATATTATAAAATATTTTTATTGTAGTATTTTACAATTTTATGAAGCATAAAATAAATTAAAATAATTATAAATATCATAAAATATGAGAATAAAAGTTTACTTATACCTTCAAAATAAAAAATAACTCCTGTACTTATAAAGAAAATTGTTATTATTAAAAATAAATTTTCTTTAAATGAACAATTATTTCTAATTTTTTGAGGTAACCATAGTAAATTTATTAAAAAAATAAAAAAATAAAAAAATAATGTTGAACCTATTTTTTGGGATGCAAAAGCCAATATAAAAAGAATTGATAAATTTTTATAACTACTAGCGAAATTGTTTTTCATAGAATTTTAAACCTTAAATTTTATAAATATTATTATGATTATGGATTGATTATAACACAAAACAATAAAAACAAACAACTTATTATTTGCAAGAAAATTCAATTTATGATAAAACACATTGTATACTTTATTTTTTGCATCTCCTATATTTGTTTGGGCGATGGTAATTGTAGTATGGATAATCACAGGCATTTATTCTATTTTTAAGGATTGACACGATGTGTATAGTGTGTATAATAAAGATATAAGGAGATGATATTATGAACACTATTAGAAAAAATATAACTTTGCCTGTTACAGCGTATGAAACTATTAATGATTATGCTAAAAAATGTGGTATGTCCTTTTCAGAGTTTTTAAGAGATGCCGCATTAAAAGCGATTTCTAAAAGTGAAAACTTGAGCCTGCTTGAGTATATCAGTGCAAATTGTTCTTATATGGATAGACACGAACAGGAAGAAATTGAAGCATTGAATATTGACTTTGATAATTTGAGCGGAAAGGAATTGACTTTAGATGAGCTTTTACAAGGTTAAATATTCCAAGTCCGCTGAAAAGTTTATCAAGAAAAATAAGGCGATAGGCATTAGGTTTTTCAAGGCATTCGCAGAATTGGCAGAGGACAGGGAAAATATACAGTTCTATGATGTAAAGAAGTTCTATTCTAAAACTTATGATGATATTTTCAGACTGCGGATAGGCGATTATAGGGCTGTTTTCCGTATTGTAGATGATGAATTGTTTGTCTATATCCTTGACATAGGGTCAAGAGGGGACATTTACAAGAAGCTGAATATTTGATACATGAGATTGTGTTATGGCGAAAGAAGATGTCAGTCCCTTTATTCGAGAGCAAAAACAATTGGAATTGTGGAGTGCGGATTTTTTTAAAGACATCACAAGTAATTTAAAATAATTGGTAAAATACAAAAAATAACAATAAGCTGTTTTTTACAGCTTATTGTTATTTTTTGGCGCGCCATAAGGGATTCGAACCCCTGACCTTCATATTCGTAGTATGCTACTCTATCCAGCTGAGCTAATGGCGCTCAAAACCTTTTACATTATAGACGAAAAGAGCGTACTTGTCAATGATTTTTTGGAAACTTACTTGATTATCTAAAATCAAATTTGGGTATAAAGCAGTTATATGTTTATAGCATAAATATAAAAACTAAAATGCGTATGCGCTTAAAAAAGAGGAGGGAAAATATGCTTTTTAAAACAACTGATGCACATGAAGAATTCAGAGCCAAAATAAGGGCGTTTGCTGAAGAAGAAGTTAAACCTATAGCTTTCGGACTGGATCAAAATAATGAATTTCCTGTTGAAATTGTGAAAAACATGGCAAAAAATGGATGGATGGGAATTCCTTATCCTAAAGAATATGGTGGTGCAGGTCTTGATGCACTAAGTTATGCCATAGCAGTTGAAGAACTTTCTAGAGTGGACGGTGGAGTAGGAGTAATCCTTTCTGCGCACGTTTCCCTAGGATCTTATCCTATAATGGCATTTGGAACGGAAGAACAAAAAAAGAAATATTTGACTCCACTTGCAAAAGGCGAAAAAATTGGAGCATTCGGACTTACAGAACCAAATGCGGGATCGGATGCAGGAGGTACGGAAACTACTGCGGTGTTGCAGGGAGACCATTATGTACTAAATGGAAATAAGATATTTATCACAAATGCGCCATACGCAGATACATATGTAGTATTTGCAGTTACTACTCCAAACATAGGAACCAAGGGAATCAGCGCTTTTATAGTTGAAAAGGGATGGGAAGGATTCACTTTCGGCGAGCATTATGATAAGCTTGGTATTCGATCATCTTCAACAGCTGAGTTAATTTTTAACGATGTAAAAGTTCCAAAAGAAAACCTGCTTGGAAAAGAAGGCAAAGGCTTTAATATTGCAATGGCTACTTTGGATGGAGGGCGTATAGGAATAGCATCACAGGCTCTTGGAATAGCACAAGGGGCATTTGAGGCTGCCGTTGAGTATTCCAAAGAAAGAGTGCAGTTTGATATGCCGATAGCATTCCAGCAGATAAATTCTTTCAAAATTGCGGATATGGCGACAAAACTTCGCTGCGCAAGATTTTTGATTTATTCCTCGGCAGAGTTGAAAGAACATCATGAACCGTTTGGAATGGAATCCGCAATGGCTAAGATGTATGCATCAGATATAGCGCTTGAGGTATGTAATGATGCACTTCAGATTCATGGAGGAACAGGATTCTTAAAAGGAATGCACGTGGAAAGAGCTTATAGGGATGCAAAAATTACTACAATTTATGAAGGAACAAATGAAATTCAGAGAGTTGTAATAGCGGCGCACATATTGGGAAAACCGCCTAAGCAGGCAGTAGCCCCCTTGGAAGCGGATGAACCTGCAACCGGAGCAAGAAAAAAGATAATTTTTAATACAGGCAACGCAAAGGAAGATGTAAAGCAACTTGCAGATGCTTTAAAATCAGATGGTTATGATTTTTCTGTGGGAATCGATCCTATGACACCTATTATAGAAGCTGACAGAGTAGTTTCTGCGGGTAAGGGAATCGGAGACAAGTCAAATATGAAACTTATTGAAGAACTTGCAAAGCAGGCAGGAGCGGCTATAGGAGCTTCAAGACCGGTTGCAGAAACTTTAAAATATTTGCCGCTTGAAAGATACGTAGGAATGTCAGGGCAAAAATTTACAGGGAATTTGTATATAGCTTGCGGAATTTCAGGAGCAATACAGCATTTGAAAGGGATAAAGGATGCAACTACAATAGTTGCTATTAACAACAGCAAGAATGCACCTATATTCAAAAATGCCGATTATGGTATCGTTGGCGATGTAAAGGAGATATTACCGTTACTTGCAAAAGAATTAGATAACGGAAAAGCAAAGAAACCTGCACCCAAGGCAGTAAAAATGAAAAGACCGACCGTACTGAAAGGCGAACCGAGATTTGAAACATATATGTGCAACGGATGCGGGTATGAATACAATCCTGCATTGGGGGACAGCGCAAGTGAAATTTCGGCAGGAACTACATATGAACTTCTCCCTGAAGACTGGACTTGCCCTAAATGCGCAGAGCCAAAGAAGGGATTTGTACCTACAAAGTTAAAGAAAGGGGATAAGTAGTAATGCAAAACACAAGAAAAGTAACAGAAGATTTATATTGGGTTGGCGCTAATGATAAAAGACTACAGCTTTTTGAAAATATTCACCCTATAGAAGATGGAGTTTCGTACAATGCATATTTACTGCTGGATGACAAAACTGTACTGTTTGATACGGTAGATTGGTCGGTAGGTCGTCAATTTATTGAAAATGTGCAGTATATCTTAGATGGCAGAAAGCTTGATTATTTGGTAGTTAATCACATGGAACCGGATCATTGCGCATCTATGGAAGAAATAATTTTACGATACCCTGATGTAAAGGTGGTTTCAACCGAAAAGGGATATATGCTGATGAATCAATTTCATTTTAACGTTGGAGACAGATTTGTTCAGGTCAAAGAAGGCGATACGATGAAATTCGGAAAGCATGAAATTGCATTTGTTGAAGCACCTATGGTACATTGGCCTGAGGCTATGGTAAGTTTTGACTTGAAAAATGGAGTTTTGTTTGCGGCAGATGCATTTGGAAGCTTTAAGTCACTGGATGGTGCTTTGTTTGCAGATGAAGTTGATTTTGATGGAGAATGGCTTGATGAAGCAAGAAGATACTATACGAATATCGTAGGCAAATATGGCGCTCATGTAATGCATTTGCTCGGTAAAGCAGGCAAACTTGACATTAAGTATATTTGTCCGCTTCATGGTCCGGTTTGGAGAAAGGATATTGGTTACATTTTAGATAAATATATCCATTGGGCTACTTACAAACCTGAAGAAAGCGGTGTGCTGATTGTGTATGCATCCATGTATGGAAATACGGAAGCGGCCGCTCACATATTGGCAACAAAGTTACACGAAAAGGGAATGCATAAGGTGAAAATGTTTGATGTATCAAAAACGCATCATTCTTACTTAGTTGCAGAAGCATTCAAATACAGCCATATGGCTATACTTTCGGTAACATATAATTTAAATTTGTTCCCGCCTATGGAAAATTTTTTACTTGACCTTCAAAAGCTTAATTTGCAAAAACGAGTTGTTGGAGTTATTGAAAACGGTTCTTGGTCACCGGAAGCAGGAGATGTTATTAAGGAAATTATGAAAAAGATGAAGCAAATGACTATTCTAAACGAAGAAATCACTATAAATTCATCTTTGAATACAAGCACATACTCAGAACTGGACGGATTTGCAGATAGTTTGATAGATTCAATGAAGCAGAGTTATTTTGATTAAGATGAAAATTTTTGTTAGAACCGATAAGCGTGCAGAGTTTCAGGAACTTGAAATTTCAGACGGAATGACTTTAGCGGAAGTAGCAAATAAATGTGTAGAAAACCTAAAATACAGGGTACTTGCGGCGATTGTTAAAAATAAGGTGCGCATATTAACAGAAAAGGTTAAAAATGGAGATAAAATTACCTTTATAGATATGCGCACGCAAGCTGCAAATATGATTTATCAATCAAGTTTGATTATGCTTTATATTCGTGCAGTTAAGCGCGTGCTCGGTGAAGCTGTAGAAGTTGAAATACGCAATGCGATAAATAAGGGAATATACACTGTGATAAAAGCATCAGGGGATGTTGTTGAATCGGATATACGAAATATCGAAAATGATATGAAACTGATGGTAGAAAAAAAATTACCTTTTGTTATCAATCAGGACGCAACCGTAACCTTAGACGGATATACAGCGCATATAGCAACACAAATTGTGCCGGATACAAGCTACGTTGAGTATTTTGAAGTAATGAAGTACAGGCGAGGGGTTCTTGTTAGATTTCCGCATTCGAACAACCCTAATTATATACCGGAGTATATGGATGAAATTAAGCTATATGAGGCATTCGGTGAAGCAACGCGCTGGGGTAAATTGATGGATATTTGCTATGCACAAGATTTGAATGAAAAGGTAAAAAACGGGAAATATAAAGAACTGATTCAGATTTCAGAAGCATTGCATGAAAAGAAAATTGCAGAACTTGCCGAACGCATAAATTCTGAAAAGAAGCGAATAATTTTAATCGCAGGTCCATCTTCTTCAGGGAAAACTACATTTGCCAACAGGCTCTTGATACAGATGAAAGTAATAGGTCTTAATCCTGTATATTTAGGAACGGATGATTACTTTGTGGAGCGAAGTCAGACACCTGTTGATGAGTTTGGAGAACCTAATTTTGAAGATTTGTCCGCAATAGATATACCGCTTTTTAACAGTAATATGAATGATTTACTATCGGGTAAGCGAGTTGATTTACCGACATTTGATTTTATCAAAGGGACAAAAAAATTCGGAAAAAGGGTTATGCAAATTGCAAAAGACCAGCCCATAGTTATAGAAGGTATACACGCTTTAAACGAGGAACTCACAAGTCTCATAAGCAGTGAAAACAAGTTTAAAATTTATATAAGTCCGTTGACCCAGTTGAATATAGACAGCATAAATCGAATACCTACGACGGATGCACGTATGCTTAGACGGATGGTTAGAGATTATAATTTCAGAGGTCATTCGGCACAGCGTACCTTGTCATCGTGGCAAAAAGTTAGAGCGGGTGAGGATAAGAATATTTTTCCTTTCAGTAATTCGGCAGATGCATTTTTCAATTCGGTACATCTTTATGAGATTGCTGTTTTAAAAAAATATGCGAAACCGTTGCTTGAAAAAATAAGAGAAGATGAAGAAGAATTTGCAGAAGCAGTTCGTTTACTTAAATTTTTAAGTTATTTTGAAACGATAGAAGATGATAGCATAATAGCAAACAATTCTATAATCAGGGAGTTCATCGGCGGGAGCATATTGGTATAGAAAATTAAATTTTTATGATTTTGATACCTTTCAGACAGATGCGAAAAACTATCGCATACTGTTTGGAAGGTATTTTTTGTAACGAAGATTAGAAACCTTAAACGCATTAAAACTTGAAAAACCGTTGAAAACACTGAACTTTTGCGACTTGATTTTTGCGAAAATTTGTGCTATAATAATCAGAATCTTGCGTTTGCGAAAGGAGAAATAATGAAAAACGGAAAATTTCAAATAACAAGGTTACTCCTTGTAGCATTGGTGTTTGTTCTTACACTTTCGCTTGCAGGTTGTGAAACTTACAATGCTTTTTATGAAACCTTTGTCGAGAAAGGCGCAGGAGATTCGGGGAAAGTTAAAATTGCTGTTTTTGAGCCGTTAAGCGGTACGGATAAACAATTTGGAGAATTGGAACTTAAAGGCATTGAACTTGCGCATGAAATATTTCCGGATGTTTTGGGCAAATCGATAGAACTTGTATTAGTTGATAATAAATCGGATATTCATGTTTCTGAGAGCGTAGCAAAGGAACTTGTTAAAAAGAATGTTTCGGTCGTTTTGGGGAGTTACGGAAGTGCAAACTCACTTATTGCGGCTAAAACATTTGAAGAAGCAAAACTGCCTGCAATTTCAATAACGAATACGAATCCGCTCGTTACGAGCTATAACCCATATTATTTTAGAGTGTGCATGCTTGATACTGCGCAGTGCGAAGCTTTGACAAGATACGCAATAGGAAATGAATTTGCAGGTACAGCGGCTATACTCAGGCCTGAAAAAAATGATTATGCTATGGCAATGGCGGAGAGGTTTTCTGCAAGCTTTAAAAGGAGACTTGGAAATGAGGCCGCTATGGTAGCATCAGTAAGTTACAATGCGGAAAAGGATGATTTTAAACTTGAACTTGTTAAAATTAAAAATTCCGGGGCCTCGGTAGTTTTTTTTCCGGAAAATCCGAAAAAAGCCGTTGAAATTATAAAGCAGGCAAGAAAACTGGGACTGACTCAAACATTTATAGGAACGGATCAATGGGATGACCCTGAGTTCATAAGTGCAGTGCAAAAAATCGGTGGTGGGAAAATATCATTTCCAACGACATTTAATGCAAAGACGGATATGACTGTAATGTTTGATAAATTTATTAAAACTTACCAAAAAAAGTATGGTAAAGAAGCGACTCCGGAGAGTGCGGTGGCACTAGGGTTTGATGCATATATGCTTGCAGTGAATGCGATAAACTGTGCAAAGACACCATATGATGGAGAAAAAATTAAAAATAAGCTTGCTCAAACGCGAGCTTTTCCCGGAGTATCAGGTGCGATAAATTTGGATCCTAACGGTGACCCTATAAAATCCGTTGTTGTTTTGTCTATAGCAAAGGGGCAAAAGGTGGTAGAGCATACAATAGAACCTCAATTTTTTAATTCATTGATTGAAGATGAAGGATTGGACGGAACTATGCAGGTATTACAAAAATCCGAAAAAAATGCTGAAAATGTTGAAAATGTTGAAAATGTTGAAAATGTTGAAAATGCCGAATAGGTGAAATATAAAAATATAAAAGCAGGTTAAGATTGATGTCTAAAAAAATAAGATTATTAAAATTACCGATTTTGCTTTTTTTGCTACTTATATTTTTTACTGCGTGTGGAGATATTATTGAAAACGCAGAAGAAAGCGGAGGCAAAAAAAGCAGTTCCGATTTGGAAAATCAAGATAAAGTTGAAAGGTCGGTAGAACTGGATATACTTTGTGTCGGGGATATTATGGTGCATTCTCCACAATTAAAGGCTCAGCAGGTTTCGGGAACTGAAGAATACGATTTTACCAATAATTACCAATATGTAAAACCGTATATTGAGGCGGCAGATTTAGCTATATGCAATTTGGAAACAACGTTTGCGGGGAAACCGTATTTGGGATACCCGGTTTTTTCTTCTCCGGATGAGCTTGCAGATGCTATAAAGGATGTCGGTTTTGACGTAGTATCGACTGCAAATAATCATATGAATGATAAAGGAAGCCAAGGTATTGTGCGTACGCAAAATATTTTGAAATCACGAGATCTACCTTACACAGGCAGCAGACTTTCAGTGAATGACCCTAGGTATTGCATGAGCAATGTAAAAGGTGTAAAAATAGCTACAATAGCATATACTTATGAAACACCGGCAAGCAATGGTGTAGCACTTAACGGTATACCTGTAGCCAATGAATATCAAAATTTGATAAACAGCTTTTCTTATTCAAATTTGGATTCAGCTCTTGAGGAAATAAATGAAGTTGCAAAGGAAGCACGAAATGCAGGGGCGGATATAGTGATAATGTTTATGCACTGGGGAGAAGAATATCAGCAAGAACCTAATAGTTATCAGATAAAAATGGCGCAATATATGGCTACTGAGGCAAATGTTGATATAATCTTCGGTTCACATCCTCATGTAATCCAAAAACTTGATAATGTTGATGGAGTCCCTGTATATTACAGTTTAGGCAATTTTATATCAAATCAGCGAATGGAAACTTTGGGGAACTCTATGACGGAAATAGGTATGATGGCAAATGTGACTTTAAGTTATAACAAAAAAGAACGCAGTTTAAAAGTTGTAAAGGCTACTGCACTGCCTACGTGGGTTGAGAGGTATTTGAATTCGGGAAAGCTTACTTATGAGATAATACCGCTTGATGACAATTTGAAAAACAATCCTACTCTTGCCAAAACGGGAAATCTTGCAAGAGCAACTTCTGCATTGCAAAAGGCAAAACCGTTTGTAGGTGAATAAAATGCAAGAAAAAGAGATATATGGATTTGAATTCCAAATTGCACAAAAGCTTTTAGAAGATAGCAATTATTTTGGGATTAGACTCAGAAAGTTGACTACGTATTTTAAAGACGGCGTTACAGCAGAAGCTACTATTTTGGCTAAAAATACATCAGAGTATGAAGTGATAAGGCTTAAGACTCAGGAAAATGAATCGATTATAACTTGTAAAGGTTGCGGCAAAAGTCTTAAGATATGCGCAAATGGAGATGACGCCAATCGAAAGCTGATTCATTTTTTAGTGAAAATTGAAAAACTGGAACCGGATGCTAAACGTTTTTTGGAAAGCACTCTAAAGTTTATGGATTTGGATATAAACTCAGAAATTTCAAAAATATTAAAAGCAAGGTGTTATATAAAACTTAACGCTCTGAATTTGGATAGAACATTGATTTTATTTAATTATTCGGTCGAATCAAATGAAAAAATTGAAAAGAAAGATTTTTTTGATGCCATATCTCAAATCATGAAAATTGATGAATTCGGCATAATAAAGTAAGGAAGAAGATGAAAAGGAAATTAAGAAACAATACGGTTAAATTAACTAAAATGGCTATGCTCATAGCTATTTCAATAGGACTTGTGAGTTTAGTTCATTTTCCCATATTCCCATCTGTGCCATTTTTGGAATACGATCCTGCGGACATTCCGATAATAATAGGTACATTTGCATTCGGGCAAATCGAAGGGGTAATAATTACTCTTGTGACGGCGGTAATACAAGGCAGTACGGTAAGCGCGAATTCAGGACCTTATGGTATAATAATGCACATTTTGGCAACAGGATCTTATGTATTGGCTGCAGGAGCTGTGTATGGATTTAGTAAAACAAAGAAGAACGCAATTAAGGCTATGATTGCAGGTACGCTAGTTATGACAACAGTTATGATGTGTGCGAATATGATTGTTACACCGATTTTCACAGGGGTACCTGTTGCGGCAGTAGCGCAGATGCTCCCTATGATTGGTGCATTTAATATAATAAAAGCAGGTGGAAATTCGATAGTGACATTTTTTGTATATAAAAAAATTTCAAGGTTTTTGCATGCAGATATGGAAAGTTAGCCTGTAATGTTTATGGATATTGTTGAAATTGTTAAAGTCACAGGTGAAAGTGAAACTGAAAATTTGGCAGTAAAACTTGCTAAAAACGCTAAAAATGGTATGGTTATAGCGCTTGAAGGCGAACTTGGTGCAGGTAAAACGGCGTTTACTAAATATTTTGCAAAGGCGCTGGGGGTGAAGCAGGTTATTCAAAGTCCGACATTTACGGTTGTAAGGAGTTATGCCGGGGAAAAATTTGAATTGCACCATTTTGATGTTTATAGAGTGCATGATGAAGATGAATTGTTTGAAATAGGATTTTTTGAATATATTGATTCAAAAAAAGGAATTTGCATAGTAGAATGGGCGAATTTGGTAAGAGAATTACTGCCTGAAGATGCTTTGTCAATCAAGATTAGTTATGGAGAATTTGAAAACGAGCGGATTTTTGAAATAAGTCACTAGGAGAAAAGATTTGAATATATTAGCCGTAGAAACTACAGGTAAATATGCAAGCGTTTGCTTGATACATGATGCAAAATCAGCTTTTAAGAAAAATGAAAATGAGATGGAGCATCTTGCAACAATACTTGATATGGCGCGCGAACTGCTGGCAGATTGTAAATTGTCAATAGACGATATTGATGCGCTTGCGGTATCTGTAGGTCCGGGTTCTTTTACAGGGATGAGAATAGGCACAGCATTTGTTCGCTGTATTTCACAGGCGAAAAATATCCGCTGTATAGCTATAGATACGCTTGAGGCATTCACATTTTCAAGTGGATTTGAGCGTAGCAGCGCCATGTTTTGTGCACCTATGCTGGATGCTCGCAGAGGGCAGGTTTATGCAGCTTTTTATGAAAAAGCCGAAGATGCGTTTTGTAAAGAAGTAGTAAATACAGATGTGTATATGATGCAGGATTTTTTAGATAAATTAAGGGAAATGCTTTTGCTTGAAAATGATAAGAAAGAAATAAGGATATTTTTTACCGGTAATGCTTGTGAAAAATATAAAAAAGAATTGCAAAATTGGTCACAAAGTTTATCGCAAATAGGCAATACAAATTTTATCGCCTGTTTTGAAAAGAATGGAGAATTTGAGCAATCGGCGGTAAATGTAGGCGCGATGGCGCGTAAAATGTACGAAGCAGGCAGTTTTACAGATTATAGTGAAATCTTGCCAAAGTATTTGCGCAAATCCGAAGCTGAGAGGAAACTGGATAAAGAAAAGCAACAGGAATTGGAAAGCGCAACTGATAAAATCAATATATAAGGACAAGTATGGAAAGATTTTACTTAAGACCGGCGGATAAAGATGACATAATGAATATGGCAGCTCTGGATTCAGCTTGTTTTGCCATCCCATGGAGTTTGGATTCATTTGAAAATGAATTGGAAAATGTGAATACAACATATGTGGTAGTATGTGACGGCGATGAGATTGTCGGGTTTGCCGGATTTTGGAAAATTGCAAATGAAGGTCATATAACCAGAGTCATGATTAGCAAGGATTATAGGAGACAAGCACTTGGAAAAGTCATGTTGGAATTCTTGATGATGCTAGGTAAAGATATGGGAGTGAGTGAGTATACTTTGGAGATGCGTCGCTCGAATGAGCCTGCCCTTAAATTTTATGAGAAACTCGGGTTTGCTGTTGAAGGTATAAGACCTAAATATTATCAAAATAATATGGAAGATGCACTTGTCCTTTGGAAAAGGAGCGGGAAATAGAAATGTCCGAAAGAGAATTTTTGACTATAGGAATAGAATCAAGTTGTGATGAAACATCGGCAGCAGTGTTGCTTGGAGAGCGGCATCTGGTTTCGAATGTAATATCTTCTCAAATAGAAATTCATAAGGTGTTCGGAGGGGTAGTCCCGGAAATAGCATCGCGGCATCATCTTGAAAATATAAATTTGGTTACAAAATTAGCACTTGATGAAGCATCGAAAAAATTAAATAGACATTTAACATTTGAAGATGTTGACTTGATAGGAGTTACGGCAGGTCCCGGACTTGTAGGAGCACTTGTAATAGGCATAGCTGCAGCAAAAGCATATGCTTTTGCGTGCAACAAGCCTTTGGTAGGAGTGCATCATATTCAAGCGCATATTTGTGCCAATTTCATTGAACACAGGGAACTTGCACCTCCGTTTATTTCACTTGTAGCATCAGGAGGTCATACGAGTCTTGTGCTTGTTAAGTCTTATACAGATTACGAATTGTTAGGACAGACTCGTGATGACGCGATAGGAGAAGCATTTGACAAAGTGGCAAGGGTGCTTGGACTTGGGTATCCGGGGGGACCGTTGATTGATAATTTAGCAAAAAAAGGGAATGCACAAGCTGTTCATTTTAAGCGCGTAATGCTCGAAAAAGGAAGTTATGATTTTAGTTTTAGCGGTATCAAGACAGCTGTTTTAAACTATATAAATACGGAGAAACAAGCGGGTAGGAGTGTGAATGAAGCTGATGTAGCGGCGAGTTTTCAGCAGGCGGTAATTGACGTGACAGTCGCAAAAGCTATGCTCGCACTTGAAAATATGAAGCAAGGAAAACTTGTACTTGCGGGAGGAGTGGCCGCCAATTCGGCATTACGAGAAAATCTCAAAAAAGAATGTGATAAAAAAGGGATTGAACTTTACATGCCAAGTCCCTCGCTTTGTACCGATAATGCGGCAATGGTTGCACAAAGTGCGTATTATAGTTATAAAAACGGAGAAATTAGTAATTTAAGTTTGGATGCTTATCCGAACTTGCCAATAGATGATTTGACAAGCATTCGCTTTAAAGGAGGAAAAAGTTGATAATTCTTTCAGCTAGCAATGTAACTAAAGCGTATGGGATAGATGTTATTTTAGAAAAAATTTCTTTCAGTTTGCAAGATGGCGAAAAAGTTGGGATAATAGGTGATAACGGAGCAGGGAAATCGACATTGATGAAAATATTGGCAGGGAAAATGCCATATGATGAGGGCGATATTTTTATCTCTGCCGATGTAAAAGTCGGATATTTGGCGCAAAGTGATAATTTTGATTCTGAAGGTACGCTTATAAGTGAGATAAATGCGATATTCAAGCCTATAAAAAAAATGGAGTCGGACTTGCTTGAAATCTCTGCGCAAATAGAAGAAGAACAAAAGAAAGGCAACGTTGCAGAAGCAAAAAAGATGCTTGAAAATTATGACAAGCTATTGCATCGTTACGAACTTGCAGGCGGTTATAGCTATAAAAGTGAGATTACCGGTGTTTTATCGAGTATGGCTTTTAAAGAGAACCAGTATAATAAGAAGATTTCAGAGCTGTCAGGTGGAGAAAAAACCAGACTTGCTCTTGCGAGCTTATTGTTAAAAAAACCGGATATTTTATTTTTAGATGAACCTACCAACCATCTGGATATAGGAACGCTTAAGTGGCTGGAACAGTATATTCGCGCGTATAAAGGCAGTATAGTGATGATAACGCATGATCGTTATTTTTTGGATCAAACTGTAAGTCGCATTTTTGAAGTTGAAAATCACAAGGTATACTCTTACGAAGGTACATATTCCGATTTTGTATCTGCTAAAAAGCTGCGTCTTTTATCTGAAGAAAGAAGATATGAGCAAAATCAAAAGGAAATACAAAGGCAAGAAGAAATGATTCGCCGCTTTAAGGGCCATGGAACGGAAAAGCTGGCGAAACGTGCAGCTTCCAGGGAAAAGAAACTCGCGAAAATGGAAAAAGTTGAAAAACCGTCTTTACATAAGGCGAGTGTAAAAATGGAATTTGCGCAAAATTTTCAGAGCGGAAATGATGTGATTTCAGTAGAGGGACTTTCAAAGTGTTTCGGATTTGGAGATGAAAAACAAAATCTTTTTGCAAATGTTGATTTTGAAATAAAACGAGGCGAAAAAGTCTGCATTGTCGGGGCTAACGGTATAGGTAAAACTACATTATTAAAGATAATAATGCAAGAAATTCGCCAAGATTCAGGGCGCGTTAAAATTGGGCATAATGTAGAATTTGCCTATTACGATCAGGAACAGCAAAGTTTAAATATATCAAATACGGTATTTGATGAGATGAAAGATGCTTATAAGTTATATAGCGATTCAAAGATGAGAGGAATGCTCGGCAGGTTTTTGTTTTCAAATGATAGCGTGTTTTTGGAAGTCGGTTCACTTTCAGGCGGTGAAAAAGCGAGATTGGCACTTTTGAAGTTGATGCTTTCGGGAGCGAATGTCCTTGTTTTGGATGAACCCACGAATCATCTTGACATAAGTTCAAAGGAAGTATTTGAAGAAGCATTAAATGATTACGAAGGTACAGTTATAGCGGTTTCACACGATAGATATTTTCTTAACAAAGTTGCAAGCAGGATAATAGAATTGAAATCGGATGGTATAGTTTCGTATATTGGCGGTTATGATTACTATATGCAAAAAAAACAGGAAATTGTTTCGGCAAAGCAATATGTGAAGGAATTGACGGGCGTAGAGAAAAAAGATGAAGGCGGGATTACACAAAGTGCCAAGGAAAGACGAATAAAGAAAGAGGAAGATACTAAGCGAAGGCGGATTGAGAGGAAAATTAAAGAAACGGAAAATGCCATTTCGGATTTAAGTAAAAGAATAAGTGAACTACATGATAAGATGTGTGTACCCGAAATTTTAACCGATCATGTAAAATTGCTTGAGTATCAAAATGAGGTTGATGAGTTGAGTGCAAAGCTTGGAGAAAAAGAAGAAGAATGGCTGAAACTACAGGAGGATTAGATGATAAACGTAACAAATGTCAGTATGAATTTTAGCGGAACTACACTTTTCAAAGATGTTGATTTGAAGTTTACACCGGGAAACTGCTATGGTATAATCGGCGCGAATGGTGCGGGAAAATCGACGTTTCTTCGAATATTATCAGGAGAACTGGAGCCTACTACAGGTAGTGTGACGATTGGTAAGGATATGAGAATGTCGGTTCTTAAGCAGGACCACTTTGCATTTGATGAATTTACGGTACTTGACACTGTAATTCAAGGTAACCCCAAACTTTACCGGATAATGAAAGAAAAGGATGCACTTTATGCTAAAGAGGATTTTACAGATGAGGACGGAATAAGGGCTTCCGAACTTGAGGGAGAATTTGCCGAACTTAACGGTTGGGAAGCTGATTCGGATGCAGGCAGGTTGATACAAGGCTTGGGGCTTTCAATCGATATACTTTATAGCAATATGGATGGTCTTACAGAAAAAGAAAAGGTTAAAGTTTTAATGGCACAGGCACTTTTTGGAAATCCTGAAATAATATTGCTTGACGAGCCTACAAACGGTCTTGATATACTTGCTATAAATTGGCTTGAGGATTTTCTTTTGGAATATGACGGTACGGTTTTGGTCGTATCACATGATAGACATTTTTTAAATACTGTTTGTACCAATATAGTTGATGTTGATTACGGTAAGATAAAAATGTATGTGGGAAATTATGAATTTTGGTATGAATCTTCTCAGATGATACAAAAAATGATTAAGGACCAAAACAAAAAAAATGAGGATAAAATTAAGGAACTGCAAAACTTTATACAGCGATTTTCTGCGAACAAATCAAAGTCAAAGCAGGCGACATCAAGGCGCAAACTGATAGAAAAACTTACAGTAGAGGAACTTCCTTCATCATCAAGAAGATACCCGTATGTCGGATTTCAGATGGATAGAGAAGCCGGAAAAGAGTTGTTGTATGTTGAAGGTCTTACGAAAATCATTGATGGAAAAAAAGTGCTCGATAATGTAACGTTCAGATTAAATAAGGGTGATAAGATAGCGTTTGTAGGTGAAAATGAAATAGCAAATACTACGTTATTTAAGATACTTATGGGCGAGATGGAAGCTGATAGCGGTGAATTTAAATGGGGAGTGAGCACTTCGCAGTCATATTTTCCAAGGGATAACGGAGAATATTTTGACAGTTGCGATCTTGATATTATTAAGTGGCTCGGGCAGTTTACAACAGAAACAACAGAAACGTTTTTGAGAGGATTTTTAGGTAGAATGCTGTTTTCCGGAGATGATGTTTACAAGCCTGTAAATGTGCTTTCCGGAGGCGAGAAAGTTCGATGTATGTTGTCAAGAATGATGCTTTTCGGTTCAAATATTTTGGTTTTGGATCAACCTACAAATCATTTGGATTTGGAATCAATTACTGCACTTAATAACGGATTGATAGATTTTAAGGGAAACTTGTTGTTTGCATCCCACGATCATGAATTCATACAGACTATTGCTAACAGAATTATTGAAATAAAGTCAGATGGAAGCATTTTAGACAGACTTTGCAGTTACGATGAATTTATAGAAAAGTTTGGGGCATAGCTATGAAATCTGAAGTGGAAAATTTTGTAGCGGAACTGAGAACGGAAAAAGGAATTTCCGAAAATTCAATAGCCGCATATTCGGCTGATGTATTTGAGTTTGCGGATATAGTTGAAAAGCGCGGCCTTGAAAGTCTTACGCAAGCGGGAGAAGCTGAAGTGGTAGCTTATGTAATGAATTTAAAACAGGATGAAAAAGCACCGGGCACAATAAAACGAAAGTTGGCATCGCTTAGGAAGTTCTATTCCTATATGGTAAAAAAAGGAACAATAAAAGAGAACCCTGTATCGGGAATTAAAAGCCCCAAGACACAGAGAAAGCAAATAGAATATTTAAAGCTTGAAGAAATGGAGGCTGTTTTCAATTTACCTTTTGAAGGAATTAAGGGAATTAGAGATAAGGCGATGATAGAATTGCTTTATGCCACAGGGATAAGAGTGCGCGAATTTGTAGAATTAAGAGTTTGTGATTTAAATTTGAAATTGGGATTCATTACGTGTACCGGAGAATTTGGAAAAGCAAGAATTATACCAATTGGTAAATATTGTAAAAAAGCTATGCAAGATTATCTGCAAGAAGCACGTCCTAAACTAATTGATAAAATTTCGATTGAAAATGACGAAGAACAGATTCAGGCGGATGCTTTGTTTCTGAATAGACGTGGAAATCAGATGACGCGCCAAGGGATTTGGAAACTTTTGAAAGAATACTCAAATCTTGCAGGTCTTGAAGATGCGTTAACTCCTCAGACGTTAAGAAATTCGTTTGCTGCGCACATGATACAAAACGGTGCCGATTTGAAGTCGTTACAGGAACTTATGGGGCACGAGGATGCGACGGCAACACAAATTTATTTAAGTCTTACAAAAAACAGAATAAAGGATGTTTATGACAGAACACATCCGCGAGCGTAGGTAAATGGGGGGAATTGTATGTTAGCTGGTGAACTTTTTTCTTATATAAAAGTAAAAAAGGTAGTTGGTAATATCGATGATTTGGAAATCGAATATTTGTGCCAAGATGATAGAAAAATAAAGGAAAATACAGCATTTTTTTGCATCAAAGGCAGTAGGGTTGACGGCCATGACTTCGTAAGGCGCGCCAAGGAAAAGGGCTGCGCCCTTTTCGTAGCGTCCGATGATATTTCTGAAGCCGCGGGCGCTACGCCCATAGTTTATGTGAAAGATACGCTTAAAACTATGGGCCACTTGGCGAGCATTTTTTACGATTGCCCGAGTGAAAAACTCAATATGACCGGAATTACAGGCACAAATGGAAAAACGACAGTTGCATATGTTATGGAGCATATAATGTCTGCGTGCGGGAAAAAAGTAGGGATTATCGGTACTATAGGTAACAAGATAGGGGATAAGGTTTTACATACAAAGAATACTACACCGGATGCGTTAACGTTACAGGAATTTTTAAGTGAAATGGTTAAAGCTGATTGCGACTCGTGTGTAATGGAAGTTTCTTCACACGCTCTTGTACTTGATAGGGTAATGGGATGTAATTTTGATTGTACTGTTTTTACGAATTTGACACATGAACATTTGGAAATTCACAAGACTATGGAAAGTTATGCCAATGCAAAAAAACGTCTTTTTCTCGAACAGGGTCACAGCTTAAAAAACGGGAATTTAAAAACATCCGTTATAAATCTGGATGATAGATACGGCAAAGATTTTGTTGAAAGCGCGGTTGCGGAAATCATAACCTATGCAATTAAAGATGAAACTGCGGATTTTCGTGCAAAAGATATTAAATACAGCGCAACAGGTACAGATTTTATAGTGCTGTTTGAAGAAAATGAATACAAAGTTAGGACAAATCTTATAGGAGAGTTTAATGTATACAATTTGCTTGCAGCTATAGCAGGAACCTTTGCGTGTGGAATTTCTGTAGAAAATTCAATTAAAGCCATATCGACCTTTGAGGGTGTGCCGGGCAGGATGCAGAGAATCGAAACAGGCAAGGAATATAGCGTAGTCTTGGATTTTGCGCATACTCCGGACGGACTTGAAAAAGCACTCGATGCGCTTGCAAATATTCCACATAAGGATTTGATAACTGTAATAGGACACGAAGGAACAAACAGAGATCCGGGGATTAGACCTGAACTTGGAAAAATAGCACTTGAAAATTCAAAATGGGTTGTGTTTACAGCGGATAACCCTCGCTATGAAAAAGTATCAGACATAGCAAAAGATATGGTTGCCGATTCTGAAAAGAAGAATTATTTTGTGGTGGATGACAGAGCACAAGCCGTACTTAAAGCTATGCAACTTGCACAAGCGGGCGATATTGTTTTGCTCGCCGGGAAAGGGGTAGGAACTTATCAGGAGATTGAAGGAAAATATTACGATTATGATGAGATAGAAGCAGTGAAAAAAGCTTTGGAAGTGTTGCGGGATTAAAACAGAAATGAAACACCAGGAACAGTGTTGAATAGGACTTGTTTAAAACTGCTGAAAACTAACGATTGCTTTTGTAAATATTGTGAATAATAGTTTTGATAAAATTTGGTGAAAATCAAAAAAATTAAAAAAAGTGCTTGCAATAGGTGCTAAAAAGATATATAATAATAAAGCTTGCTTAGCGAAGAAGTAGGAAGTTGCTGAGCTATCAGGTAATTTCTATGGAGCATTGTTCCTGCATGACAGGGACGAATGGTTTCTTGCGTTTTTGAATGAGGAGTCTAAATGAAACACGCGGTAGCGTGTACGAGTTGCAAAAGACTGCAAAAACGTTTAAAAAGAAGCCTTTGTACAGCATAGCGAAAATGTACAAGAAAAAACAGGAGGAATAAAAAAATGAGCGAACAACAAAAAATCAGGATTAAGCTCAAGGCATATGATCACAAGGCTTTAGATCAGTCGGCGGCAAAGATTGTTGAGACTGCGAAGAAAACAGGAGCTATGGTATCCGGACCGATTCCGCTACCTACAGAAAAAGAAGTGGTTACTATTTTGAGAGCGGTACACAAATACAAGGATAGCAGAGAGCAGTTCGAACAGAGGACTCACAAGCGCCTGATTGACATTTTTAATACTACACCGAAAACAGTGGATTCACTTATGAAACTCGATTTACCTTCAGGTGTGGATATTGAAATTAAATTATAAAATAAGGGACATCTCCCTTAGTAAGATTGCACGAGAGTGGCAGAGCCAAAACCGGAGCAATCCGCTGTAAGTATGCGAAAGCAGGAAAAGGAGAAAACATGAAAACTATACTTGGAAAGAAAATCGGCATGACACAGATTTTCACAGAAGCAGGAGAAGTTGTTCCTGTGACAGTTATTCAAGCGGGGCCTGCGGTTGTAACTCAGATCAAAACAGTTGAAACGGACGGTTACAATGCAGTTCAAATCGGATACGAGGACACAAAGGAACACAGAGTTACAAAGCAATTAAGGGGACATTTTGCAAAAACAAATGCTCCGCTCAAAAAGTATTTGGCTGAGTTCAGACTTGATGAGGGTGAAACTTATGAAATCGGACAGCAAATAACGGCTGCGGATTTCGAAGTGGGAAAGAAATTGGATATTACCGGAACTTCAAAGGGAAAAGGAACGCAGGGTAATATTAAAAGGCACGGACACAGACGCGGACCTACAACTCATGGTTCAAAACACAAGAGATTGGCGGGAGCGCTTGCGGCAGGTACATATCCTTCAAGAGTATTCAAAGGAAATAAAGGGCCGGGAAGAACAGGACGCGAAACTGTTACGATGCAAAATGTTGTACTTGTAAAAGTTATCGAAGAAAGAAACCTCATGCTCGTAAAAGGCGCAGTACCGGGACCTAAGGACGGACTTTTGCGCATTCAATACGCAGTTAAAGGGCAAGGAAAATAAGAGCAAGGGAGGAGGAATAAAATATGGCAAAGATAACTATGTTAAATATGGCAGGTCAGCCGGCAGGAGATATTGAGCTAAATGATGCGATATTCGGAATTGAGCCTAATATGAATGCCGTTCATGCTGTAGTAAAAAATTATTTAGCTAACCAAAGACAAGGCACACAGTCTGCAAAGACAAGAAGCGAAGTTAGAGGAGGCGGAAGAAAGCCTTTCAGACAAAAAGGAACAGGAAGACATAGACAGGGAAGCACAACAGATCCTTCACAAATCGGAGGAGGAGTTGTATTCGCACCAAAACCAAGAGATTACAGATATTCTCTACCTAAGAAGCTAAGAAGACTTGCAATGAAATCAATCCTATCATCGAAGGTGGCTGAAAAGGAAATAATCGTGATTGATGAATTGAAGTTTGAGCAACCTAAAACAAAAGAAATGATAAAGGTGCTTGAAAACATAAAAGCGGAAAAGAAAGCATTGGTAGTTTTAGGAGAAAATGACATCAACGTAATTCGTTCGGCAGCGAATATCCCCGGAGTGAAAACAACGCATGTTGGAATGATGAACGTGTATGAGATAATCAATCATACGAGCTTCGTTGTTACAAAAGATGCGATAAACAGAATTCAGGAGGTGTTTGTATAATGAGAACAGCTTACGATGTAATAATAAAACCTGTAATATCTGAGCGAAGTATGGACGAAGCGCAGAATAAGAAATATACCTTTAAGGTTGCAACAGATGCAAATAAGACAGAGGTAAAATTGGCAGTGGAAGAAATCTTTGGCGTAGAGGTTGCTAAAGTTAACATTATGAACGTCAAAGGTAAATTGAAAAGAATGGGAAGAAATGTCGGCAGAACCGCAGCTTCAAGAAAAGCGATAGTGACTTTGAAGCCAAACAGCAAGGAAATCGAATTCTTCCAGAGTCTATAAAGGAGGAATTGAGTTAATGGGAATTAAGAAATATAATCCAACCAGCCCCGGACGTAGAGGAATGACGGTTTCTACCTTTGAAGAAATCACAAAGAGCACTCCTGAAAAAGCGCTTACAGTTACACTAAAAAAACATTCCGGAAGAAATGTCAGAGGAAAGATAACAGTAAGACATAGAGGCGGCGGATACAGACCTAAGTATAGAATCATAGACTTTAAGAGAAACAAGGATGGCATTCCGGCAAAAGTAACTGCTATTGAGTACGATCCTAATAGAAGTGCGAATATAGCATTGATTTGTTATGCGGATGGTGAAAAGAGATACATACTCGCACCGTTTGGACTTAAGGTTGGAAACACTGTTGTTTCAGGACCTGATGCTGATATACAGGTTGGAAATGCGCTTCCGCTTGCAAACATCCCGGTAGGTACTTTGATTCACAATATCGAGATGAAGATCGGTAAGGGCGGACAACTTGTAAGATCTGCGGGGAATGCGGCACAGTTGATGGCAAAAGAAGGAAATTATTGTCAGGTAAGACTGCCATCCGGCGAAGTTAGAAAAGTTCGCATGGAGTGCAGAGCTACAATCGGAGAAGTTGGAAATCAGGACCACTCAAATATACAGATAGGTAAAGCCGGCAGAAAACGCCATATGGGAATCAGACCTACAGTAAGAGGTTCTGTAATGAACCCTAATGACCACCCACACGGCGGTGGAGAAGGAAAGACCGGAATCGGTCGAGTAAGCCCTGTTACACCTTGGGGCAAGCCTGCTTTGGGACTTAAAACAAGAAAGAAGAACAAGGCTTCCAATAAGTATATCGTAAAGAGAAGAAATGAGAAGTAGTAAGGAGCATATATAATGAGTAGATCACTTAAAAAAGGCCCTTTTGTTAATCCAAAGCTGCTAAAGCGCATTGAAGAAATGAACGAAGGGGGCGAAAAGAAGGTACTTAAGACGTGGTCAAGACCTTCAACTATATTCCCTCAGATGATAGGGCACACAATAGCAGTACATGATGGCAGAAAGCACGTTCCTGTATACATTACAGAAGATATGGTAGGACATAAGCTGGGCGAGTTTGCACCTACCAGAACATACAGAGGACATGCTGCAGATAAAACTACTAAGAAGAAGTAAGAAAAGGAGATATAAGATGGAAGCAAGAGCTATTGCAAAATATGTAAGAATGTCTCCTATAAAGCTGAAGCCGATTGCAAATCTTGTGAGAGGCAAGGATTTAAACGAGGCACTTACAATTCTAAAGTTCACACCGGGTAAGGGTTCGGAGATAGTCGAAGGAGTTATGAAGTCGGCTGCTGCGAATGCAGAAAATAATTTCGATATGAATCCGGATGACCTATATGTAGCAGAGGTTTACGTTCACCAAGGACCTACCATGAAAAGATGGAGAGCGGGTGCACAGGGTAGAGCATCAGTTATTTTAAAGAGAAGTAGCCATGTTGGAGTTACTTTGAAAGAAAGAAACTAGGAGGAGGTCTCGTAATGGGTCAGAAGGTAAGCCCACATGGATTAAGAGTGGGAATTATAAAAGACTGGGATTCCAAATGGTATGCAGACAAGAAGAACTTTGCAGACAACCTTGCAGAAGACCAGAAGGTTAGAAAATTCACAAAGAAAAAACTTTATGCAGCCGGAATATCTAAGGTTTTGATTGAACGTTCAGCTAGTGATAAGATTAAAGTGATAGTTCTTACAGCTAAACCGGGACTTGTTATCGGAAGTGCAGGTGCAGGTGCTGAGGAACTGAAAAAAGATATAGCAAAATTAACTAAAAAACAAGTTGAAATCAGCATAGTAGAAATCAGAAAGAGCGAACTGGATGCTCAGCTTACGGCTGAAAGTATTGCTGAAGCTTTAGAAAAGAGAGTATCTTTTAGACGAGCAATGAAGCAGGCTATAGGAAGGACTATGAAATCCGGAGCAAAAGGAATCAAAGTGCTTTGCTCGGGAAGATTAGGCGGAGCTGAAATCGCAAGAAGTGAGAAGTACAGCGAGGGTAATGTACCGCTACATACCTTGAGAGCGGACATAGACTACGGTTTTGCTGAAGCTGATACTACTTATGGTAAAATCGGTGTTAAGGTTTGGATAAACCATGGGGAAATTCTTGATAAGGAGTTAAAGAGTCCAATTCCGCAGGAAAAAGAAGAAAGACGGCAGTCAAAGGGAAAAGACGGCGGAAAGAAGCGACAAGGCAGAAGGGATCAGGAACGTTCCAGAACGAACAGGCAGGAAAAGGTAGAAACAGTTCCAAAAGCTGTTAATAAGAGAGTTAGACCTAAACCGACACCAAAGCCTGTAGAGGATGTAGAGGCTTTAGCTGTTGAAAACAGTGTAGAAGCTGAAAGTGTTGCAGAGTAAGATAAAGGAGGAATGAAGCGATGTTAATGCCAAAGCGCGTTAAACGCAGAAGAGTCCACAGAGGTAGAATGAAGGGCGTTGCTACCAAGGGCAACAAGATTGCTTATGGTGAGTACGGACTTGTTTCTCAAGAATGTGGATGGATCACATCAAATCAAATCGAAGCTGCCAGAATTGCGATGACAAGGTCTATCAAAAGAGGCGGTAAAGTATATATAGATATATTCCCACACAAACCGGTAACAAAGAAGCCGGCTGAAGTTCGAATGGGTTCAGGTAAAGGTTCACCGGAATATTGGGTAGCTGTAGTAAAACCGGGCAGAATGCTTTTTGAGATTGCAGGTGTATCTGAGGAGAAAGCTAGAGAGGCTATGAGACTTGCTATGCATAAGTTACCTGTTAAGTGTAAGTTTGCCATCAAAGAAAAAAATAACGTAGAGGGTGGTGAAGCGTAATGGAATTGAAAAACATGAGAGAAATGACAGAAGCTGAACTTGAAGCGGAATTGAGAAAGATGAAAGCTGAATTATTCAACTTGAGATTCCAGCACGTTACAGGACAGCTTGAAAACCCTATTAAGTTAAGAGATACAAAGAGAAATATAGCTAGGGTACTTACTATTATACGTGAAAAGCAGCTAAACAAGGCAAATGCGTAGGGAGGAGGAAAATATGTCAATAGAAAGAAACAGAAGAAAAACAAAAGTCGGCATAGTTGTAAGTGACAAGATGGATAAGACTATAACTGTTGCGATGGAAGACTTTGTAAGACATTCCCTCTATGGCAAGGCTGTAAAGAGGACAAAAAAAGTCAAAGCGCACGATGAAGAAAATCAGTGTAATATTGGCGACAAAGTAAGAATAATGGAAACAAGACCTCTATCAAAAGATAAGAGATGGAGACTTGTGAACATTGTCGAGAAGGTTAAGTAAAGGAGGCACCGTTAATGATACAGACAGAAACAAGATTAAAGGTTGCTGACAATTCAGGTGCGAGAGAACTTTTGTGTATCAGGATACTCGGAGGAACAAGCCGCAAAACTGCTAACATAGGAGATATAATCGTGTGTGCCGTAAAGGATGCAACACCGGGTGGCGTTGTCAAGAAAGGTGACGTTGTAAAAGCTGTAATAGTTAGAAGTAAGACAGGCGCAAGGAGAGTTGACGGCAGTTATGTTAAGTTCGACCAGAATGCAGCAGTAGTTATAAAAGATGACAAAACTCCAGTCGGAACTCGTATCTTTGGACCGGTCGCAAGGGAGCTTAGAGAAAAAAGCTTCATGAAGATAGTGTCCTTAGCACCGGAAGTACTATAGGAGGTGTGTTAGATGCGTATTAGAAAAGGAGATACTGTAATAGTAATTGCAGGTAAAGATAAAGGGAAAAAAGGCAAAGTAATCAAAGCTATGCCTAAAGATAATAAGGTAATTGTTGAAGGAATAAACATTCAGACAAAACATCAAAAGCAGACAAGAACGGAAAAAGCTGAAATAAAGCATGTTGAAGGTCCTATTGATGTTTCGAATGTAATGTACTTTGATGCAAAGGCAAAAGCAGGCACAAGAATCGGAATGAAGATTCAAGGTGACAAAAAAGTCCGCGTGGCAAAGAAAAGCGGCACTGTAATAGATTAAGAAAGGAGGAGACGATTTTGGCAGCTAGATTAAAAGAATATTATAGAACTAATGTGTTTAAGGCACTTATGGATAAATATGGATATGAGAATGTCATGCAGGTACCTAAGCTTGAAAAGATAACGATTAACATGGGTCTTGGTGAAGCGAAAGAAAATGCTAAAATAATGGAAATGGCAGTTGCGGAACTTGCTCTTATTACAGGACAGAAACCTGTAATAACAAAGGCAAAAAAATCCATAGCCAACTTCAAAGTAAGACAAGGTATGCCTGTCGGTGCGAAAGTAACTCTGCGTGATGACAATATGTATGAATTTGCAGATAAATTCTTCAATATCGCTCTTCCTAGAGTTAGGGACTTCAAAGGTGTTAGCAAAAATGCATTTGACGGTCGTGGTAACTATTCCATGGGTATCAAAGAGCAACTTATATTCCCTGAAATTGAGTACGATAAGATAGACAAAATCAATGGAATGAATATCGTGTTTACTACATCGGCAAAAACAGACGAAGAAGCGGCAACATTGCTTTCGCTACTTGGTTTGGCTTTTGAGAAGTAAGGAGGAAGCAAGTGGCAAAGACATCGTTAAAAGTTAAACAAGCAAGAAAACCTAAGTTTTCGACACGTGCATATACAAGATGCAAAATTTGTGGCAGACCGCATTCTGTACTTAAAAAGTATGGTATTTGCCGAATCTGCTTCAGAGAGCTTGCTTACAAAGGTGAAATTCCGGGCGTAAAAAAGGCAAGCTGGTAATATAAGGATTGCGAAGGTCCTTTTGGAAACCTCGCAAGGAAAGGAGAAGACGCATGACAATGACAGATCCAGTAGCAGATATGCTAACAAGAATAAGAAATGCTAACACAGCGGGTCACGAAACAGTTGAAATCCCAGCATCAAAGATGAAAAAGTCCATAGCCCAAATTTTGCTGAACGAAGGCTATATATCAGGGTTTGATGTTGTAGAAGATAACAAACAAGGTGTTATAAAAGTTCAAATGAAATACCTTGGAAAAGATAAAGTTATAAGCGGAATCAAAAAGATTTCTAAGCCGGGACTTAAGGTTTATGCAAAAGCAAACGAAGTTCCAAGAGTTTTAGGCGGTCTTGGAATAGCTATAATTTCCACATCAAATGGAGTTATAAGCGACAAGGAAGCTAGAAAACTCGGAGTAGGCGGCGAAGTAATCTGTTACGTTTGGTAGGAGGAAATATAAATGTCAAGAATAGGTAGAATGCCTGTTAACCTTCCTGCAGGCGTAGAGGTTAAGGTTGACGGTAATATTGTTACAGTTAAAGGTCCTAAGGGTGAACTTAAGCAGACTATCAGCGAGTTGATTAAAGTTTCTGTTGAAAATGGAGTTTTATCTTTGACAAGAGATGGAGATTCAAAGGCAGAAAGAGAGCAACACGGTCTTGCTCGTGCACTTGTAAATAATATGGTAGTAGGCGTTACAGCAGGATATGAGAAAAAAATGCAGCTGGTAGGCGTAGGTTACAAAGCTGAGAAAAAAGGTAAGACTTTGGTTATGAACCTTGGATATTCTCATCCGGTTGAAATGGAAGATCCGGAAGGTATAACAACTGAAGTTACATCCCCAACAGAGTTAATTGTTAAGGGAATTGATAAGGCTCTTGTAGGAAATTACAGTGCAAATATCAGAAAATGGAGAAAACCTGAACCATATAAGGCTAAGGGAATCCGTTATGAAGGCGAACATATTCGTCGTAAAGAAGGCAAAACTGGTAAGAAATAGGAGGGAGTAAAATGGCAAAAGAAAACAAAAATTTGAAGCGCGTTGCCAGACACGCAAGAGTACGTAAAAATTTGCATGGCACTCCGGAAAGACCAAGACTTTGCGTATATAGAAGTTTAAAGAACATTTCTGTTCAGGTTATAGACGATGTCAATGGAGTTACTTTGGCGGCAGCTTCAACTTGTGATAAAGAATTGAAGCCTGCTTGTGCAAATGGTGGAAACAAGGAAGCTGCAAAGCTTGTAGGGGAAGCTATAGCAAAGAGAGCATTAGCTAAAGGCATTGATACAGTTTGCTTTGATAGAGGCGGTTATCTTTATCATGGAAGAGTGCAAGAGCTTGCGGAAGCGGCTCGTAACGCAGGGTTGAAATTCTAACGGGAGGAAAAAAGGAATGCAACATAAAAAAGTAGATGCGTCCAAGCTGAACTTAACAGACTCTATAATAAATATAAGACGAGTTGCTAAGACCGTTAAGGGTGGTAGAAATATGCGTTTTTCGGTTTCCGTAGTCGTTGGAAACGGTGAAGGCTATGTAGGCGTTGGTCTTGGAAAGGCACAGGAAATTCCTGAAGCTGTACGCAAGGCTGTAGAGGATGCAAAGAAAAATTTGATATATGTTCCTATGGTTGGAACTACGGTACCACATAGAAATACAGGTGTATTTAGTGCCAGTGAGGTTCTAATCATGCCGGCTAAAGAAGGTACAGGAGTAATTGCGGGTTCATCGGTGCGTATGGTACTCGAGGCTTGCGGTTTGAAAGACGTAAGAGCTAAATCTATAGGTTCAAGTAACACTGTAAATATGGCTTTTGCTACTATCGAAGGTCTTAAATCTCTAAGAACTGTTGAAGAAATGGCAAGACTTAGAGGCAAGACAAAAGAGGAAATTTTAGGTTAGGAGGAGAGATAAATGGCTAAAAATATTAAAGTAACTTTAACAAAAAGCACTATCGGCGCTCTTCCTAAGCACAGAAAAATAGTTGAAGCTTTAGGTCTTAAGAAGATGCACAGTTCAAATGAACTTCCTGATAATCCTGCAACGCGTGGAGCAATCAAAAAGGTTGAGCATCTTGTAACTGTCGAAGAACTATAAGTTAGGGGGTGCAATATATATGAAACTGCATGAACTTGCAGCACCTGTCGGTGCATCTAAAAATAGAAAAAGGAGAGGACGTGGTACAGCTACAGGTCAGGGTAAAACCGGTGGTAGAGGTATGAACGGACAGAATTCGAGAAGTGGTGGCGGTGTAAGACCGGGATTTGAAGGCGGTCAGATGCCGTTATATCGAAGAATTCCTAAACGTGGATTTACTAATATAAATAGAAAAGAATATACTGTGCTTAATGTCGAGGATTTAAACAGATTTGATGCTGATGCTGTAATAACTCCTGAAATGCTCAAAGAAATGGGTATTGTTAAACAGGTAAAAGCAGGGATTAAGATTCTCGGTAACGGTGAGATTGAAAAGAAGTTGACTGTAAAAGCGCATAAGTTTAGTAAAGTTGCGATTGAAAAAATAGAAGCGGCTGGAGGAAAGGCAGAGGTGATCTAGCATGAATATGTTTGGAACTCTTGCTCACGCGTGGAAAGTTGCAGAGGTAAGGAGTAAGATGATATTCACGCTCCTTATGCTCGTAGTTTTTAGAATCGGCTCGAACATTCCGGTTCCATGCATAGATCGAGAAATCTTAAAGCAAAGATTTCAAGGTGATACAGGTCTTTTTGATTTGTTTGACCTATTTTCCGGCGGAGCGTTTAGTAATTTTACGATATTTGCACTGAGCATTACGCCGTATATTACCGCATCTATCATATTACAGCTACTTACGATTGCGATACCTTCTTTAGAAAGACTTGCCAAAGAAGGTATGGAAGGTAGGAAAAAAATTGCGCAGTATACAAGGTATCTTACAGTGGTTCTTGCATTTATACAAGCTATCGGATTGTCGGTAGGACTTTTCAGGAGAGCTATTGTAAGTACGGATTTTTTCTCTATATCCGTAATAGTATTGGCGCTATCAGCAGGTACAGCATTTCTTATGTGGCTTGGTGAGCAAATAAACGAAAACGGAATTGGAAACGGTATTTCGTTATTGATTTTTGCAGGTATAGTTGCTCGTGTGCCAAGTGCAATCAGAACAAACTGGATAAAACTTGCAGATAATGAATTGAGCGTTGTTACAGTTATCTTGTTTGCGCTGTTTGCGGTTGTTGTAATAATTGGTATCATTGAGATACAACAAGGTCAACGGAGAATACCGGTTCAGTATGCAAAGAGAGTTGTCGGCAGAAAGATGTATGGCGGACAAACTTCGCATATTCCTTTGAAAGTTAATCAAGCAGGAGTTATCCCGGTAATTTTCTCACTTTCACTTTTGCAATTTCCACTTACAATAACATACTTTTTCCCAAATGCGGCGGCTGCCGCTTCATTGACAAAGTGGCTTTCACCGAACGGAAATCCGGGTGTGTACTTTTATTCTATTTTGAATATTTTGCTTATCATATTTTTCACGTACTTTTATACGGCAGTTACATTCAACCCTATAGAAGTTGCAGATAATATGAAGGCACAAGGCGGATTTATACCGGGAATCAGACCGGGAAAACCTACTGTCGATTATTTGAATAGGGTTATGACACGAATAGTATTTGTTGGGGCACTTTTCCTAGCTGCAATAGCTACACTTCCTACAGCGCTTAGTGCTCTTTCCAATATTGATGCCAGATTTGGCGGAACATCCTTACTAATTGCGGTCGGAGTTGCGCTGGATACGATGAAACAGTTAGAAAATCAGATGGTAATGCGTAATTATCAAGGTTTCTTAAAATAGGAGGCTCCTATGAATTTAGTATTACTTGGACCGCCGGGGGCAGGAAAAGGGACTCAGGCGGCAAGAATAGTTGAAAAATACGGTATTCCTCAAATATCTACAGGCGATATTTTTAGAAAAAATATCAAAGACGGGACAACGCTCGGTTTGCAAGCCAAGGCTTATATGGATAAGGGAGAACTTGTTCCGGATGAGCTTGTAATCAAAATTGCAACTACAAGATTGCTTGAGGATGATTGCAAAAACGGATTTATGCTTGATGGTTTCCCAAGAACGGTACATCAAGCAGAAGAACTTGACAAATTCCTTGCTGAAAACGGTAAGAAAATTGATAAGGTACTCGATATAGACGTTCCAAAGGCAGAATTACTTGAAAGACTTACGGGAAGGCGAGTTTGCAAATCGTGTGGCGCGAGTTTTCATGTTAAAAGCATGATTCCGAAAAAAGAAGGGGTTTGTGATAGTTGCGGTGGTGAACTCTATCAAAGAAGTGATGACACTATTGATACAGTTGAAAACAGGATAGAAGTTTACAATAACCAAACCAAACCTTTGGTTGAATACTATAAGAATAAAGGCAACATAGAACATATAGACGGTTCTATAGGACTTGAGGAAGTATTCAAGGCTATTGTTACTATTTTGGGAGAGTAAGATGATTATCATCAAATCAAAGCACGAGATTGATTTAATGCGCACCGCAGGAAAAGTTACGGCTAAGATTTTACGTGACTTGGAAGATATAGTAAAACCGGGAATTTCTACAAAGCAGATAAGCGATTACGTTGAAGATGTAATACGCCAAAATGGTATGGTTCCAACTTTTAAAGGGCTTTATGATTTCCCTGCGGCGGCTTGTGTTTCTATAAATGAGCAAGTCGTGCATGGGATTCCTTCAAAAAAAGTCATATTAAAAGAGGGAGATATTGTAAGCGTAGATACAGGGGCTACTTATAAAGGGTATGTAAGTGATGCGGCGAGGACATATGCTGTTGGAGAAATATCTGATGAAGCTCAAAGGCTGATAAATATTGCCAAAGAAAGTTTTTTTGCAGCTTTGGAGTTTTGCAGGGAGGGTAATCATCTCTCAGATATATCACACGCAGTTCAAAGCGTAGTTGAAGGGGCAGGTTTTGGTGTTATTCGCGATTTTGTAGGTCATGGACTGGGGCAGAATTTGCACGAAGAACCTCAAATTCCTAATTATGGAAAACCGGGCAAAGGACCGCGCTTGAAAGAAGGTATGGTAATTGCTATCGAACCTATGATTTCGGCAGGCAGTTATGAAGTTGAAACTCTTATGGATAATTGGACGGCGGTTACTGTAGATGGCTCATTTGCAGCGCATTATGAAAATACGGTTGTTATTACAGATGGTGAACCGGAATTACTCACATTATAGGAGGAAGGATTTATATGGCGAAAAGTGACGTCATTGAAGTGCTTGGTACAGTAGTAGACGCCCAGCCGAATGCAATGTTTGTAGTAAAACTTGAAAACGGATATGAAGTATTAGCGCACATCTCGGGAAAGATAAGAATGAATTTCATCAGAATTTTGCCGGGCGACAAGGTAAAAGTGGAGTTGTCACCATATGACCTTACTAGAGGCAGAATTACTTGGAGAGATAAATAAGTCAGATTGGATATATTACTTAAATAAAATCGAGGAGGGTTTTAAAATGAAAGTAAGAGCATCAGTTAAGCCGATCTGTGAAAAGTGTAAGATTATCAAAAGAAATGGCAAAGTAATGGTCATTTGTGAAAATCCTAAACACAAGCAGAAACAAGGTTGATTAAAATTTCGGTATTGCCGAAGTGTTAATAGAAAATTAAAGTTATTACCCCGTTTATATTACGAAAGCATGTGCTTGTCGTGACGGAAGATGGGAGAAGGAGGAATGTATGGCTCGTATAGCCGGAGTAGATTTACCTAGAGATAAAAGAGTTGAAATTGGACTAACTTATATATTCGGTATAGGAAGAAAAACATCCAATGCAATTCTTGAAAAGGCTGGAATAAATCCAGACACAAGAGTCAAAGATTTGACTGAGAGCGAAGCAAGTGCAATCAGAAAAATTATTGAAGCGGAGTATATGGTTGAAGGTGACCTTAGACGAGAAGTATCTTTGAACATTAAGCGCTTGATGGAAATAGGTTGCTATAGAGGTATTCGTCACAGAAGGGGACTTCCTGTTCGCGGTCAGAAAACAAAGACCAATGCTCGTACAAGAAAAGGTCCTAAGAAGACTGTAGGAAGAAAGAAAAAGAAGTAAGGAGGTAGAACAATATGGCAAAAGCAGCTGTAAAAAAGACAGTTAGAAGAAAGAAAAGAGAACGCAAAAATGTTGAAAAAGGCCAAGCACATATCCAGTCTACCTTTAACAACACTTTGGTAACTCTTACAGATATGCAGGGCAATGCATTATCGTGGTCAAGTGCAGGATCTCTTGGATTCAAGGGCTCAAGAAAATCAACTCCATTCGCTGCACAAAGTGCTGCAGAAGAAGCGGCAAAAGGTGCTATGGAGCATGGTCTTAAGACGGTTGAAGTTTATGTAAAAGGTCCGGGTTCCGGAAGGGAGGCTGCAATCAGAGCATTGCAGGCGGCAGGATTGGATATTACTCTAATTAAAGATATTACTCCAATTCCTCATAACGGTTGTAGACCACCAAAGAGAAGAAGAGTGTAGGAAAGGAGGAATGAACTATGGCAGTAAATAGAGAGCCGATATTGAAAAGATGCAGATCTTTAGATATAGATCCAAGTCATTTGGGAATTTACAAGACATCTAAGAGAAAATCACAAAAAGGTTTCAAGAAAATGAGTGAATATGGACTTCAGCTTCGTGAAAAGCAGAGAGCAAAATTCATTTATGGAATGCTTGAGAAGCAGTTTAGAAATACGTTTAATAAAGCTGCAAAGAAAAAAGGTATAACCGGTGAAAATCTCTTGATAATGCTTGAAGAAAGATTGGATAACGTTGTTTATAGAATGGGACTTTCTACGACAAGGAGAGAAGCAAGACAACTTGTTGTTCACGGACATTATTTGGTAAACGGCAAGAGGGTAGACATTCCTTCTTATCAGGTAAAGCCCGGCGATGTTATCAAAGTTAAGGAAACAAGCGTTAAATCTCCAAAATTCAAAGAAATTAAGGAAATGCAAGTGGGTGTGCCCGGATGGCTTAGCGTTGATAGAGAGAAGCTTGAAGGAAAGGTACTTTCTGAGCCTACAAGAGCAGAGATTGATACACCAATAGAAGAACATCTAATTGTAGAGTTGTACTCAAAATAATAATATAGGTTAGATTTAGTTCGGAGGAATAGGAGGGTTTTTAGTGATAGAGATCGAAAAACCAACAATCGAGTGTATTTGTTCGGAAAGTGATGCAAATTATGGAAAAATCGTAGTTGAGCCGCTTGAGCGTGGTTATGGTATTACGCTCGGAAGTTCTCTGCGCAGAATATTGCTTAGCTCACTTCCAGGCGCTGCGGTGACAGCAGTAAAAATAGATGGAATTTTACATGAATTTTCAACTATACCGGGAGTAAAGGAAGATGTAACTGAGATTATTTTGAATTTGAAGAAACTGGCTATTCGTTCGCATTCAGATGAGAAAAAAAGAGCTGTTATACAGGTAAAAGGACCAAAGGAACTTACTGCTGCAGATATAATTTGTGATGTAGATGTGGAGATTTGCAATAAGGATTTACATATAGCTACTCTCGAAGAAAATGCAGTGCTTGACATGGAAATGTGGATTGATAGAGGGCGCGGGTATGTGTCTGCGGAGCAAAATAAAAGTGAAGATGCTCCGATTGCCGTAATACCGGTTGATTCAATTTATACACCTGTTAGGAAGGCAAACTTTAGAGTAGAAAATACGAGAGTAGGTCAGGTGACGGACTATGACAGACTGATACTCGAAATTTGGACTGACGGTTCAATATCTCCTGAAGAAGGTGTTTCTATCGGAGCAAAGATAATGCAGGAGCATTTGAAGCTGTTTATTGAACTTACGGATCTTACCAGCACTTTTGAGATAATGGTTGAAAAAGAGGAAGATCAGAAAGAGAAAAATCTGGAGATGACGATAGAAGAATTGGAGTTATCGGTTCGTTCGTTTAATTGTCTAAAGAGGGCTTCAATCAATACTGTTGAGGAATTGACATTAAAGACTGAAGATGAAATGATGAAGGTCAGAAATTTAGGCAGGAAATCTTTGGAAGAAGTAAAGAACAAATTACATGATCTCGGTCTTGGACTGAGACCTAGCGATGAATAGGCAAAGAAAGGAGAATAGCTATGTCAGGATACAGAAAGTTAGGCAGACCTACTTCGCATAGAAAGTCGATGCTTAGAAATCTGGTAACTGCACTTTTTAGAGAAGGCAGGATTTCTACGACACAGTGTAGAGCAAAGGAAGCAAGACGTGAAGCGGAAAAGATGATTACTTTAGCTAAGCGTGGTGATCTTCATGCTAGAAGACAGGCTCTTGCTTATATTTTTGACGAAACGGTTGTAACAAAATTGTTCGAAGAAATCGCACCTAAGTACGAAAACCGTCAAGGCGGATATACGAGAATCCTTAAGCTTGGACCAAGGCAGGGAGACTGTGCAGAGGTGGTATTTTTAGAATTGGTATAAGTTAAAAATCCCGTATTTACAGTAAGATACGGGATTTTTTAATGCTTTAATTACAAAATTCGATTGTAATAATTTGCAAAATATATTGACAAATAAAAACATATATGGTAGAATATAGAAAAATATGAGAAAGGAGGAAATAAAATGCAAAAATCAAATAAAGCCGGAGATAATCAGGATAAGGTTGTTTATAAAGTGATTAGAAAATTAGGTGTTGTGGCTGAATACCCCAACGGTTGGACAAAAGAAGTAAATCTGATTTCATGGAATGACAAAGAACCTAAGGTTGATTTGAGAGATTGGGATGAAAAGCATGAACATATGTCACGCGGTATAACTCTTAAAGTTGAGGAAACAGCAAAAGTGGTCGATATATTAGAAGCTTTTTTGCTGGCTGAAGGAGAAAAAGCGAGTGCATAACTAAATTTTAAGAAAATAATTGAATAAGCACATTGTAGCAATTTATGAAACAGGTAAGAAAGAGGAGCATAGCGGAGTATAGCTCCTTTTTCTTGAAATCTGAATAAATATGGTATATTAAAGGTCAAAACTGATGAGCCTAACTTGACAAAACAAGCAAAATATCGGATAATAATGTAAGCAGGTCAGAAATTGCAAATATTTTTGTAGCTATAGGCAAATTACCGCTAACAGGAGCATCTAAGGCAGCGTATTCAGACGCATTTGATGCATATTGGGCGAATAACTACATAGCTTCGGCAGCTAAAGCGAATCTGGTTGATTAGGGATAAATTATGGATAATGAATTGAGAGAACATATACAAGGCATCGTAGATGAAATTACGCAAAATTATATTACAGCGGATGTGTTTTTACAGAAAAAGGAAAACAAATTACCTAAGCGAAGTGAGATTATTAAGATTTTAAATGAACTTCGTAGTGTTATGTTTCCGAGTTACTTTGGCAGCGAGCACGTAGATTGTATGACTGCAACATATTTTGTCGGAGAGAAGATGAGCAGTTTATACGAAAGTCTTTCTGAGCAGATTGAATTGGCACTTTCATATAGTGAAGAATTTGCAAATGAAGAAAAAAGCAAAATTGCAAAAGAAAAAACTGTTGAAATTTTGAAGAAAATGCCTGAAATTCAGCGAAAGCTTTTGACAGATGTGCAGGCTGCATTTGATGGAGATCCGGCAGCAGGCAGCAAGGAACAGATTATATTTTCTTATCCGGGGTTATATGCAATATTTGTTTATAGGGTTGCACATGAACTGTATATTCGAAAAATTCCGCTTATTCCGAGAATTATGACAGAATATGCACATAGTAAAACAGGTATAGATATAAATGCAGGAGCAAAAATTGGAGAGCATTTTTTCATAGACCATGGCACAGGAGTTGTTGTTGGAGAAACTACAACGATAGGTGATAATGTTAAGCTTTATCAGGGAGTGACATTAGGCGCACTTTCTACAAGGGGAGGGCAGTCGCTGGTTGATATAAAGAGGCACCCGACGATTGAAGATGATGTCACGATTTATTCGGGAGCATCTATACTGGGCGGTAATACGATTGTAGGAAAAGGTTCTGTAATCGGCGGAAATTCTTTCATAACAGAATCAATACCGCAAAATGCCAGAGTAAGCACACAATTTCAAGAATTGAATATAGATGCAAAAAAATAAAAATAATACCCTTTGAATGTGACAAAGTTACGATTCAAGGGGTATTTTAGTTATTCAAAAATATCATCAGGAAGATCGGAACCGGAGTCCAGAGTATTGACGATAAAAAGGTTTTCGTATTTGGAAAGATCTATTGTATCTCCCATTTCAAAATCTTTTGAATCCAAAATTTTGATTATAGGGTCAAGCATATGACCGGATATGTTTTCAATTACAACTGCGATTGATGCATCGCTAAGTCTTACCATTACACCCACAGGATATACGGACACTGTTTTGAAGAAAGCATCAATTAAGTATGGATCAAAATGAGAGCCGGAACATGATGCCATATAATCCAAAGTATCTTTGGTTGTCATCGCCGCCCTGTAAACGCGACTGGTTGTTAGGGCATCGAAAACATCAGCAACTGCTATAATACGGGCACACAAAGGTATGTTACAGCCTTCAAGTCCTTGCGGGTATCCGCTTCCGTCAAATTTTTCGTGGTGGGAAGCTATCCCGCTTATTACGGTGGATGAAATTCGCATGGAATTTTGTATCTTTTTCACACCGAGTTCCGGATGTTTTTTCATTATGTCAAATTCGAAACTGTTTAGCGGTGAAGGTTTGTTTAAAACATTAAGCGGTATATCCAATTTGCCTAAATCGTGCATTAGACCCGCTAAAGCAAGTTCCTTGAGTGAGAATAAGCTGTAGCCGAGTTGTAAACCTATAAGAGTACAAAGTGTTGCTACATTGATGGAATGAGAGTAAGTATATGCATCAAATGTTTTTATTTCAAGGACATTTAGTATATACTGATCTTTTTGCAATATGAAATCTACCAATTCAGATGCGGCATCTTCCATTTTTTTAATCAATTTATTCGGTACAGAGCATTTAGATGGAAAATCTGTAAATATGCTACGTAAATCCGAGGCGATAACATTTTTTATACTTGGATCGATAAAATCCGTACAGCCGATTTCTATAGGCAATTTGGTTTCAATATAAATTCCCGGAAAATTCAGAGTTTTTAGACGTAAAATATTATCTTCTGTAAGAATTTGCCCCGATGTTAAAAGGGGTAGAAGTGATGATGGCATCGTCACTTCTTTTGCACAAATCATACCAGGTTTTAAGTGGTTTACGTCAACAAATATCATAATTGAATTTCCTTATTGAATAAATTTATAATGTAAAATACCTATACCCATAAATAGTATATCATAAAAACGCAAATAATCAATACAAAACGATTAAATTTAGTAAAGAGAAGCTATCCTTAAATTACCGAAGTATACATTACCTAAGCTTATAAAAGCAAACATATGGTGAATTTTAATGCTGGTAAGTTTTAATCATTTAGTGTATAATAGTATAGTCGGCTGTCATGCAGTCGAATTATTGGAAGCGAAAGCAGGGGGGTTGAATGAGAATATTAAAAATATTATCGGGATTGCTCTTGATATTTACAGGAATTTGGTGTTTTGCGAATCAAGGGGTTTCGTTCAATGCGCTTGCATTTGTGCTTGGAATAGTGATGATAATAGTGGGAATAATTGGTGCATCCACTTTTTTGTTTATGAAAAATAGACCCGAAGGATTGGGATGGCTTGTTTCCGAATCGCTTATAACAGTGATACTCGGGATTGTAGTCCTTTCAGGGTTACTTGCAACGGAAATAGTAATTAGCGTATTTTTCGGTATGTGGTTAATTTTTAGCAGTGCAAATAGGATTGTCGGGTCACTTACCATGTTAAGGCAAAAATCGCCTGCATGGGGCTATATTTTAGCACTTGGAACGCTTGGACTTATTATAGGGATTTATGCATTTATAAATCTTGTTGTTGCCACGCTGAGTGTAGGCATATTGGTTTCATGTTTCTTTTTTATTTATGGTATCAACGTATTTGCAATGGGTGTAGCGTTACCTCATGTAAGGCGAAAGAGGAAAAAAAGAAAAAGTAAAGAAGAAATTGAAGAAATTGAAGAACAAAATGTGCAGGAAGAACAGGCAATAGAAGATGTAGTCGAAGAAGAATTGCAAGAGGACAATGAAAATATTTGATTTTGCGGTGATTGGAGCAGGAGCGTCCGGCATGGTTGCGGCTATAACGTGTAAACGTTGTAATCCGAACGCAGATGTAGTAATTATTGAAAAAAATAGTGAACTTGGTAAAAAAATACTTGCAACAGGAAATGGCAGATGCAATATTGCAAATAAAAATCATGAACATTATTTAGATGTTGAAAAATTTTTTAACGAAATAGGTATTTTAACTAAAGTTGAAGCAGAGGGCAGGGTGTATCCTAACAGCAACTCTGCCAAGGACGTGCGGGATTTGCTTGAATTTTGGATTCGAGCTCTTGAAATTTGTGTAATTGAGAATACGCAAGTATTGGGTATATTACAGGAAAAAACAGGGGAATTTTTATTAAAAACTGAATATAAAAAAATTTCTAAAAAGCAAGTTCGAGCAACTAGGGTTTTGATTGCGACCGGAGGAAAGGCGGCACCTCAATATGGAAGTGACGGTAGAGGTTATGCTTTAGCAAGGAGTTTGGGACATTCTTTTACATCTATAAGGCCGGGTTTGGCAGGGCTTGAATGTGAAGGAGAGTTTGGAAGTTTAAAAGGTGTCAGAGTTTATGCAAAAGCCAGACTTGTAAATGCAAAAACGGAAGAAAAATATTTTGAAATAGGAGAAGTGCAATTTACAGAAAAAGGGCTTTCAGGAATATGTATTTTTAATTTAGCAAGGTATGTAGTGCTTGATTTGAAAAATCGAGATTTAAAAGAAGCTTTTTCAGATTACAAGTTGGAAGTTGATTTTTTACCGGATTATTCAGAAACGGAGCTTGAAAATTTACTTGCAAAAAGGCTGAAATTGTTTGGGAAATTGGGCTTTTCAAAGATACTTACATCTGTTGTCAGCGCTAAATTGGCAAAATTCATATTGGAAAATACGCAAATTAAGAGAGCTTTATCTGATGTTTATGGTAACGATGGCGATTATAAAAAAGATTGTATAAAGCAGCTTAGTTCGATTCTCGTAAGTAAATTGAAGTGTACTGAATTTACTGTAATCGGAGTTAACGGTTGGAGAGATGCTCAGGTAACAGCAGGTGGAATTAGTGCTTGTGAGATTAGCAATACTACATTTGAATCATATATAATTCCCGGGCTTTATTTTGCAGGCGAAATTTTGGATTATGACGGAATATGCGGCGGATACAATTTATCAAATGCGTTTTATAGTGGAATTTGTGTTGGGAGAGAAGTGGCAAAATGTATAGAATAAGCGGAATTAAACTTGCAGTTTATGAAGATAAATCTTTTGTCAAAGAGAAACTTGAAAAGCTTATTTGCGGTAAAAACGGTAACATTGAAATTGTAAATTATAAAATTGTGAGAGAGTCCTTAGATGCAAGGCGAAAACCCGATATATTCAAGGTATATACTCTTGATTTTCAAACAAAGCAAAAACTTTCGGAAAAAATTATAAAAAAACATGGGATAACCTGTGTTCAAAACTCGGTGTATAAGCTTCCCGAAAGCGGGATTCAAAAAATGCATGAACGTCCTGTAATAGTAGGCTTCGGGCCCGCCGGTATGTTTGCCGGTCTGATTCTGGCTGAAAAAGGGTATAGACCGATTATATTTGAACGAGGCGAAATTACAAAGGAACGTGTAAAAAGCGTGGAAAAGTTTTTTAAGACGGGCGAATTGAATATAGAAAGTAATGTTCAATTCGGAGAAGGCGGTGCAGGGACTTTTTCAGACGGAAAACTGGGAACGCAAATAAGAGATTTGAGAATACGCAAGGTGCTTGAAACTTTTGTAGAATGCGGAGCGCCTGAAGATATATTGTATAGCGCCAAACCGCATATAGGTACTGATGTTCTGCGAAAAGTAGTTGTAAATTTGCGAAATCGGATACAGGAACTTGGCGGAACAATAAAGTTTTGCAGTAAACTTTCAAATTTACAAATTGAGCAGGATTGCGGAATATCGCGAATAAAAAAAATTGTAGTAAATGATGAAGAAGTTTTATGCAGTGTTCTAATTTTGGCTATAGGTCATAGCGCACGCGATACAGTTACCATGCTTTTTGAAAAAGGGGTAAAAATGTTGCCGAAGCAATTTTCGATAGGCATTAGAGTTGAACATCCTCAAAAATTGATAGACTTGGCTCAATATGGCGGAATTTATGATGAAATTGGTGCAGCTGATTATAAATTGTCTTACCGCTGTGATAATAGTAAACGGGGTGTTTACAGTTTTTGTATGTGCCCCGGTGGAGAGGTAATAGTTGCATCATCAGAAAAAGGCATGGTGGTAACAAATGGAATGAGCAATCGCGCGAGGAGTAGCGGATTTGCGAACAGTGCGATTTTGGTAGATGTGAAAACCTCAGATTTTGGAAGCGATGATGTTCTTGCAGGAATAGAATTTCAAAGAAAATTTGAAAAACGCGCTTTTGAAAATGGAGGCGGTAATTATACTGCTCCAAGTTGCACATGGGAAGAATTTAAAAAAAATGAAAATGCGGGTAAAATCGTACGGCAATGCTTACCGAACTTTGCCGTAGATTCTATATTAGAAGCTTTCCCCAATTTTGGGAAAAAGATCAAGAAGTTTGATTGCGATAATGCAAAAATTTTTGCTGTTGAGAGCAGGAGTTCTTCGCCGGTGCGTATAGTGCGTGACGAAAATTTTGAAAGCTCGGTAAAGGGCATATACCCTGTCGGCGAGGGTGCAGGTTATGCCGGAGGAATCACGTCTTCTGCAGTTGACGGTATTAAAATAGCTGAAACAATAATAAAAAAGTATGAAGGAGTATTTTAGATGGCTTTTGATATAAAAAAACTTAGAAATTTGGCAAGAGGTTTGATGATGTTTTTCGCGGCAATATTGGTGCTTTCCATTGGATCTTTGGAAATAGATGCAGGTGAAAGGGATGCGAATAGTCAAAAGGCAACGTTTGAAACTTTGGATACGGCGGCATCTTATAAATTTGAAGATAGAGGAATTTATGGCTATTTTATAAATTATGTGGATGGGTACGCATTGCAGATGGATAAAAATATGACAGTGGATATGAGTAATTCGGGAGTTTGCGCTGTTTTGGAAAATTATGGGAAACGAGTTGAAATTTACAAGCAATATGTAGGAAAAAACGGTGTAGCGTCGTATATAAATTATTCGAATAAATTTTTAAAAAATACGGCAGATCATAAGCTTGAATATATGGGATTTCAACAAATAGGTTCTGTTCGCGGGCATATTACGGCGTGGAGTAGGGAGAAACTTGCTCGTGTAAAAAATGATAAAAATTATTATTTGTTGATAGATATACCGCAAGGAGATTATGTATATACGATTTTCATGAAAACAATTCAGCAAAATTACGAACTCGGAGGATATGCGTATCTGATGGATAAATTTGTTACGTTTGTGCCGACAGTGCCGGCAAGCATTAGAAAAACGGAAGTTACGCAAAATCATATATGGAATGAAGAAACTAACTTAGCTTACCGCAAATTATTTTATGAAAATAAAAAAATGTCATGGGGAATATTTGAACCGGATACGGCACATTTTGATTATTCGAAATTGCAATTATATGAAAATGAATTCAACTATACATTTCCTTTGATGTTAAATTATACAGATTTTAAAGCTAGAAATCCGTATAATGATATTGCAATAGATGTGACAGCTTTACTGACTAATGCGTATAATCGCGGGAAAATAGTTGAACTTACACTGCAAACCGAGTGGAAAGATGAAGGAAATATGGTGTATGCAGTGTTAAAAGGAAAGCATGACAGTTTTTTGAATGCTTATGCCAAGGCGGTAGCTGACTTCGGTCATCCGGTTTTGTTCAGACTTGGAAATGAAATGAATGGAGATTGGTGCCCGTACTCAAGCTTTAATACGTCAAGAGATACTCTGATTTTTAAAGAATTTTACAAATACATTTTTGAAATATTCAGAAAAAATGGTGCTAATAATGTAATGTGGGTTTGGAATCCAAATGGTCAATCTTTTCCAAATTACAAATGGAACGAAGATATAATGTACTATCCGGGAGATGAGTATGTGGATGTAATAGGCTTGACCGCATACAATACCGGAACATATTATTACTCGCATGGTGAACGTTGGCAGAGTTTTGATGAGCTTTATAAACCTATGTATGATAGGTATGTATCGCTGTTTAATCAACCTTTTATGATTACGGAATTTTCCTGTGCCAGTCATGGCGGCGATAAGAATGCGTGGATTGTCGATGCTTTTACGGCAATTAAAAAATATCCGCGTATAAAAGCCGCTGTATGGTGGAGCGGTTCAGATAAAGATCCCGCCACAGGCAATATCGCCAGATCTTACTATATAGATGAAACGCCGGCAATAGTGCAGACGTTTAAAAATAATTTAAATAACTAAAACGATTTTAGGAGGTAAAAAATGTCAGTATTAAATGGATTGAAACCGGAAAAAATGTTTATGTATTTTCAGCAAATTTCGGATATACCAAGAGAATCCGGAGATATGGAACGCATTGCGGATTATTGTGTAAAATTTGCAAAAGACAGGAATCTGGAGCATTATAGAGATGATATGCACAATGTTATAATTGTAAAGGAAGCTACTAAAGGATACGAAAATTCTGAAGCAATAATACTCCAGGGACATTTGGACATGGTTTGTGAGAAAGTTTCAGGTAGCAACCATGACTTTACAAAAGATAAGTTGAAACTGGTGCTTGAAGGAGATAAATTGTCGGCGGACGGTACTACATTGGGAGGAGATAACGGCATAGCAATAGCAATGATACTCGCGCTTTTGGATTCCGATGATGTTGACCATCCTAGAATTGAAGCGGTGTTTACTGTTGATGAAGAAACGGGACTTTATGGTGCAGAGGCTATAGATGTATCTATGCTGAAAGCAAAGAAGTTTATAAATTTGGATTCAGAAGATGAAGGTGTTGTAACAGTGAGCTGCGCAGGCGGTGTGACAACAAATGTTGAAGTACCTTTAAACCGCGAAAATGTTAAGGGACAGAAATTCAAACTTGTTGTAAGCGGCCTTGTAGGAGGACATTCCGGAGTTGAAATTAACAGAGGTAGAGCAAATGCGAATATTTTGATGGGAAGGATTTTGTATTCGCTTTTGAAATCTTACAAATTTAATATTTTCAGCTTGGCAGGCGGTAGTAAAGATAATGTTATAACAAAAGAATCCGTAGCTGAATTGATTTTTGAAAACGGCGATTTTGATGGCATTTCAAAACTTCTGCAAGAAATTGCAAATGATATTAAAAATGAGTTTTCAACTGTTGAAAAAACTATGTCAATCAATATAGAAAAGCTTGAAGACGGAGAATTTTTTGCATTGGATTTAAAGAGTACGAAAAATGTGGCAGACATACTTTTGAATATCCCAAATGGCATTACCGCAATGAGTAGAGATATTGACGGATTGGTTGAAACGTCGTTAAATCTTGGAGTTGTGCTGTTAAAAGATGATAAATTGATTTTAGTGTCAGGGCTTAGAAGTTCGATTGAAAGTGCGAAATGGGCACTTGCCGACAGAGTTACTTCGTTCATGGAGCTATTTGGCGCTAACGTCGAAAAAATTGGAAATTATCCGGGTTGGGCATACAAAAAAGATTCTGCACTAAGACAAACCGTAATAGAAGTTTACAAGGAACAATATGGAGAAGAACCTACAATTGAGGCTATACATGCGGGACTTGAATGTGGTATGTTTACAGAAAAAATTGATGATTTGGATTGTGTATCAATAGGCCCTGATCTTCGAGATGTTCATACTCCTGACGAATATATGAGTATATCATCGGCACAGAGAACATGGAAGCTGCTGTTGGGAATATTAAAAGCGAGCAAATAAAATATATAAAGCGATTGAAAAATATGCCCTCTTTCTATTTGAAAGGGGGTATATTTTCAAGTTAGGGCCATTTTTTTAATAAATATCTTGACAAGTTAGCTGAGGGTAACTAAAATTATAATGTCAATTATATCAAAGCATGAAGTTAGCATTATAGGAGGAACAACATGGATATTTTTAAAAAGCTGTTCGAATTCGGTAAGGAAAAAACGGCTTACATGGTGATTGCACTGATTTTGTCAGGCATTGCTACTATTTTATCGTTATTACCATATTACTTTTTTTGGAAATTGCTTATAGAAGTAAACTCAAGAGCAGAAGTCAGCGTGGTCGAACAAACAGTGATAGTTATATTTGCACTTACTGTGGCGCATGCTATCGTGTATTTTCTCGCGCTTTGTTTTAGCCATGTATTCGCATTCAGGATAGAAACGAATATGAAGAAAATGGGCATCAAACATCTTTTGGATGCATCATTTTCATTTTTTGATATGAACCCGTCAGGCAAGACAAGAAAAATTATTGATGATAATTCTGCAAATACGCATACGGTTGTAGCGCATATGTTACCTGATACGGTTAATGCAGTATTGTTTCCGATAGGATTTTTATTACTTGCTTTTTATGTAAATATATATGCAGGATTGATAATTGTAGGTGCTGTAATATTTGCTATGATTTGTTTTAAAATGATGTATGAAGACCCTAAGATGATGGAAGAATACATGGAGGCACTTGAAGATATAAATTCGGAAACTGTTGAATATGTGAGAGGAATACAAATTGTAAAAATTTATGATATGGTTGTGCATTCTTTCGAAAAATTGCATAAGGCGATACTTAGATATTCGCAAGTAGTTAATCGCTCATCGCAACAGTCAAGAGTACCATATACTTTATTTCAAGCGAGCATGGCGGCATTCCCCGCTCTTATTATATTGATTGCATTTAAGATGATGGGTGAAAATCAAAGCCCTGTCGAAATTATCAGCTTGGTTGTATTTTTTATAGCGTTTGCGGTATTGCTTAACAATGCGTTTATGAAAATAATGTTTTTTAATCGAAATTATCAGCAGGCTGCAGATGCTATAAACAAATTGACCAATTTGTTCGAAAATATGGAAAAGCATAAGTTGATAAGCGGAAAAATTGAAGATTTTGCAGGTTATGATATAGAAATGGATAATATTTCTTTTGAATATGAAGAAGGCGTACGGGTTTTGCAAGATTTCAGTTTAAAACTTGAAAGTGGAAAAACATATGCACTCGTAGGAGAATCAGGTGGTGGAAAGAGCACTATTGCGAAGTTGATTTCGGGATTTTATCCTGTAAGCGCAGGAAGTCTTAAAATAGGAGGCATTGATATTACTGAGTATACTGCAGGTGCTGTTGAAAAGAATATCGCTTTTGTATTTCAAAATTCTAAGCTTTTTAAAACTACAATATATGAAAATGTAAAAATCGGAAATCCCAAGGCAAGTCATGAAGAAATAATGCAGGCAATGCAATATGCAATGTGCCAAAGCATACTTGATAAGTTTGAAACCGCTGAAAATACTGTAATAGGGGCGAAAGGTGTGCATTTGTCGGGTGGAGAGGTTCAAAGGATAGCAATAGCACGAGCAATTTTGAAAAATGCTCCGATAGTAATAATGGATGAGGCGAGTGCAGCCAGCGATCCCGAAAACGAATATGAGATGCAGCAGGCATTTACAAAGCTGATGAAAGGTAAAACGGTAATAATGATTGCTCATAGACTTTCCAGTATTCGAAATGTAGATGAAATACTTGTAGTAGAAGGCGGCAAAATAATAGAAAGAGGTTCACATGAGGAATTGATTGAAAAAGCAGGGAGATACTTGTATTTTCAGAATTTGTTTAGCAAGGCTAATGAATGGAGGCTGTAGGAATGAAAAATTTGATACAAAGATACTTCGGATTAACTTCTGAGGGTGCACAAAATACTGTCAAGGCTGCGATAGCTTCATTTTTGAAATATTTTACTCTCGTAATGCCTCCGGCACTTTCGTTTTTCTTTTTGAAAGATTACATGCAAGGGGAACTGAAAACACCGACAGTTTATATGGGAATATTGACCGTAATTGTGATTGTCATGTATGTTGTTTTATTTGTGGAATATAAAAAAACATACGATGTTACTTTTGAGGAAAGTGAAAAACTGAGGATTGATATAGCAAACAAATTAAAAGAATTGCCGCTTTCTTACTTTTCGAAGCACAATTTGACAGACTTGTCTCAAAGCGTAATGATGGATGTAGGTAATATTGAAATGGCGATTTCTCACGCAATACCGCAAGGTATAGGATTTGTAGGGTTTTTCATAATTATGAGCATTATGTTCGTTGCTTATGTACCTATATTGGGACTTTGTGTAATATTACCTATATGGCTTTCACTTGCACTTGTGGTATTAACCAGAAAGATTCATAATTCCCATATAACTAAGTATTATGAATCCTTACTCAATAATGCGAACGTATTTCAAGAAGCATTTGAACTGCAAGAGGAAATAAAAAGCTATTCCATGCAGGAAAAAATCAAAAAACAGGTATACGAAGCTATTGAAAATTCTGAAAAACTCCATCTCAAATCCGAGTTTCTGATGGCAACAGTCGCTTCGGCAATAGGGGTGTTGCCGTTCGTAGCGCCGGCATTGACAGGGATAGCGGGGGCAATGATGTTTATGGCAGGGCAAATAGATGCGCTGTATTTTGCGGGTTATTTGATGGCTGCAACAACTTTAGCGGCGCAGTATGCCGGAATACAGGAATTTTTGTTAATGGTTTTATTTTTTGGGGATAGTTTCGGAAGAATTAGAGAACTAAGGGATGAACCTGTGCAAACAGGAATAGATATGGAAATTGACGATGCGGATGTTGAATTTGAAAATGTAAAATTTGCATATGGTGACAACAAAGTAATTAACGGAATAAGTTTTACAGCAAAAAAAGGCGAAGTTACAGCGCTTGTGGGACCGTCGGGTTGCGGTAAAACTACAGTTTTGCGACTTGCATCAAGACTTTATGATTATGATGAGGGCAGGATAACGGTGGGTGGCAAGGATATAAAGGATATGAGTACGCGTTCTCTTTTTAATAAAGTTTCCATAGTGTTTCAAAATATAGATTTATTCAACACTTCGGTGCTTGAAAATATCAGAATGGGTAGGAAATCGGCAACAGATGAAGAAGTGATTGAAGCGGCGAAACTTGCCAATGTAGATTCGATTGTAAAAAAATTGCCGAATGGGTATGATACATTGATAGGCGAAAACGGCTCGAAGCTTTCCGGAGGCGAACGACAGCGAATTTCGATAGCAAGGGCGTTTTTGAAAGATGCGCCTATAATATTGCTGGATGAAATTTCGGCTTCGATTGATGTTGAAAATGAAATGGATATACAAAAAAGTTTGAATACTTTGTTAAAGGATAAAACCGTAATAATCATATCGCATAGATTGAAATCGGTAGAAAAAGCGGATAAAATTATTTTGATGGATGCAGGTAAAATTGATGAGCAAGGTACACATGATGAACTTTTACAAAATTCGGATTTGTATAGAAGTATGATTGAAAAATCAATGCTTACAGAGGAGTTCATATATTAAAAAATAAAAGGATTTGTGATTTTAAACGATTACAAATCCTTTTGTTTTTTTTCAAATTAAGTGAATATTTTTAGAATAAAGATTTTTTTATATATAAAAAACAAAATTTTCATTGAAATTTAAGCAAATAATTGCTAAAGATTTCTCTAAAATTGTTGACAAAAAACGTAAAAAGAGTATAATTGAGTTGTATATAAAAATTAACTGTCTGCTAATGAACAGTGATAGGGGGAAAAAATGAAAAATTGGCCTGTTAAGAAAAAACTTTTAGCAATGGTTGCAATGGCGATGGCAACATATCTTGTATGTGGTACGCTTGCAATGGTTGGACTCGTTAGAGCCGTAAATGAGATAGATGAACTTCAAAGTAAAACTATGGTAGTGGATCATGAATTGGGAAGTATTAGACGAGATATAGCATATATACAAGCAAAGATTATTGGCATAGTTTTATCTACAGATTTAACAGAAATGGAAAAATTTGCAAATGATAACGATGAAATTGCAAAAGAGGTATTAGAAAAATTTGAAAAAATAATAGAAATAAACGGTGACAGTAAGATAGAAGAAATACAGGCAAAATTCGTTCAAAACACTCCTGTACGAAAACAAATTCAAGAACTTGCAATTTCTTTTGCGGATCAAGAGAAACAATTTACAGTTTATAAAACTGAATACAAACCGGGTATAGAGAAAGTTTCAAGTGATTTACGTGATTATGCTGATGAACTTAAAGTAAAGGTAGCAAAAGATACAGCAGCAAAGGAAAGGGCTGTATATATGCAACTTGTAATGCTTATAGTGATTTTAATAGCTTCAATAATTGCACTTATAATATTTGCATTACGAATTATAAAGGGAATATTGGAACCGTTAGGACAGATAACGGTTGCAATGGACAATATGGCTCAGGGAAGAGTAGATGCCAGCGGTATTACATATGAAAGTAAAGATGAATTCGGTGTAATTTGTGAAAATATGAGGGGTGTATTCGATAGATTTGCTTTGATTATACGGACTATTGATGAATATATGACCGAATTTGCAAATGGAAATTTCTTAGTAGAAACAGATGTTGAATTTAGAGGAGATTTTGCATCTATACAAGAATCTATTAAAGATTTCAAGAAGAAAATAGCACAATCTATGGGAGAGATGGTAAGTTCTTCGACTCAAGTAAATTCAGCTTCGGATCAAGTTGCAAGCGGAGCACAGTCGCTTGCGCAGGGTGCGACGGTACAGGCAAGCAGTATACAACAACTTTCGGCATCAATTACAGACGTTACGGAGCAGATTAAAGCAAGTGCGGCTAAAGCACAGGAAGCTGATACGCTATCCAATGAATCTGAAGACGGCGTAAACTTGAGCAGCCAGAAGATGGAATCCCTATCCCATGCTATGGATGATATAGCGGGAAAAGCTGATGAGATAGAAAAAATTATCAAGACAATAGAAGATATAGCATTCCAGACCAATATACTTGCGCTTAATGCGGCAGTCGAGGCGGCAAGAGCAGGCGCGGCAGGTAAAGGATTTGCGGTAGTTGCAGATGAAGTACGAAATCTCGCACAGAAGTCTTCGGAGGCAAGTAAAAATACGGCAGTTCTCATAGGGGATACTGTGAACGCAGTTAAAGAAGGAGTTAAGATTACAAAAGAAACGTCAGAAGCTCTTTCGGAGGTTAAGGACAAGGTTAGCTTGGTAAAGGATCATATGCAGGAAATTGCAAGGAATTCGAACGATCAGGCAGAGGTTGTCACACAGATTTCAGTTGGTGTAGACCAAATTGCTTCGGTTGTGCAGACTACCAGTGCAACCTCAGAGGAAAGTGCCGCTACAGCAGAGGAACTGTCCGCACAAGCAGAAGCTCTTAATGGTATAATTAACCATTTCAAATTTTAATGATATAAAAAAAGTAACCTTTTTAGGTGTATAGAATTTAATTTCTAAGAAAATCGGCGTAATCGGTGTAAATACCGCTTATGCCGATTTTGATTGATGAAATTGAAGTAGTAGGAGAACAAAGTGGCGAAAAAGGTAAAAACGGTATTTGTGTGCCAAGAGTGCGGCTATGAAAGTCCGAAATGGCAGGGGCAGTGCATATGCGGTGCATGGAACAGCATGGTAGAGGAAAAGCTCGTAGATATAAAAGTGAAAGATGACAGCAGGAGCAGACTGTTTACAGAGGCTCAAACGAAGAAAACAAGAGCACTGCACCTAAATGAAATAACATCGGGAGCATTTGATCGGTTTGATACGGGAATTGGAGAATTGAACAGGGTACTCGGAGGAGGGCTGGTAAGGGGTTCTTTGGTGCTTATTTCCGGTGAACCGGGAATCGGAAAATCAACTATTATAATACAAGCAGCATCCAATATAAGTGCCGGATACGGTACAGTTTTATATATTTCAGGCGAAGAATCCGAAGAACAGATTAAAATGCGAGCGGAAAGAGTTTGCAAAGGCGATAATTTAAATTTATTGATTGCTTCGGAAACTAATATGGAAAACATCTTGATGCTGGTAGAAAAGGAAAATCCGACATTTTTAATCATAGATTCAATACAGACCATGTATACTGAAACTTTGGAAGCGGCTCCGGGGAGTGTTTCCCAAGTAAGAGAATGCGGAAATGCGCTTATGAAAATAGGTAAAGTGCGCAATATACCGACATTCATAGTTGCGCATGTAAATAAAAACGGAGATTTGGCAGGACCGAAAATAGTCGAGCATTTGGTTGATTGTGTATTGAATTTTTCAGGAGAAAGATCATCCGAAATTCGTATATTAAGGGCACTTAAAAACAGATTCGGAACTACGAGTGAGATAGGAGCATTCGAAATGTGCGAAGATGGGCTTTGTGAAATAGAAAATCTGTCGAAGACCTTTTTAGAAGGTATGGATGACGGTGCGCAAGGTGCGATTGCTACAGCCGTTTACGAGGGGACAAGACCGCTATTATTGGAAATACAGGCTCTAACTGCACGTACAAATACGGGATTTCCAAGGCGAAGTTCGATAGGTATGGATCTAAATCGCTTAAATATGTTGATTGCGGTGCTTGAGCGAAAAGCTAATTTAAATCTTACAGATAAAGATGTTTATATAAATATAGTAGGGGGAATTAAGCCGGACTCCACTTCGATAGACCTTGCAGCGGTACTTGCGATTTATTCGTCATTGAAGGGTGTGACTTGTCCTGCTAAAATGCTTGCTATTGGAGAAATAGGACTTACAGGAGATTTACGTGCCGTAAGAAATGTCGAAAAAGTTGTACTCGAAGCGGCAAGATTGGGTTTTGATACGGTACTTTTGCCACAAAAAAATGCTGATTTAAAAGGGATAGAAAATTTGCAACTGATAGGAGTGAAAGATGTGAAGCAGGCAATTTCTTATATTTCAAAGTTTAAAAGCTTATAAAAAATACAAAACCTTGAAAAAATAATCACAAAACCGTCACGAAACAGCAGTAAAATAAGAATATATTATTTTAATAGGAGAAAATCATGAAAAAAGTTTTGATAGTTGACGATGAAAGCAAAATACGAGAAGTTGTAAAAGAATATGCAGAATTTAGTGGGTATGAGGCATTTGAAGCAAAAGACGGTATGGAAGCGGTTGGTCTTTGCAAGGAAAATGAGTACGATATAGTGCTTTTGGATGTGATGATGCCAAAACTTGACGGGTATAGCGCGTGTAAAGAAATCAGGAAATTTTCAGATGTTCCAATCATAATTCTTTCTGCTCGTGGAGAGGAATACGATAAACTTTTCGGATTTGAACTTGGAGTGGATGATTACGTTGTAAAACCGTTCAGTTTAAAGGAGTTGATGGCTAGAATCAATGCAGTTTTAAACAGGAAAGCGGGAAAGCCCGAAGCGGAAGAAAAAAGTGAACTTAGATACAAAGGTATTGAGGTAGATTTGCAAGGAAGAATCGTGAAGATAGACGGTAATCGCATTGAGTTAACTCCAAAAGAGTATGAACTTTTGGTTTATTTGATGCGTAATAAGAATATAGCTC
>JBQMYS010000002.1:0-56802 GCA_052173355.1 Eubacteriales bacterium | reverse complement strand
ACAAAATCCATGGATTTTTTATTATATTCGGTAATTGTATCATAGAAGTTCCTACCGCTTGCGCAATAGTAGCTCCAACGCTGTTTTCCTTTATACCCGCCACAGCAAATCCTATCATTTGCGCACAACAACCTACAGTCGCCGCCCCCGCTGCAATTCCGCTCAAATTCAACATTATGCAAAGAGCCGCGCTCGAAATCGGTGCAGTGAGCACAAGCCCTACTACTACAGCAACAGCTATCCCCATAGGTATCGGATGCAGCTTTGTTAAGCTCATAACCAAATCTCCAAGCCCAATCATCAATCCATGAAGTGCCGGCGCCACGATACGTGCAAATATCCCGCCTACTATTATACTGACCGCAGGTGTGACTATAATATCCGCTTTGGTTTCTTTGCTGACAAGTTTTCCGATTTCAGTAGCTATAAGTGCAACTATAAACGCACCCGCAGGTCCTCCGGAATTTGCTCCGAGCTGTCCCATTACCAAAGCCGAAAACAATACAAGTGGAGGGGCGGCGAGACTCCACGCTACTGAAGCGCCGACAGCCGCTCCCATCAGTCCCATTGCAATCGTTCCAATTTCTATTAAAAAATTACTAATTTGCTCAAAATGCGAAAAGGCAAGCAACTGCTCGCCTAATGTCTTGAGTATCAACCCTATCAAAAGCGAAGAAAAAAGTCCAAGTGCCATAGCCGATAAAGCATCATTTAAATACAATTTTACCGACGGTCTGACGTTCTTCTTCTCTAAAAATTTTTTCATGCCTACAAATCCTCTATTTTTTCTAAATTTTCTCAATTACTTTCCTTGCTTCACTTTCATCAAGGTACGGCAGTGTACTCTTGGCTCCTATAACCAATGTCGAAGCATTGTGCACAAACGATGCCGCCGCAGGTCCTATACCTCCTGCAACACCGAGCGCAATCAAGCCTCCGTTTATCCCCACTATACTCTTGTAATTGAAATTTATCCGTTTCATCAGTTCTTTTGCTATCCTGCGCAGTACCACAAGCCCGAACATATCACCTTCTTCTATGATAACATCTGCTATTTCCAGCGCTATCTGCGCACCTTCGCTTACAGCAATTCCGACATCCGCCTGTGAAAGAGCAGGCGTATCATTTATGCCGTCCCCGACCATTATGACTTTTCTGCCTGCGGCTTTCTCACTCGCCACAAATTTAGCTTTATCTTCCGGAAGAACTTCTGCATAAAATTCATCAAGCCCAAGTTCTTTAGCTACCGCACCGGCAGTATGCCTGCTATCTCCGGTCATCATCACTATACGACCGATTCCTTCGGCACGAAGTGAAGCTATTACATCTTTGATTCCTTCTCTAATAGGGTCTTGTATGTAAATAACCGCTTCCAAATTTCCGTCAATGCTCAAGAACAGATGAGAATACTGTTTCGATAAATTGTCAAATTTCTCTTGAAATTCCGGACGAATCTTTGCTTTTTCATCTTCAAATATAAAATGCTCCGATCCGATAACAACTCTCTTATCTTGAATAGTTGTAGCTATGCCGTGCGCAACTATGTATTCCACTTTTGAATGCATTTCTTCATGCTCAACACCCTGCTCTTTAGCTTCGTTTACTATTGCTTTAGCGACGGAATGCGGAAAATGTTCTTCGAGGCAAGCTGCAATTTTAAGAAGTTCCTTTTCAGTTCTGTCTCCAAATGTTATTATTTCTTTAACTTTCGGAGATGCTGCCGTAAGAGTTCCTGTCTTGTCAAAAATCAATGTATCCGCTTTAGCAACATCTTCTAAAAATTTGCCGCCTTTTACGGTAATGGAATGCCTGCTCGCTTCCTCAATAGCGCTCAATACCGAAATCGGTATTGCAAGCTTCAATGCGCAAGAAAAATCAACCATGAGCACAGACATCGCCTTTGTAACGCTTCCTGTTAAAAGACCTATAATCGGTGCTCCGAATAGCGTATACGGTACCAACTTGTCCGCAAGATTCATAGCTTTGGATTCCGAATCCGACTTGATTCTTTCAGAAGCTTCTATCATTTTTACAATTTGATCGTACTTATTCGTTCCTTTGGTCTGCCTTACTTTAACTACTATTTCGCCTTCTTCAAGTACCGTCCCTGCAAATACCGCTTTGCCTTCATCTTTAACAACCCCTAAAGGTTCTCCTGTTATTGAACTTTGATTTACAAGTGCTTCACCTTCGAACACTTCGCCATCAAACGGTATTACATTTCCAACATGAACGCGCACCAAATCACCTATTTCAACATCCCCTGTAGGAACTAAAACTTCCTGACCGTCCTTCACAAGCCAAGCCTTGGTAACATTTAGCGCCATATTTTTAGCTAAATCGCCGAATACTCTTTTATGCGTCCATTCTTCTAAAGTATCGCCTATATCAAGCAAAAATATTACCGACGAAGCCGTCGAAATATTTTTACTCAAAATCGCAACGGTAATTGCTACGCCATCAAGTCCTGCAACTTGCATTTTTCCCTTAATCAACGCACCGAAACCGCTTTTTATGTATTTACTGCCCTTGAATATTGTAATCGGTAACTTAATTACAACAGGTAGCAAAATAGCAGACAGTATTTTTTTCCCAATTTTAGTCACAAGCTTTTCTTTATACATGGCATTCAGTTCTCTGCTTGAAGCTTCGTAGACATATTCGGGTATGCTGTCTTTATCTATTTCCAAATTTTTTAAATCAAAGAGAAGCTCTGTTAAATTATCCCGTCCTTTATGTGACAGTTCTATGAGAACATTTCCGCTTCGTTCATATACTTTGCATAATTTTACATTTTTGAGTTTGGAAATTCGATACTCGAGCGCGTCCGCCAAATCGTTTTCAAGTTTCCCGTACTCTGTGACAATCCTAACTCGTCCGGGAACATAATGTTTAACTCTAAATTTCATCGTTAACCTTTATTTTGCATCTGCGCTATCATCATCATCGCAATCACAATCACAATCGCAATCTTCATCACAGCAGCAATCTCCGAATTCATCATAAAACTCGTCTTCTTCTCTTAACATATTGATGAACTTAGCTTCTGCTATCATATCTTCAATATACTCTTGAGCAATATTAACTGTATCCATAGTATACTCTTTTGCCCTAAGCCCCGCCGCTATAACGTCTGTATAAAAGTTTCTTGCATCTTTGCTTGTCAAAATCTTAAATGCGATAGGACCAAGTGCAAGCCCTGCTAAAAAAATCCTTCCATGTGAACCTAATCCGCCATGAAATGCTCTCCTTAGCCCATAACCTAATCCTAATCCTAATCTTTCATCACTCATATCTTTTCCCTCCTAAATTCTTATTTTAAAATAACAGTTTTATTATTTATTTTCTTTCATATCCTGTCATCATTGCCATGGCAAAACAAAAAACTGCCGCCCATGCCCAAAATCTGTGTTTTTTCATTTAACCCTCCTTTTTAAAAACCAGATAAAGCCTTAATCTTTAATATATTTTACAACACACAAGAAATTTTTGCAATCTCAATTTCACATTTCCATTTTTGCTTACATTTATTTACCGCTTTGAAATAAATAATTTTCATTGTATTTTTTTACAACTCTACATTAAGTTACACCGAATTTAACCGAAATACTAGCTATATGATGAAAGAGGTATGATATGAAATTCTTGAAATTTTTTCTTAATAGTTCAATATTTAGGTTATATTTAATATTACTTCTCGCTGTTTCAAGTGAAGCGGGATTTTTTATCTATGCACTGAATACCAATCTGACACCATATGTAATAGTTACAATAGGTGTAGCTATAGCTTCCGTAATAGGCACGATAGGAATGTTTTTATCATTTAAGCCCATGAATAGAATTTTAAACTTTCTTGTAGAAAATGACGCTGAAACGGATAAACGACTAATCAAAACCGGTATGTCGGATTTTGATTTACTTATATCTCACATAAACGATTTGCTCAATCCTTCGGAAAATGTAACAGCAAAATTGGCAACGATTTTGGATCTTTCCGGAAGAAATATGGCATTGTTTGAAATACATGAAAATACTCAAAACGTTTACATTACACAAAGACTATTTCCCATGCTGGATGAAACCGACACTTCACTATACAAAACCGGTCTTATTCCAAAAGATATTTTTACTGAAAAACTTGCAAAATTGGATAAATTTGTGGTTCCTGCTTATTCAACAAACATCAGCACCATGTACCACATAGAAACACGACTTAATACTTCAAGATGGCTTAGAATTACTACGCTTGATGGAGATAATTCCACACTTGGACTTATTGAGGATGTTTCTGATGAAATGCTTAAAAAGACAAAACTTGAATATGAGCGCGACCACGATATACTCACTTCTCTTTTCAATAGGCGCGCATTTATCAGAAAAGTAACAAATCTATTTAGCGCTGCTGAAAACTTAAAGACGGCAGCTATGATTTCTATAGACCTTGATAAGCTAAAAATGATAAACGATACCTATGGGCACGAATATGGAGATGAATACATCCGTACTTTCGGCAATCTTCTAAATTCGTGTCTGCCTAAAAATTCTATCATAGCAAGATTTGGCGGCGACGAGTTCTTAGTTTTCCTGTACGCTTTCGATTCTATCATGGATATTAAGCACGAAATTATAAAACTTACAATAGCTATAAGAAACTCCTCTATGCGACTAACAGATTCAACAGAAATAGACATATCTGCATCAGGAGGTATAGCATACTATCCCGAACACGCAACATCAATAGACCTGCTTATGAAATACGCCGATTTTGCTATGTATACCGTAAAACGCGGTACTAGAGGCGCATTTGCAGAATTCAACATGGAAGATTTTGAAAAGAATATGGAAGTTTTCGACAACTCCGAACTGATAGCCGAATTTATGCAAAGAAAATTGTATGAATTCACATTTGTTCCTATATTAAATTCAAAAAACGGTGAAGTTTTGGGTTACAGAAAAATAATGCAATCCTCACACCCGCAAATTCCAAATGAAAATGCGCTTTTAGAACTCGCAAAGACAGATGAACAAAAACAAAAACTGGAAAAATTTATAATTGAAGAAAGCTTAAAGGCATTCGACAAACTACCTAACAAAAACGAAAAGAAACTGTTTATGAGTACAGTTCCGAGCCATGCGCTAATCGAAGAAGACTACCTTGAAATTTCCAAGAAATACTCGGATTTATTAAAGAATGTGGTTGTTCAAGCGAGAACATCACTCGGCATTGCTGAACTTCCTAAAATTAAAATCAAAAGAATAAAGCTGTTTGGCGGTAGCTTATGCCTAGCCGGCTACGGAGTTGAGCAATATGACGATGAATTTATATATACAACCGAACCTAAATTTTTGAAATTGGATTTATCGCTAACTCAATCTTTAGTACGCGATTTCAGCACCAGCAAATTGATTGAGTCGCTAATTTCATCGGCACATCAGAAAAATATATCGGTAATAGCAGAAGGAATCCCTAATCTGGAAACAGCTTATTCACTTGTAGAACTTGGTGTCGATTATGTAGAAGGTCCGTTTATTACAAATCCTTCAACTAAACCTCCGGCTCGATTCCCTATACTTGAGGCTCGATTTAAAAATAAACCAAAATGCAAAGACTCATATAAAAATACATAAAATTGATATTTTATTAAGAAAAATTAAATATGATATGAATTTTTAGAAAATGGGTATTATATTTAGATAGGTGAGCAGAAATAGCATAATTCCCTACTCAAAAATTACAAAAATGGAGGTGGAAGCTAATTGCAAGTATACGTTGCACGTCAACCAATTTTCAATAAAAATCGCGACATAATTGCTTACGAAATCTTGTATAGAAACCCGGAAACAAAAACCGCCGAATCAATCGACGGAGATTATGCGACCAGTTCCGTACTTATGATTACTTCAGTTTTAGCTTCGGTAGAGGACCTTTTAGATAAAAAATTTGCTTTTATCAATTTTACAAAAACACTCCTTTGCGATAATACCGTAACGTTGTTTTCAAAGGACAATCTAGTTGTTGAGATATTGGAAGATATTGTTCCTGATCCATTGCTTTTATCAAATTTAAAAAAGCTGAAAGAAATGGGCTATACTCTAGCTTTGGACGATTTTACGGCAGATTACAAATATCAGGAAATCATAGATTTGGTCGATATAATAAAAGTTGATTTTATGTTGACTACAAGAGAAGAACAGCACAGCATAATAATTAAACACAAGCGTGAAGGTCTTAAATTCTTGGCAGAAAAGATAGAAACCTCCGAAGAATTTGATTTAGCTCTTGGTATGGGCTATGACTACTTTCAAGGTTACTATTTTGCCAAACCTAAATTATTCAACTACACAGACATTAAGATTAGCAGTTACACTTGCTTTAAGATTTTGGATGTTCTATCCGGTCCATCGCCTAACTACGATGATTTGACCCAAATAGTTGAAACAGATGTTGCACTGTCTTACAAACTGTTTAAATATGCAAATTCTCCTATTTACGGAGGCAGGACGCAACTCACATCAATTAAAGATGCGCTTGTCAGATTAGGATTTCAGAACATACATGACTGGATTTACCTTATTGTCCTTAGATCAATTTCTCAAGGACAATCAAATGACCTTGTTTCCGTTTCTTTGCAAAGAGCAAAAATGTTGGAATCGCTAGCCGTTCAATTCGGTCATCCTAAACAAAAATCTGAATACTTCATAACAGGGCTTTTCTCATTAGTCGACGTACTGACAAACTTGCCTATGCAAGATGCAATTAAAGATTTGCAACTTTCCCACGAAATTAAAAGCGCTCTACTCTTTAAATCAGGAGCCTTGGGAAAATCCTTGAATTTAATAATAGCATACGAAAGCGGCAACTGGCAAAGTTTTGAAGATTCTTGTAAAACTTTACGATTAAAAGTTAATACCGTAATAAGCTCTTATTTTTCAAGCTTGGAATGGGCTAAAAAAACTTTATCCATCATGGATGAACGTACTGCATAATGTAACAAATATTCAAACTCATAAGAAAACCCCCGTCCTCTAAGGACGGGGGTTTTAAATTACTTACAAGCTATCTAATTTTGACCTACTAAAGTGTAATCGTTCCTGAAACCAGTAGATATACTGAAATAACACCGAGTACAACCAAGATAACTGCCAATATTGCTTCGTAGCTTTTTTGGAAAATTGGTCTACCGTATTCCTTCTGACCGTATGAATACACTATGATGCCAAGTGCATATAGTATTGCTGTTACGAGCAAATACAACAATCCTGCCGAGTAAATCATCCAAACTCCATAGATAGTAGCAAGATAACCCCAGAATCTTTCCAGTGCAACTTTACCCGGAGTATAATTTTCCATACCTTGTTTCAACGTAGCAACCTTTGCATAGTATGCTCCACTTAGTAAATAAGGAAGCATGATCATGCTAGCCGAGAAGTTGTAGAACAACTGATATGTTCCTGCGCTGAATAGCATTATGATTAGGAATACCTGTATAACGACGTTTGTGATGATAGCAGATGCTACAGGAGCTTCCTGAGCATTTGACTTAGCAAATAGCTTTGTGAATACGCCCTGTACTGAAGCTGAATAAGCACACTCTGCAGCTATAATAGTCCAACCTAGAAGCGCTCCTGCAAGTGATAGGATAACACCTAAGTTGATTAGAGCTGCGCCCCATTTACCAACTGCTGCTTCCAATATGAATGCTAGAGGAGGATTTCCCAACTTAGCCATTTCTTCAGCAGGCATTACACCTAATGAAAGTGCTGCGATCATTACATATATAGCAAGTAGTCCTAAGAATCCTAAAACTGTTGCTTTACCTACATCGCTAGACTTCTTAGCACGTCCTGAAAGTACTACTGCACCTTCAACACCGATGAATGACCAAACTGTAGCACCTGTAGTAGCCTTGATCTGATCCATTACCGGAATAGAACCGTCGCCCCAGAAGTTTTCCATGAATACATCAGGTTTGAATGCATTTACAAACACGATTGCAAGTGCAAATACGATTAGCGGTATAATCTTTGAAATTGTTACAAGCAACTGAAGCGCTGCAGCTTCTTTAACTCCTTTTATAACAAGGAATGCACAAATCCATATTGCAACCGAACCTGCCACTATAGATACCAAGTTATTTCCATCTCCAAATACAGGGAAGAAATAACCAAGTGCTCCGAAGAACAATGCTACATAAGATACGTTGCAAAGAAGTGCGCTGATCCAGTAACCCCAAGCGGAGTTAAATCCTATGAACATACCAAAACCTTCGCTTGCATAGCTGTAAACTCCGTTTACAAGGTCAGGTCTTAATTTGTTGAGTCCTGAAAAGCTCATCATAAGTGCGAACATACCAACGCCGGCAATTGCCCAACCAACCAGTACCGCTCCGGTATTCGCACCCTTTGCAGCCATGTCGGCTACGGATGAGAATATACCTGAACCGATGGTGGACCCAACGATTACGGCAATGAGCATGCCCAGATTTAGGCCATTTTGTTTCTCATTATTCATTTTTTCCCTCCTGTACGATACCCCTATACGAAGTACCGCCTTCCTTAAAAATAAAATATAATTACTATTAGGGTTTCCCCTATGCCTGTAAGTAACTATTATTAAAGCAAATTTCGTGCCAACTATTGATTTTTAAATGTTTTCTAATGGGTTTTAAATTTTGGGGTCAACCTTTTTATACGTTTGATACTTCAAACGCAAAAATGCTTGCATCTAATGCAAGCATTTTTGCTATTCTGCTTTATTGTTCAATTTTCAATACATTCCTGGCTTCTTGTATCTTCAAAAAAACAGTTTCTGCAAGTTTTTGTGATTCTTCTTTAGTCATATTTTCAGTTTCAATCGGTTCAAGAATACAAACTTTTACTTTTCCCGGTTTTATAAATCCTCCATTTGCTTCCATCAATTTATATGTTCCTTCTATTGCCACCGGAACTATAGGTATACCATTTCTTATAGCAGGACGCATGGAACCGAGTTTAAACTCATTTTGGGCATCCCCTTTGCTTCGAGTGCCTTCAGGGAAAATCACAACCGACTGCCCGCTTTTCAAGATGCTCTCCACTTGTGACATGCTCGCTATTGCCGCTCTCGCATTTTCTCTATCCAAAAATACACAATTAAACAAACTCATCCATCCTGAAATACATGGTACCTTCTGCATTTCTTTTTTTGCAACCATTGCGCACAACGTTGGAAGTTGTGACAAGAGCAGCGGTATATCAAAATTGCCCTGATGATTAGGTGTAAAAAGCACCGACCTGTTTTTCGGTATGTTTTCAAGTCCCGTAACTTCCCATTCGACTCCTGCCCATACAAGCATATCCTGCGCCCAACTTTGCACGCGTTTATTTATCAGGGCGCGATCTTCATCTGTAAGCGTTCCGGTTTCAAGCTTTTTAACATATTCCTTTTCCTGTTTTCGAACTTTAAAAAAATAGATTATAAATTTCGCAAACCACAGCACAGTTCTCATTACTTTTTCCTCACATTACTGCCAAAATTTTTGCCGGTAATTCTTCACATCTTGCTTTTGAAATTGAAGCTATGGAAACTCGAAGCCCTTTTTCAAGCGGAATCAAAAATATACCCTGTTCCTGTAATTTTTCGGCTGCCTGCGCAGAATTTTTACATGGAATCGTAGCAAAAAAACCGCCTTTGAACGGCACCATAGCAAGTCCGACATTCTCCGCTTCCTTCGCAAATGCAAACCCTCTTTCAAGAAGTAAATCTCGATAATGCTTTCTTTCTTCATCAACCTTTTTTAAAAGCTTCTCATCTTCATATATTTTAGTCAAAATAGTCATCGGAAGTCTGTTGCAATTCGACCAGCAAGCCCTTGAAGATGCTTGATTTACACGCACAAATTCATCAGCTATTTCCTTTGTTTTAGCCATACAAATCAATGCACCGCTTCTCATTCCATAAAGTGTAAAAGTTTTTGAAAGACTATATGCAATCATCGGCAATATATTTTTAGGAAGATTATCCAATTTTTTATAAAACTTTCTTACTTCATCAGGATCCCCTGCAAAATCAATATATGCAACATCAACAACAAGGCTGATTTTTTTCTCATAAAATTTATTAGAAGTAATAACATCTAAAAGATTGTCCCAATCGTTGCCGCTGATAGCATATCCTGTAGGATTTTGAGCAGGTGTATTCACTATTATCAAAAGTGAATCCTGTAACTCAAGCAACTTATCCATTTCACGCGCAAAACTATCAACATTAAAATTCCCGTTATCATCTAAAAATGTAAAGATTTGTACCTTTCTACCTTGCTGATCCGCAATAGTGGTATAATTCGCCCAAAACCAATCAGCTACAAGAATCTTATCACCTGCTTTGCTATAATTTGAAACCGCATTACGTATTGCCCCTGTTCCGCCGGGAGATGCTACAGCCTCTGTGAAACATGTGGGTTCAAATGTTCCAAAGGCACATTTTTGAACGTACTTCTTAAATTCCGCCGTTCCTGCAATAGGTGCGTATGCCGCATATTCTTCCGGTCTCAAATTTTTCAAAACTTCATCTACTGATGACAGCACTATTAAATTCCCCTCATCATCTAGCAATGCCCCGATAGTCGCATCTATAACATTATCCTTGCCTCTTTCTTTTTGCATGGCTTTAGCTTTTTGACTAATACCGAATATTTTATCTTCAAGAGGGATATTCCTGCCGTTTTCCTCTGCCATAATTAGTTCTGCCATATTTTACCTCCTATGGTTTGATTTTTACATAATTTATATTTTTCCCTGCCGCTTTAAATTTTTCTTCATATTCTGTCATAGTCAAAGCGGCTTCGTAATCTGTAGAATGCAAATCCCTTGTAATCTCAAGAATCTTAGCATTTACCTCAGCAATTTCCTCAAGCGTAAAATCGAATAAATCGTCATTATCAGTTTTAAATTCAACAAATCCGTTCGGATTCAATACTTTTTTGTAACCTCTAAGATAATTTCTATAAGTTAAACGCCTCTTTGCATTTCTGTTTTTAGGCCATGGATCGCTAAAATTCAAATAAATTCCTGCAAGCTCTCCAGCTTCAAAATATTCTTCTATATCCTTTACATATTCCTTTGCAAGCAATAAGTTCGTATTTTCATATTTAAGCGCTTTTTCAGTCGCTATAATAATCGCTGATTTTTCACCGTCTATCGAAATATAATTGTTTCCTTTATTTTCGGCAGCTTTTTTATTTATAAAATTTCCTTTGCCACACCCGAGTTCTAAAAAAATCGGATTTTCATTACCGAATACCTCGTGCCAAATGCCTTTATATTTCTTAATCTCCTGCTTAAAATTCCGAACTTTAAGTATTTCTTCAAATCTATGTTCAAAATTTTTAATTTTCCGCTGTCTCATTTGCTTACCTCAAATTAAATAACATACTGTAAGAAAAAAACAAAGGCAATATGTATGATTGTGCTAATACTATGGCGCTAACTATCGCAAATATTAAGACGGCAGTATAATCTATCTTACTCACCTGCGCATGATTCATACGCGTACGATTTTCTCCACCGCGGTAACATCTTGCTTCCATAGCCATTGCAAGTTCCAATGCAATCCTGAATGCACTGACAAATAACGGCACCAAGAGCGGAATTATCGCCCTTGCACGTTTAAAAATATTACCGCTTTCAAAATCAGCACCTCTAGCCATCTGCGCTTTCATTATCTTGTCCGTTTCTTCAAGCAATGTAGGAATAAACCTAAGAGCTATGCTCATCATCATTGCAAGTTCATGAGCAGGCACTCCGATTTTTTTCATAGGTTTCAATATACTCTCAATTCCGTCCGTTAAATTTAAAGGCTTTGTTGTAAGCGTCAAAAGCGATGAACCGAAAACTAAAAGCACCAATCTGATACCTACAAAAATTGCCATATACAATCCTTCATATGTTATTCTGAATACTGAAAATTCTATCAATGTCCTACCCGGCAACATAAACATATTTAAGACTATTGTCAACGTAATAATAAAAAATATAGCTTTCAAACCTCTAAAAATAAACTTAAACGGAACCTTTGAAATTTTAATTACCAAAAAAACCAAAAATGCTGCAATCAACATACTTGCTATACCTTTAATACAAAAAAGTATCACAATGTATGCAAATGTGAGCAGTATCTTAACTCTTGCATCCATTCTGTGCAGTGGCGAAGATGTATCATAATACTGCCCCAAAGTTATATCTCTAATCAATTTTTCCTCCCACGAAATTTCGTATATGCTGCGCCGCTTCGCTTACGGAAATTACATCGCTATTAAACGATTCTGCTTGCTCTTTAGGTAATTTTTCCTTGATTTTATGAAGAATCTCTGTAATCGGCGGTGTAGACAATCCTATAGCTTTAAGTTCTTCACGCCTCGCGAAAATTTCACGAGCAGGAGCACACATTACGCATTTTCCTCTATCCATCACAATCACTTTATCCGCTATATCCGCAACATCTTGCATATTATGTGAAACTATTATCATAATATCTTTTTCTTTTTCATGTATCTGAAGCAATAGTTCAATAAGTTCCCTATGCGATTTCGGATCCAGCCCTGCTGCCGGTTCGTCAAGTATAAGTACCTCCGGTTTCATAGCGAGCACTCCTGCAATCGCCGCTTTTCTTTTTTGCCCGCCCGAAAGTTCAAACGGAGATCTTTTTTGCACTTCTTCATCCTGCATGCCGACAAGCGAAAATGCCCTATCAACAGCTTGCTTTACTTCTTCATCCGTAAGTCCTAAATTTTTAGGTCCAAATTCCACATCCAGTCTGACTGTTTCTTCAAATAACTGATATTCCGGGTACTGAAAAACTATACCTATTTTTTTACGTATATCTACCATAGGTACTTTTTTTTGTGTAATATCAACATCACCTATCCATATATTCCCTGAGTCCGGCTTTAAAAGTCCGTTCATATGTTGTATCAAAGTTGACTTGCCCGATCCCGTATGTCCGATGATGCAAACAAGTTCGCCATCTTCAATGTCTATGCTTACATCATCAAGAGCCACAGATTCGTACGCAAGACCTTTATTGTAAACATGAGTTAAATTTTTGATATGTATTGACATAGATAATCTATGATTTCCTCCGTATATATAATATCATTTGGTACTTCTATACCGTTTTTCCTAAGTTCACAAGCGAATTCAACTGCCGGCGGTATATCAAGTCCCAGTTTGTAAAGTGAATCTATATCTTGAAATATCTCTACAGGTGTTCCTGTCTTTACCATTTTTCCGTCTTCCATTATTACAATTTTTTTCGCACGCACCGCTTCATCCATAAAATGCGTAATCAAAATTATTGTCTTGCCTTGCTCATTTAATTGCATAATGATATTCATCACTTCTTCTTTTCCTTGCGGATCTAGCATAGCAGTAGGTTCATCAAATATAATACACTCCGGAAGCATAGCTATAACACCTGCAATAGCGACTCTCTGCTTTTGTCCTCCTGATAGCTGATGCGGAGCCTTTTTTCTAAAATCATACATCCGAACAGCTCTTAATGCCTCGTCCACTCTTTTTCTAATTTCGCCGGGAGCAATTCCTAAATTTTCAGGTCCGAAAGCTATATCATCTTCGACTATTGATGAAACAAGCTGATTGTCAGGATTTTGAAAAACCATACCTGCATTTTGGCGAATATCCCAAATATATGCATCATCTTTGGTGTTCATTCCATTTACAACCACATCGCCGAAACTCGGTAAATAAAGCCCATTTATATTCTTGGCAAGTGTGGATTTTCCTGAACCGTTTTGCCCCAAAATCGCAACGAAATCACCTTTTTCTATACTCAGTGAAAAATCATCTATCGCAAGAAATTTATCTTCTTCGCTTCTTTTATAAACAAAACTCAAATTTTTAATATCTACTATGCTATTCTTCTCCATGATAATCCGATCCGTTTGTAATGTGCAAATGATACTTGCTTGCAAGCATCACAAGTTCGAGCGCTTCTTCATCGCTGTGATTCGGGTGATAACATTCAAGCCCTTTCAATCCCATTTTTTTTAAATCTGCCAAAATTTTTTCTATATTCTGATAAAACTCTGCACTGCCTCTTTTGCCTATTCCTTTTGTTTTCATAGGATGTGCCCATGAAATCGTCGCGCCTGCGGCTAACAACACCTCCATCACACGCTCAATAGATATATTTTGTTTTTCTATATTTGCAATTCTCTCATCTGAAAATATTTTAGAAAACGCCTCTCGGAATTTACTTACATAGCCCTTTCGAGCCATCGCCTGTGCAATCACACCTTTTGAAACATATTTTTTCTTAGGATGATTTATGAGTTCTTCCCAGCTCAAAGGGTATCCCATTTCTTCAAGCTTAGGGAGTATTTTTGCATTATATTCATCTCTATATACAGCAAATTCATCCAGCAATTCATTCAATTCCTTATTTTCAACGTCAAACTTATACCCTAAAATATGTAAAAGCACTCCCGCTGCATATTCCGCTTCTATTTCAACTCCCGATATAACATTTATATCAAGTGCATCTCCTGCTATCTGCGCCTCTGCTATTCCTGTAAGAGTTTCGTGATCCGTAACCGCAATTTCAGTAAGCTCTAAATTCTTAGCCCGTTTCACAAGTTCCGTAGGCGATAATGCGCCGTCAGAAAAATACGAGTGCATATGATAGTCAACCTTAAATCCCATTCAATAATTCCCCCTGGAAAACATACGCTTAGGCTTTGTAATCTTGCCTGCAACATACAACATTATAACTTCCAATACAACAGTTACCACAAACCAAGCCAAATACATATATTTCAATAACGGCAATGTTACTACAAATCTAAAATTTTCACTTCCGCCAAAAGTTTCCAAAGCCTTGTTGCAAAATGAAAAATTTGTTATTAAAGCAACTGCAAAAAACATTATCATCAATGTCGCGACCGAAGCCGACGATACTTTCGCTTGTTTTATAGACCTGCCCGCAAGACTTCCCTCATCAACATCTTTACAAGCCACAATAATTGCGGTAAGCAATATCAGCGCAATTATCCCAAAAATCAATATAATATTAAGCTTCATTCGAATATCTTTCAAAATATCAATATCCCCGCTTGTAAAAAAATCATACTTTTGATCTGCTTCATATCCCTGTGCAACTTTAAAGTCAACATCTTTGCCAACCATAAACCCGGAAATCATCTCGCCGAATTCATCGCTTTCCACAAGCAAATTCGCCGGTTTTAACTGCTGAGTCGACTTAAATGAATATTGATAAACATCCGGTAATCGCACAACAATATTTGCACTTAAACAAATCGCTACTAGCGGTACCAATACCAAAATAAATATATTCCAAGCTTTTTTAAAACTTTTCATCTATCTTTCTTCCCTAAAATAATTATTGCCAAGATCGCTAGGCGGCTTATTTGCTTTTGTTTCCTTGCAGGAACTTGCAATTACAATTACAACTGTTGCTATATACGGTACCATATTAAAAAGATACTGAGATACCGTAATGCCCATAGCCTGCATACGAAGCCCCAATATACTCAGCCCACCGAAAAATGCGGCGCCGAAAAATGCCTTAATCGGATTCCAACTTGCAAATATTACCAATGCTACAGCTATCCATCCTCTACCTCCAACTACATCCGCCTGCCAAATCGGAACACGAATGAGTGCAAGATAAGCACCGCCAAGTCCGCAAAGAACTCCTCCGATTATTATATGCACATATTTGTAAAGCGTAATATTTATGCCGGAAGCATCCGCCGCTGATGAACTTTCGCCAACAGCTCGCATATTCAAACCGGTTCTGGTTTTATTTATGTATATGTAAAATATAATTACCAAAACATACGATATGTAAACAAACACATCCTGCTTAAACAGTATATCTCCAATAAACGGTATACTCGAAAGAATCGGAATATTCGTCTTTGCGAAAAAAACTGAAACCGTTTTAGGTACTGAAAATCCTATATACGACTGACCTACAAAACTTGAAAATCCCGTCCCGAATATCGTAAGTGTCAATCCTGTTACAGTCTGATTAGCTTTTAACGTAACTGTCAAAAATGCATAAATCAAAGCTGCAAGACCACCGCTTACACCTGCGCATACGATTGCAAAAACCGGGTTTTGCGTAGTATAAGCGCCTATGAAACCCATAACCGCTCCAATCAGCATCATTCCCTCTACGCCCAGGTTAAGACTTCCCGATTTTTCAGTAACAAGTTCTCCAAGCGTAGCTAAGGCAAGAGGTGTTCCCGCTACTATACAAGTTGCTAAAAATACTTCCATAACTACACCTCCTTAGCTTTGATCGACTTTGCAAGCGAAACTTTATACTGTAAGAAAAACTCACTTCCGAGAACGAAAAACAATATAGTACCCTGAACTATTCCCGCTACGCTGCTTGGCACGTTCATAGCAAGTTGTATATATGCTCCGCCTTGTAAAAGCATAGCAAACAATATGCAAACAACAGCCGTAACCGGTGCGTTTAATCTCGCAAGCCATGCTGTTATTATGGCGGTAAATCCATATCCCCCTGTTATGCCGGCAACCAGTGTTTTTTCAACCGCCGAAGCCTGTATCATACCAACAAGTCCACAAAGTCCTCCTGATATAAGCATAGCAATTATAACGATTTTATTTATATTCATTCCTGCATATCTTGCAGTTTCATAGCTTTCTCCGACTACACTGATTTCATATCCGAGTTTCGTATAAGTCATAAGAAAATATATAAAAACTACACATACAATCGCTATTACAAGTCCGAAATGAACCCCGAGAAACGCCGGCATCACTGCATTTTCCGGAAACGGTGCAACTCTAGGAAATCCGTTGGCATTCGGATCCATCCAAGGTCCATACTGCAAATACATTACAAATTTGATACCTATATAATTCATCATGAGTGTAAAAATCGTTTCATTCGTCCCGAATTTTCGCTTGAATACTGCAGGTATGAATGCCCAAAATCCTCCCATTGCCATTCCTGCAATAGCCATCAAAACAAGTAAAACAGGTTTAGGTAAACTCCCATAATTAAGCGCCACATAGCTAGCCGCCATCGCACCCATTACAATTTGACCTTCTCCTCCTATATTCCAAAACTTCATACGAAACGCTACCAGTATCCCCAGCGATGTAATTGTAAGCGGGATAGCTTTTATAATCATCTGCTTTATACGAAGCTGCGTGCCTAGCGAACCTTCAATTATTGCATAGTAAACTCTGATTGGATTTAGTCCGAACGACAAAAGTATCAATGCAGTACAGACAAGCGCCAAAACTATTGCGAGCGTTCTAATTACGTATTCTTGCTTTTTGGTCAAATTGCTTCTCTTTGTAATTTTAAGCAAGTTCATTAAATCCAACCTCCTCTTTTTCAAGTAATGTGCCGGTCATCAGAAGTCCCAAATCTTCCTTTGTTATTGAAGTTGCATCAACTATTCCTGACACTTTCCCTGCACACATAACTATGATTCTGTCGCAAACCTCAAGAAGCACGTCTAAATCTTCTCCTATAAAAAGCACGCCCACTCCGCGTTTTTTTTGCTCATTAAGCAAATCGTAAATTCTATAAGATGCGCCTATATCCAAGCCTCTAACCGGATATGCCGTAATCAGGACCTTAGGATTTAAATCAATTTCTCTGCCAAGAAGTACCTTTTGGATGTTTCCCCCCGACATTTTACGTACAGGTGCAAATATGCTGCTGGTCTGTATATCCAAATCTTGCAAAATTTTGTTCGCCTTTTCTATACAAGGTTTTTTCTTAAGCATAAATCCGGGATAATTTTGATAATCTTTGAGCATTATATTGCTTACTATATCCATACTCCCTACAAGCCCCATTCCTAACCTGTCTTCCGGTATGAATCCCATGCTGATACCGAGTTTTATTATTTCCTTTGGCGATTTGCCTGTAATATCTTCATTTTCAAATTCAATCTTTCCGCTTTGTATATTCATCAGACCGCAAATTCCCTCACAAAGCTCTTTTTGACCGCTACCGGCAACACCTGCAACGCCCAATATTTCTCCACCTCGCAAAGAAAAGCTTACGCTTGAAATTGCTTCTTTTTTTTCTCTATCAAGTATAGTTACATTGCTCATACGCAAAAGTTCGCTCCCGAGCTCGGCATTCTCTCTTTTAAGCGCAAGTTCGACTTTTTTCCCAACCATCATCTCTATTAAAGTTGACGTTTCAGCAGTTGACGTTTCAACCGTTCCTATGGTTTTCCCCTTACGCAGTACCGTTATTCTGTCGCTTATTTCCATTACTTCGTTAAGCTTATGCGTAATGATAATAATACTTGTTCCTGCCGCTTTCAAATTTCTGATAATAGCAAACAGCTTATCTATTTCACTAGGTGTAAGAACTGCCGTAGGTTCATCCAAAATAAGTATATTCGCTCCTCTGCACAAAACCTTAACTATCTCCAAAGTTTGCTTTTCCCCGACGGACATATCATAAACTTTTTTATCAAGTGCTATATCAAGGTTGTATTTTCTTAATACATCTTCTATCTGTTCTCTTATCTTTTTCTTATTCAAAAATAACGAACCCTTTTGACCTATTATCACATTTTCCGCTGCAGTCAATGTCTCTATAAGCTTAAAATGCTGATGTATCATGCCTATACCCATTGCAATCGAGTCTTTTGGAGAAGTAAAATTAACTTCTTTTCCAAATATCGAAATACTGCCCTCATCGGGAATATAAATTCCGGACAGCATATTCATGAGCGTACTTTTACCTGCGCCGTTTTCTCCCAAAAGTGCATGCACTTCGCCATATTGTAATTCTAAATTAACAGAATCGCTTGCTTTTAAATTACCGAATTTCTTTGTAATGCCTTCCATCAATATAGCGATTTTTTGCATCCCTATAACCCTCCTGCAATATGTATATCCTATTAAGTATATCACTAAGAACCAAAAAAGAAAAGTACAAAAAACCGACTCTTATGATAACTCGAGTCGGTTTTTGCCCTCAAACTTTATTTTGATTTCAGATAATAGTAATTTCCAAAATTCTATTTTAATATTTCTTCAAAATCAAGTATCCTATCGCACACTCTATCTGCAAGTGCATGATTATGAGTTACCACTATCATGCCTATTGCGCGCTGCCTTACCTGCTTGACCACTATATCCCAAATGTATGCCTGTGTAACGGCATCGAGCATAGTTGTCATTTCATCTGCTATCAAATACTTTGTTTTTTCTCCAAGTGCACGTGCAATACAAAATCTTTGAAGTTCTCCACCTGAAAGTTCGGACGGCCATCTGGTAAGCCAATTATCTTTTATACCGAACGCATCTAAAGTTTCTTTATCTATATCCCATGCCTCGGTTACAACCTGCTGCATTTTCCACTTAGGGTTTACCGCATATTCAGGATGCTGATATATCAACTGAACAGGACAATAGCCGGTGTATGGTAATTTTTCCCCGTTGAAAAGCACTTCGCCTTGCGACGGTTTTAAATATCCTGCTAAAATCTTAGAAAATGTGCTTTTCCCGCAGCCCGAAGGTCCTATTATCCCTACTATCTCATTTTCACCGAAAGACAGGCTGACATCATCTATTATTTTCTTGGATTTATTATAAGAAAAACTTACATTCTTAGCTTCTAGCATCCGCACACCTCCTCACCGTCTTGATGCGTATGACAATCAACATCCGCACACATGCAAAGTTCATTTACTTCATCACTGCTTAACGGCGTGAAATTATTTTGTGGCAATGCATTCCAAAGTGCTCTACAATAAGGATGTTTAAGCTTATCTCCACCTTCTAAAAAGTTTTTGACATCTGTTATTTCCAATATTGTTCCATCATGGAATATAGCAATCCTGTCAGCAATTTCGCAAACCAAATCTATATCATGAGTTATCAGCAATACGCCTTTTCCGCTGTCCGCCATTGCTCTAAACATCGCAAGTATCTCATGTGCAAGTTTAGGATTCAAACCCGGAGTAGGCTCATCCGCCACAATCAATTCGGCATCCGATATTGCAGCCGTCATTACAAGCGCTCTCCTTGCCATTCCTCCTGATAATTGAAAAGGCAATTTGTTACTATCTTCTTTGCTAAGTCCGAATTTAGCAAACATCTCGTCATAATCGGTTCTATCCGAATTTTCAAATACCTGTTCTCTTATTTTCATTAGCGGATCTAAATACGAAACGGATTGCGGCACTATCACGATTTCTTTCCCTCTTTTAGCATCCATCATTTTAGGAGTCATCTTTTCTCCTTTGATGATAATATTACCGCCGATTACCGCATTCTCAGGTAATATATCCATAATGCCGTGCGCCAGTAAACTTTTACCGCTTCCGGATGAACCTACTATTGCCAAAATTTCGCCCTTATTCAGTTCCAAATTCAAATCTCTTACTGCAACACTCAATTTCTGTCTTAAGCCTTTTTCATACATTTTAAATTTTACGCTGAATTTTTCTACTTTCAAAAGAGGTATATTTCCATTTTTCCCTTTTTCCATATATTCCCCTTTCTTATTCTTGACCCGTTTTCGGATCAATCATCTTTTTAATTCCGTTACCTACTGCATCAAAAAGCAACACTATAGCAAGCAGGAACAATCCCGGATATACCGCAAGCCACCACATACCCATAGTCAAATATCTCATTGATTCGGATAGTATAACGCCTACCGCCGGTTGTTCAGGCGGAATTCCGAATCCCAAAAATGTAAGTGATGCTTCGTGCAAAATCGCATGCGGGAACAACAAAATCAAACCAACGAAAAATTGTGGCAATATATGCGGAAGTAAGTGTTTTACCGCTATATCCATCTTGCTTACACCGAATTTTTCAGCAGCCAATATGTATTGATTTGTTTTCAATGACAAAATCTCCGCTCTTATTATTCTGGCAAGGCTGGTCCAATGCGTAACGGCTACACCTATTAAAATACCCTTTACACCCTTACCTACCAAAATAGATATAAACATCAAAAACACCAAATGCGGCTTTCCTTGGAAAAGGTCTATAAGCCAAAGTATAAACGCATCCGTCTTTTTGCCTTTTGTCGCTGCCAAAGTTCCCAAAATAACCGCTATAACTGAACTTATAAGTGATGCAAACAAACCTATCTGTATGCTTGTTGTCATACCTTTTACGGTACGTGCGAGCATATCCCTGCCCAGCCAATCCGTACCGAACGGATGCTCAAGACTCGGTGCTAAACTTCTGTTTGCAAAATCTACAGCATAAGCACTTTCATCCATAGCCATACCTATAAAAAGTACACCAAGGATAAAAAACGTTCCAAATATAATCTCTGCAAGCGTCTTAGTGCGCAGATTGAATATTTTTGATTCATTTAGAGTGACACTATTTTCCATTTCGTCCCTCCTTTATCCTCGGATCTATTACAGGGTATAATAAATTCGCTATCATATTTCCTGTAAACACTACCATCGAAGTTATAATTGTAATTCCTAAAAGAAGCGGTAAATCCACCTTAGTTCCGGCCTCTACCGTAACCCTTCCAAGCCCTGCATACGAAAATATATTTTCCGCCAGTACCGAGCCTCCGAAAAGTTCACTAAGAGAAGCAAACTGTATTGTAACTGCCGGTATTAAAACATTTCTAATTCCATGTCTTCTTATAATCTCGCCCGTCTTTTGTCCCTTTGCGTGCGCAAATAAGGCATACTCACTGTTAAATACCTTTATCATTTCCTCTCTTGTAAACATTGCAAGCTGAGCCACTCCCAGTATACTTAATGTTAATGCGGGAAGTATCATATGGTGTATTCTTTCCCAAATAGTAACATCTGATGCAAGCACTCCTATAGGAGCCGACATCCCTATTGGAAACAACTTCAATTTTACTGAAAAGAACAGCAAAAACAAAATTCCTACCCAAAAAGTCGGAGTCGAAGACAATACATAACAAAATGTTCTTATTATTCTATCAACGAGCCTATCTCTATAAGCCGCGGCGATAAGACCGATTAGAAAGCCTATTATACCGGATAATATCCAAGATACGGACATCAGTACAAAAGAATTTGCAGCCCCTTGTTTTATTACTGTCAAAACCGGCACTCCATACACTTGAGAAGTCCCGAAATCCAAGTGAATCATTGCATTTCCCCACTTGAAAAAGCGCTTAACCGGGGACTCGTTGAGTCCCCAGCGCTCTGCAATCAGTTCTTTTTGTTCTTGGCTTATCGTGCTTTCAGCACCCACATAAGCCTTTACCGGATCTATCGGTGAAAGTTCGGCTAAAATGAATGTCATAATTGATATTGCAATTATCAGCGACACCGCTTTAAATACCGTCTTTAAAACGTACGAAACCGTATTATTCATTATTTATTCTCCAAACCATTGATTACATCTATCATTTTCTTATTTTTGATAATCCCACTCTGTTATATTTCCCAGTATAGCAATTCCATGGTCATGTCCCTGTTTTCCTTGTTTTCCTATATCAAGTCCATCTCTTACAAAGAACAAATGCCTGATAAAGCAAATAGGTACATAAGCAGTATCTCCTAGTATGCTTCCGCCGTTTTTACCGTCCCAAAGCGCTTTTTTCCACTCTGAATATGCAGTCGCCTCATCAGTAGCTTCGAGTGCTTTTTTGATGTGCAAATCCGTTTCTTTATTTTCATAAGCCGCAGCATTTTTCCAGCCTGTTGTCTTAGCGAATTTGCTATCATAAAGATCTGATATTACCATAGGGTTGTTTGCACCGCCACCTAATACAAGCGGTTTTGCTTTCATATTCTTAGCAATTACATCCCAATCAAATCCTTCAGGAGTCACCTTAATTCCGAGTTTCTTTGCTTCTTCAGTGAATCCCATAGCTATAGCTTGTCTGCTTATATCTGAAGATGGATACATCAAGTTGAATTCCGCTTTCAATCCGTCTTTTTCTCTGATACCGTCTTTTTCAACCCAACCTGCATCGTCTAATATTTTTTTAGCTTTCTCAATATCGCCGTCTTTAAAATCAGCTACTTCGTCTCTTATTCCCCACTCGAATTTTCCAAATGTATCAAATGTAGGTTCTCCATATCCTAAAAGAACGTTCTCAATAAGTTGGCTTCTATCAATACCTACTGCCAGAGCTTTTCTGATAGCAATATCCGATGTTACATCGTTTCCTATAGGATCACCCTTATCAGTTGTACCGCCTGCTTTAACGCAAGGCATAGATATTACTCTATAGTCATAAGATTCCACTGATTCCAACCTAAAGCCGTCAAGTCCTTTTTTTGCTGCAGCTTCATTCGTAATCGCAACATCAACTTCTCCGGATTTAAGCGCTGCAAATGCCGCATCCGTATCCATGCTTAGCACTACTACTCTCTTAAACTTAACCTTGTCTTTGTAATAATCTTCATTTCTTTCAAATATAATCTGCTGTTTGTTATCGTACTGAACAAACTTAAGCGGTCCGCTTCCTATAGGATTTTTAGAATACTGTTCTGTATCTTTATATGCATGCTTAGGAACTATACCGAGTGATGCAGAAACGCTCAAAAAAGGTGAAAATGGAGCTTCCATTCTAAACTCAACCGTTGTATCATCAATAGCTACAGCCTCTTTCAAATTTGTAAGGTCGATAGAGCTTGCAAGAGATTTTGTCTTGTTAAACGTAAATGCTACGTCTTCTGCAGTAAGCGGCTCTCCGTCATGGAATTTTACATCATCTCTGATTTTAAAAGTCCAAACAAGACCGTCTGCACTTATAGTATGCTCTGTAGCCAAGTCTTCAACTATTTCACCGTCTACAACTTCCATCAATTTGCTCTGAAGCAACGCATTTCCGTACTTTCCCCAGCCCATGCAAGGGTCAAAATTCGGGTCGCCTTTCATCATTGCAACACGTACTTCTTCTTTGTTTTCCAATCTGCTCAAATCCGAAGCTTCTCCCTCGCTTCCGCCATCGTCTGATTTTGTGCAAGCAGTTCCGAATACCGACAGCACCATCAACATTACCAAAAGTAATGCTGTAATTTTTGTTTTTTCTTGTTTTTTAAACATAGTTTCCTCCTATAATTTTTTGGATTTTACCATAAAAAAAATACCATCGCACCCAGTGCGGTGATACTCGTTAAAATTTTAACAGCTTAGAAAACACTCTAAAACATTCGCCTAATTGTTCCAAGCTCCGTATACACCCTCCATGACTCGTAGAGTTTCGGTGCAAAACACAAGTTAGATATTCTGACTCAACTTCTTCGAAACGCTTAGCCTTCCCCTTTCGAGTGGCATAAAAAGCTTTCTCCATATTACAGCGGCGGCACCGCGCAGGATTTACACCTGCTTCCCTATACCTGCATTTTCATATTATTAAGCTGTCTAAATTTACTGAATATATATTAGCACACTGCATTTATATTATCAAGTTTTTTTAATATACATTTTAAAAAAATAATTAGACAGCTAATAAATCACTTTGATAATTCAATTTCAAACAAAAAGTGCGCTTCTAAAAGCTGGATTCATACCCAATTTTTAGAGCGCACTTTATCCTTTTTATTTTTGAAATTAAACGATTATTCGCCTGTTGCGCCTTTTACAAGACCGTTAATTTTCCAGATTTCTTCTCTTGTAAGTGTTTTTCCTTCTTCACAAAGAATCTTACCGTCAGCATACTCAATCTTGCCCGAGAACGGTGCAAATTCTCCCGCTATCATCTTGTCCTGAACATCCAAAACCTTTTCCTTAACATCTTCCGGCACAAGATTTGTCATAGGAGCAAGCCCTACATACCCATCCCTCAAAGAGCCGTAATAAGACTCCGGCTTCCATTTTCCTTCCATCATAGCCTTGATTGTAGGAATAAGGAATTTTTCATGATTCCATATAGGAGCAGTCAAATATCCCGATTTAACTGCATCTATGTTTGAAGTATCCAAGTTATATCCTATTGAATAAGCTCCCTTTTCAGCCGCTGCAATCTGAGGTCCTGTTGTATCGCAATGCTGTGATATTATATCGCAGCCCTGGTTCAACAATTCATCAGCAGCACTTCTTTCCCTTTCAGGATCATACCAGCTGTTTACATACGCAACCTTTACTTCAACATCCGGATTTACCGACTGAGCTCCCAAAGTAAACGCATTGATTCCGATTTGAACTTCAGTATAAGGAAACGCTCCGACATATCCAAGCTTGTTTGTTTTTGTCATCATACCTGCAACAATACCTGCCAAATATCTAGGTTCTTCTGTCGCGCCGAAGAAATTTCCAAAATTCTTATCATTCATTTTGTTGCCCGAAAAATGCAAGAAATTTATATCATCATAATCTCCTGAATTTGCAAGTTCATCAAGAGCATCACCAAATCCGAAGCTTCCGCCTATTATAACCCTGCATCCCTGATCAATTAGGTTTGTAGCAGCCGCTTTGGCAGCAGACTTGTCTTCGTCGCTCACATTTTCCATATAAGCCACTTGAACTTTACCGTCAAAGTAATCTTCCATCGCTTTCACACCCTGATGCTGTGTTTGAGTAAATCCGCCATCATTGATGCTTCCTATGTATATAACACCAACTTTAAAAAGGTCCGTACTTGACTGCGCCTTTTCGTCAACTTTAGAATCGCCGCAAGCCACAGCTGCGAATGCCAGTGCAAGCACTAAAACGATTGATAACAACTTTTTCATTTTCATTCTGATTCTCCTTTTAATTTAAGGCTTATCAAACCTTTTCAAGCTCAAATATGCCTATTTTCTTAATAACAATTTAATTATAATGTTATTTATAAAAATAGTAAAGCCATTTTTGCATTTTTATGAATTAAAAAAACATAAAGTTCGTATTCATATGAACTTTATGTTTCATTTTTATGTTTATCGTTCGTTTTCTTGATTGCCTGCGAAAACCGGCTTACCGTCCTCAAACTTCAAAATTGATGCCAACGCCTCGACTCTCACACCAAGCTCCTCGATGCGCTTTCTGCCACCTTGAAACGACTTATCTATTACAGCACCGAAACCGACCACTTCCGCCCCCGCTTTTTCGGCAATTCGAATGAGAGCAACCGCCGCCTCGCCCGAAGCCAAAAAATCGTCCAGTATGAGCACTTTTTCGCCTTCGTTCACAAACTTTTTAACAACCCTCAAGTTTGCGACCGTTCCCTTTGTGAACGAGCGAGCCTCCGCACTGAAGCAACCTTCAACAATAGTATTAGGCTTTGCTTTTTTGGCAAAAACCACAGGTATATAATCAAAATGTCTGGCTGTTTCACAAGCCACCGCTATACCGCTGGCTTCAACTGTAAGTATCTTATCAATACGAGATTCCGCAAATCTTTTCTTAAATTCTTTTCCGATTTCCGTTAAAAATTTAACATCTATCTGATGATTTAAAAAACCGTCAACTTTCAAAATATCGTCGCCTATTACCTGACCTTCACTTAAAATCTTATCCTTTAAAGTTTGCATTTCATTCCCTTCTAGCCACGTATATCAATACCGTTTTTTGCATTACCGTTTACTTTTGCGCTAATCTCCGTATCCAATTTTACAATTTTAACCAAAAGCTGCCCAATTTGTTTGTTCGTATCATAAATATTTGTTTCAAGCGGATTTGCCAATTTTAGTGCATCCACGTTTCCGTTGCCATATTTTTTAGGGAACAAAATCGCTCTCATTTTATCAGCAAGCGCTACCGGAAGTTTTTGTATTATTTCTAAATTTTCTTCATCAAGCTTGCTTACCAGCACCATGGCATCCCCTCGCATATCGAGGATTTTTTCAAAAGAAACCGCATCTTCAAGTTCAAAGGCTTTTTGCATATCCTTGGTAAATGTAAAAATACTATCCATGTATTTGTACTTCTTTTTTAAGTTATCTAAAATCTTATTTGTAGCATTAAAATTATCCAAAAGTTTCCTCCATAAACTTCAATCAGCCCACTCCAAGTGTAGTATCAATCGGTTTTCCAACCGAAAATTGCGCTGTAAGATTCGCTCTTTTATCCGCTTCTTTGAAACTTTCTTTCATATCCTTAACCAAAGGCAAAATTTCATCTATCAATTCGGGCTTCCTAGCTATCTTTATCCTATTAAGTTCAAATTTAAAATAATCGTACATCCTGTAAAGTTCTCTACTTATAGGATACTGCATATCAAGGCTCTCTATCAAATAAGAAACTATTTCTATCGCCCTTTGTATATCGGCTTCAAAATTTTCCATTTCTTTTCTTTCAAGATATAGTTTTCCACGAATCAGACGTTTTGTAAATTCCTCAAATAGAAGTATCAGCATTTCACCTTTCGTCATAGTTTCTACAGATTGCTCTTTGTAATTTTGATACCCGTAAGCCATTTTATTTCTCCTTTTTCACACCTACTGCTGCGAGAGCCATGAACTTTGTTGATTCATCCTTGCAATATAACGCTCCATCATAGCAAATCTACGCTCGTAATTGGTTCTTGCATCTTTAAGCTTCGCCTCGAGCGCCTCTCTTTTCTTTGCCAAAATCTCGTTTTGCCTTTCAATTAAATTTCCCTTTGTGGTTGCATTCCCCTCTATACCTGCTATATTTACCAGTCTGCCTTTTTTATCTCCGACTGTTTTTGCATAACTTTCCATAATATTTCTTACTCGGGTAGCAAATCCGCCGGCATATTTAGAATCGTCACTATTTGAATTTGTTGTTGCAGGTGCATTAAAGAAATTCATTACTTTTTCAGGATTCGATGTCAAAGCTTCTTTCAATTTTTTTTCATCTATCACAAGTTTACCGTTGCCCGAATACGAAGATGCGGTGCTTATACCTATGTCTTTGCCCATACCCAAATTCGCAACCGGATTAGAAAATGCAAACCTCAAATCGGATAACAAACTTCTCAGTGCACTATCACCGAACAGTATCCCCTGTTTTGCCTTCTTTTCCCATTCCTCAATTTCTTTAGATGTCATTTCTTTTCTTTGAGCCTTCGTAAGCGGTTCATATCTATCGGTCAGTTTTTTGTTTTTAAAGCCCTCTCGTTTAGTCGTAATTAACTTGTTTACTTCTTCTAAGATCTTATTATAATCTTCAGCCATTTCCTTGATAGTCTTGACTGCATCATCCGTATTTATATCTGTTTTAAACGTAATATTTTCATTTGGAGTTGTGGCTTCAAATGTACCCTTTGCTTCAAATGCCGTATTATCTATTTTTACGGAATTGCTCGCTCTTTCAATATCCGTTTCAGCATTTTCACCTCGATATTTAATCTTCATCTTGAGATTTTGACCTGCGGTAATACCTTTTTGCTCGTCCGTCAAAGTTTCGTCTGCAATTTTTCCAAACAGCTTTTTAGCCAGATTTCCACCGGTGACATCCTTAAACTCAAGCCTGCCGCTAGCCCCTGTTTCGTCTGCAACTATAGAAAACTTGTTTGTTGTATTCAAGTATGCAATGTCAACACCCGCATCTTCATCGTCGCTAATTTTCTTTATCACATCAGCAATCCTCGTATCGCCTTTAAAAGAAAACTCACGTCCGTTTACATTTATTTTGTAAATATGATCTTCCGGTTTTGCATTCGGCTTAGTCGATAATTCTGAAGGCTGCACACCCAGACTTGCTATCGTATCGTTTAAATCCAGTCTGTTATTGGACTTGTCCGGTATAGGAAACATTCCTTTAGGACCCAATGTATCCTTATCCGGTGAAGAAATCGACAAAGTAGTAGTAGGATCTTCGGCTTTCATCTTAAGTGTTCCGTTATCAGCCGTTACTGTAACCTTGCCCGCTCCAAACAATCTTTCCAATCTTTGGTTCATTATTTCCGCAATCTTTTCAGTCTTTGCATTATCGTCTGCAAGTGCCATAACTGCATCATTATCTTCTTTTGTAAATTTAAGCTTCTTTACTTGCCCGTTCAAATCAAAATCAATTTCTCTACCCTCAAGGCTCTGAGGTCTTGTTGTTTTGATTTTAACATTTTTCGTACCGTTAATCGGAACTCCGCCCTCGCCTTGAACTCCTTTCACAAGTCCAAGTGCATTTAAAGTTTCATCCAATCCTCCGGACACCGAAAACTTTTTATTATCAGCAGGATCCGTCGCTTCCAATTTCAATTTACCGTTATCATTTGTGAATTTCAATTTAGTAGCGAGCGTATCTCTCGGTTTTCCTCCTTGAAGCGGAATTTCTTTCATAATCCTGTTTAAAATATCAGCCATCAGCTTGGATTCATCATTTGTCGGAATGGTCGGTTGTTCGCCTATGTTTACCATATATCTGACACCGTCATAAGTTAGTTCTATGCTTTTATTTGCAACTAAATTTTCAGTAATATTTCCAAACTTAAGTTTTTTGGTCTGCAAAGTACCGGAATCTATGCCGGTATTTCCCACATAAGATGCCTGCTTTGCCAGTTGCGTTATCTTTGTAATTTCAAAATTTGAATTACCCTTTTCCGTATTGTTGGACATACGAACTTTATCAGCATTCGCCCCTTGTGCAGTTCGCGTAAAATTGTTATAAAGTCCTGTTCTTAACAAGTTCGTTTCCGGATTGGCAAACGAAAAATACTTATCTTGAAATTTGGTAATTGATGATATTACACCTCTATACGCTTCCTGCTTCCACGTATTACGGGTTTCTTCTTTCGATATTCTATCAATTCTGTTTTGAATTCCAAGCGTTAATTTTTCAATAACTTCTTCGGTATTCATACCGCTTGCAAGTCCCGTAAAACCTTTCGCGGAATAATCACTTCTTGAACCTTGTATGCTATTTATATTTGTCATATTAACCCCCTTAAACGGTTAGATATTTTATACGATTTATATTATTTCACGAATGTTATATCGTCAAATTCTCCAAAAAATTAAGAGAAATTAGACTTTTTTAGTAACTTATGATAAAATTAGCTTCGTATCTTACTTGTTAACACAATCGAAAGGAGATTTGCAGTATGAATCCTCAACTGAAAATCCTGAAAAATACAATAACAAAAATATATTCAAACTGGGGAATTGTTTTCCCTGTAACAATCTTTCTCGTAATTTCAAAGTTTTTTCTTTTTTATCTGATGATGGGCGTTTATTCGGAATTTATACCTATTACTATACTCTCCGTTTGGATTACCGCCATCATGTTTTATAATATCAAGAAAAAATGGATTCCTGCCACAATATATTTTATACTTTCGTTCTTAATGTTTTGTGATGTCACTTATTGCAGCTTTTTCAACAAATACTTATCAATCACGTTGCTTGGCAATATATCAATGCTCTCTGATATTCAAGGAAACATAATAGCGGTTCTAAGACCTGTAAATTTTTATATGCTTGTCGATGCTTTGTTTATAATCGGTGCGCTACTTTATAAACACTTAAAAAAAGAAACTTTTACTTATCGCAGACGCATCAGCATTTTTAAGCGTTTAATCCCTCTCCTGATTGCTTTTTTCATATTTATCCTAAGCGGTATTTCTCCTGTTTGCCAATCAATCTCAAAACAGGAATTCTTTACCTATCATGTTTCCGACATAATTACAGGAATTTTCGGTATAGAATCGAAACCCCATCTTACAGCATTCAAGGATTATTATGAGCATGAAAAAAAAGGTGAATTTTTCGGAATCGGAAAAGATAAAAATCTTGTTGTAATACAAATCGAGTCATTCCAAAATTTTCTAATAAATCGCAAATATAACGGCAAGGAAATTACTCCTTTCCTGAACAGCCTAATAAAAACCGATACCGTTTATTTTGACAACTATTACCAACAAGTGAGCACAGGAAACACCTCCGATGCGGAATATACCAGCAATAATTCACTCATGGGCTCAATCGAAGCATTCACATATCAGATATACGAGCACAACTATTTTAGAGGTCTACCTTGGCTTTTACGCGAACGAGGATATTACACTGCGGTACTCCACGGTTTTGAAAACAGAGCATTTTGGAACCGCGATGATGTCTATAATTCCTTAGGTTTTGAACGTTATTACGGCGGTCTAATCGGCGATACCACAAGAGGAGGCGGAGATTTTCGCATGACTGAGTGGCTCGGTTGGGGACTTTCCGATAGTGAATTTTATCCTCAAGCCGTAGAATATATCAAAAAATTTAAAGAACCTTTTTATAGCTTCATAATAACATTATCAAACCATCATCCATATGAAATGCCTGAAAAATACAATTTCATCAAACTAAAAAATCAAGATAAAGACACTCTGGCGGGGCGCTATCTGGAAAGTGCGGCATATACGGACTACTCGCTTAAAATACTATTTGACGAATTTAAAAAAGCCGGGCTTTATGAAAATTGCGTATTTGCACTTTATGGCGATCACATGGGGCTACCCGGAGACGAGGAAACGGATAAGGTCATGAAAAGACTTCTGAAACACGATTATAGCTGGGATGACAAAATGAACATACCCCTTTTGATACACGTCCCGAAAGCAGATTCTCAATTTACTAAAACCGTTCACAATGTCGGCGGACAGATGGATTTTCTTCCTACAATAAGCTATATCTTAGGGCTTGAGCACATAGACACGCTATATTTGGGTCACAATCTATTTAATTACGAAAACGGAATTGTAGCCGAGCACGCATATATGCCTTACGGTTCGTTTTTTACAAAAGATTTATATCTGGAAATGCCTAAAAGCGGAGTGTTTAAAAATGCAAAAGCGATTGACCTTAAAACCCGCAAACAAATTCCTATCGACGGACTGCGCAAATACTACAATCACTCAATAGAAATTTCAGATACATCCGTATATGTATTAAAAAAAGATTTACTGCGCAAAATTTATGAGGACGGTAAATCACGTGAAGATGTGCTTTCAGAAAAATAATCGAATTTTAAATTGTAAATATTTACCATTAGTTTTTTTTAGCGAATTATGATATACTATATCTGTATAACTTTAAAAATTCATTGAAATTTAGAAATAAAAGATAGAGGTTTATTTATGGCGAAAGTAGTTGTTGTAACAAATCAAAAAGGTGGTGTTGCAAAAACCACCACTTGCAACGCACTTATAAGCGGTCTTTCCAATCTTGGTTACAAGGTACTTGGAATAGACCTTGACCCGCAAGGAAGCTTAGGTTTCAGTCTTGGCATCAATATAGAAGAAGGTTATTCAATATACGAAGTGTTCAAAGGACAAGTCTCTGTGCACACCGCAATCAGACAAATAGATTGCGGACATTTCATAGCATCAAACATACTTTTGAGCACAGCCGAACTTGAATTCAATCACTCCGGTAGAGAATTCCTGCTCTCCGAAACTATTAAGAGCATTCGTGATCTTTACGATTACATCGTGATAGATACACCGCCTGCACTAAATATACTTACCGTCAATGCTTACGTCTGCGCAGACGAACTAATTATACCTATGATTCCTGAAATTCTTAGTCTTCTCGGTATTTCCCAAATAAAAGAAACCATAGAAAGTGTCAAAAAATACTATAATCCTCGTCTGCATCTTGCATGCATATTGCTTACCAAATACAATACACGCGCGGCTTTATCAAAAGAAGTTTCCGATATGACAGCAAAAATTGCGCAGCAACTTGATACAAAAGTTGCTTCTACCCACATTAGAAACAGCATAGCCGTAGCGGAATCCCCTGCTCATGGAATGGGGCTTTTAAACTTCGCTCCCAAATCCAATGCTTGTTTGGATTATGCAAAATTTATAAGAGAGCTTTTAGACGGAGGGCTGTAATATGCCAAAAAAAAGTAACAAAACCGACCATGTGCTAAATCTGCTTACCAGTGGCAGACCCGATGAAGATTCACAAAAAAAACAGCCCGCTACACAGGCTGTTTCAGCTCCATCGCCAATTATGCAAGTACATAGTCAAGAACCGTTATCTTTAAACTTAGATGCAACTCCCAAAAGACGAGTTGTTGTCGAAGAATCCAAGATGCGCGATGATTTATCAAACCTCGTGCGACAAGGACTGGAAAATGAAATCAATGCACAAAAAAACCCGAAACACGATTCAAAACCGTTTATAATATTAGATGAAGATATTTCTGTTACAAAAGTTTACTCCGAAGAAGATATGAGCTACGTTTCAAGTAGACCCTACATCTTGGAGGATTTCGATGAAAGTGGGGATTCAAACATGAGCAATGATAACTTTAATCTGTCTTGCGATATAAAGCAAAGTCCTGATGAATTTTTACACAATGTTGCGGAAGACATAATGATCAGCAAAGCTCCTGCCATAATGGAAAGCATGAATATGTGCACGTGCTCGCGTTGCGTTTATGACGTAGTCGCGCTTGCGCTTAACAACACAAAGCCGCTCTACACTGTCACTAAAAAAGGGGAACTTTTCCAAAAACTTGCTTCAACTGAATTGCAATACGGCACAGACATATCGCGCGAAATTACGCGCGCATGCCTTCAAATCAAAATAAATCCCAGACACACTATGCCGTCCGACTAAACCTCGGTATTGCACTACCAAACTTGTGTACCTTTTGAAAAAGCTTTAATTGTTACTTTTCCATCTGCGGCCGCAAATGACATAGTCCTTGCATAGTCCTTGCCGACATCCTCTCCTACTATTGGAATTCGAAGTCCTGCAAGGACTTTTTTTACTTCTGTTATATTTCTGTCACCAATATTACCAACCGAAGAATCCCCTTGAATATTAAACATCTTTGCTCCCCCTGCAATCTTTGCAGTAAGTCGCATACGGCTACTTCCTTTGCTTTCCATTGCAGCAACCAAAGCGGGAATCCCGGTATCAGCATATCTTCCAACCAGCTTGCCCGGACCTCCCGGCGGCGATGTCGGCAACATTACATGAACCATACCTGCTAATTTTAATGCCTTGTCATAAAGACACACACCTATGCAAGAGCCAAGAGCATAGGTTATTACCTCCGCCTGACCGGACACAACACCAACTTCGGCAATTCCGATCGTCAAAACACTACTCATTATAAACTCCTAACTTCGTCAAAATTGTTTTCAATGAATCAACATTCGGTATCAAAAGCAGACTGTTGCTGTGTGTTTTATCATCAAACCTGTAACTTCCTTCTATCAGCATTACCTTGTCCGCCTCGTAGCAATAAAGTGCCATAGGTACGGTAATCATTCCTCCCAACATATTTACAGAAACTGCCGGCGGTTCCATATGCACATGAAGTCCCGCCATATCACTTATTGCGTTTACATATGATGCCATAAGGATATTTCCAACTTCCGAAATCGCAGAAAACTGCATTTCATCGACTTGCGCAAAATCATCAACCCGAATTCCGTAAAGGCTTTCAAGCAACATATTTATAACATCAAGGTCCTGGATGCTTAGAATAGCGCCCTCAAACTCTCCCTGAATTCTGATGAGCAATCCCGCTACAATTTTTTCCGGGCCACCAAGCGTGTCAACCGCCTCATTCATACCTATAACACTAACCTTCGGTGGATCAATACTAACCTGCTTGTTTAAAAAATTTGAAAGTGATGTTGCGGCATTTCCCGCGCCTATACTTCCTATCTCCCTCAAAGCATCAATCTGCAATCCATCTAAATCTTCGTAATTACTTATTGCCATTTTTACCCTCCTTTAAGCACCTGTTGTGATGCCATAACTTTTAATTTCTCCATCTTCAAGTACATATGTTTTGGTTTTTTCATGCCCGTTTATTCTATAAGTCTGCGTACCCATAACGATGCGCACACCTGTATGAATTATATCTTTTGCAACTATCTTGCAACCTATGCACAGCAAATCCGCCTCGAGCATCTTTTGTTTTTCCTTTATTTCTTCGATAGCTTCTTTGAGTCTGGTTCTTTCTTGGTTGTAAGTCAAAACTTTTTGCTTCAATTCGCGCATTTCTTCTTTGCTCACATCTTTTTGCAGTCTTTGTGAAATTTGAAGCAAATTTTTCTCCATCTTTATAGCCCCTTTTTCGCAATCTGCCAAATCTTGTGCAAATTCTTGGCCTGCTTTTTTGTAATTCACAATTCGCTCCTCCGGATGCAATGTAAACCCGATTTCATGCATCCAATCAGGTACTATCTGAAGATCCATGGAAACATTGATTTCGCTTCCTATCATCTTCGCCTCTATGGCATTCCCCGCAAGATAACTGCCACCAAGCAAAGATCCTTTTTTACCGCTTGCCACTATATCCCTATTTGCTCTAAAATCCGAATTGATAGAATAATCGCAAAATATATCGGTACCTGCTATCAATCTTGCCATCTCCGCAAACTTGGTTGTAATGCTTCCGTCAGCCTTGATAAGTCCTTTCTTCATACCGTTTACACCATTCGCAATTATGATATTTCCGCTTGCATTCAGCATAGAGGCTTCAACATAACCGTTGACCACTATATCTCCCTTTGCGAATATTGAATAATCCGACATTACATTGCCTTGAACCGTTACTGAACCGTTAAAACGTATATTCCCCGTTTCCGGCCCTACATCTCCTTTTACCGCATAGACATTGCTGACTTCAATCGTACCTCGATTGGAAACAACCCTACCGTCCATCGTAGCACGTACTTCAAGACCGTCTTTTGAAAGTTCAACTCCCTGACCCAAATTTAATTCAACCGGCTTGCCATCTTTTGGCAAAACATCCTCACCAAGTACATTTATGCCCTTTGTTCCCATTGTAGGCAAAGTTATTTTACAAAGCAGTTCATTTTCAGTAACGTTTTGTATAAGCCCCAATTCCTTGTAATCAACAGTGCCATCTTCATTTTCTTTTGGTGCATTCGTAACATTTACGTCAAATAAATATCGTACTTTCCCGTCAATTCCGTCAACAGGTGCTTTTCCATGCGCAAGTTCCAAATCTTGATACAACCGCTTACCGCGAGCAAATTCCTTAACCGCTTCGTCATCTATACCATACTTGACACCGTAATCCTTAGCTAAATCGTAAATTACCTTTGTATCAAACTCCCGCTCATCTTCAGGAATGTCTTCATATTTTTCCGCCCTTACATATGCAGAGAGCTTATCTTTAGAAAGGATTAAATTGAATTTTATGGGTTCGTATACCATTTTTTCATTGTTTTGCATGATACTCTCCTTTATGGCGTAATTTCAGCTTGTTTATCCTCTAAGACTTTCTATAGTCTGTTCTATCTCATTTGAAGTTTGTATCATTTTAAGTGACATGGAATATGCCCTTTGAGCCTCTATCATTCTCAAAAATTCATTACCAGTATCAACATTTGAAGATTCCAAATATCCATTCACAATCTTCGCTTCCGGCTTATAAATAGGCGGACCGTTTTTCTCTGCAGGTGAAAAAAGATTGTCTCCTTTTCTAAGCATTCCGTCTTTAGTTGAAAAATCAAAAACAGCGGGTCTGCCACTTACAAATTCGGGTTCATCTGCACCCTTTGGCGTTATTTCTACCCTCTGAAAACTTTTATCAAGTACAAAATCTCCCTTTGAAGTCACGAGATAAAATTTGCCGTCCTTGAGAAGCGATTGCTGAAAACTTCCATCTCTGGTATAAAGAATTTCCTCTGTTACCGGATTTTGAACTGCAAAAAAACCGCTTCCGTTTATCGCATAATCTATCGGATTATCGCTTGCATTGTAGCCTCCGGATCTTTGATCGATGTCCGTAGTTTCTATCCTTGCTCCCGAACCTACGCGAAGTTGCGTATCCGTAGTTTGCGGTTCTCTAATATTGCTGTAAAGCAAATCTGCAAATTTTTCCCTTTGCGCTTTGTAGCCTGCCGTATTTACATTTGCAAGATTATTTGCCACAACATCCAATTTTGTTTGTTGAGCTTTCGCTCCTGTCCCCGCCGTATAAAAAGATATATCCATTTAATCCTCCTATAATGCACCCAAATCTACAGCCTTCGCCATAATTTGATCGTACGCCTTTGCAATATTGCTGCAACTTTGAAACGCTCTTTGACTTGCAAGCATAGCGAGCATTTCCTCCGATGCCTCTACATTGGAACGTTCTATCGCCTTGTGCCTTATCGTACCCGTAGCAGGTATCTCACTATTTTGCACAGTCGCTTCGAACATTCCCTCATCCGCTTTTCGCAAATTTTGTGCATAGTTATCAAAATCTACCAACTTAATCCTACCTACCTCCGATGAATCGGCATTCCTTCGAATCACTCCCGTAGCATCTATGCTTATATCATCAGTATCCAATTTAATCGGTTGATTGTTAACGTCCATCACTCTACCTATATGCTGCAAACATAAGTAACCCTCTCCATCAAGATTGAACGAGCCGTTTCTGGTATACCTGTCTTTGCCGTCCGCCATTTTGATATGGTAAAATCCTTTTCCAAGTATTGCGGCATCAAGAGGCATTTCCGTAAACTCAAGCATCCCCTCATCGTACTTTGTCCACAGTTCTTCCGCAGTTCGGATTGATGCTGATTTTTCAAGATTGGAATACTTGCTTTTATCAAAATTTCCGGTTCTTGCTATAAGTTGCTCGTCAAATGTTACCGTTCTAAGTATATCCGTCTTGTATCCTGCCGTAGACACATTTGATATGTTATTACTGACAGTATTAAGTATTCGTGATTGCGACAACATTCCTGATGCCGCATTGTAAAATCCCTTAAACATATCCTATCCTTTCATATATTCAGTAAGTTTTAACCTCATTTTTTTTATAGCCGCCGAATGTATCTGAGAAACTCGTGCTTCGCTGACATTCAAAACCTTTGCGACTTCTTTCATGCTGAGTTCATCTCTATAATAAAGAGAAATTACCATTTGCTCGTTTTCCTTAAGTTCACCGACTGCATCCGCAAGCATTTTTTGCATTTCTCTTTCTTCAAGTGCCGCATCCGGCATGCAAAGCTCGTTCTCATCTTTCAGCAACGCCTCATTTGGTGCATCTTCCTTGGTTCCATCCACCAAAGCATCAAGTGAAAGTATATTAAAAAGCCCCGTTTCTCCAAGCGCTTTTTGATATTTGGCAAGTGGCATCCCAAGTTTTTTTGCCACTTCTTCATCGCTTGGAAATCTGGCGTTTTCATAGTAAAACTCCGCTATGGCGGTGTCTATTTCTTTAGAAACCTTACGCACGCTCCTAGGTACCCAATCTTGCTTTCGCGCAAGATCCACTATAGTTCCGCGAATCCTTAAAGAAGCATATGTTTCAAACTTAACATTTTTAGCAGGATCGAAGCGATCTACAGACTGCATAAGCGCGATTATCCCTTCGTTCACCACGTCATCAAGCTCCGCAAAGCTTATATACACATTTCGCAGTTGCACAGCTATGGTCCTAACCATATCACAATACCTAAGCACTATCTCCTGCTTTATAAGTTTATCTTTTTTAACCTTATAAAGTTCAAATAATTCCCCTGTCGTGCGTTGCTCAAGTGCCAAATTAGATTCCATTTCCACTCCTAAATTGTTTCCATGTTAACATTTCCAATAGCTTGAATTTGCACATTATTTGCAATTTCGCTAAATGAAAGCACAAATATATCCGGATAGAATTGTTCTATCAATCTATAAAAATATATTCGTATCACATTGCTTGTAAGTATAACAGGCGCAACATTGAGTTCCTTGAATTTCTCCAGATATTCTCCTATTTGCGTTATAACGGTCTGTATCAAATCAGGGCTAAGCGCAAGATATATGCCATGTTCGCTTCTTGTCAAGCTTGCAAGCACTGCCTTTTCCACTTCAGCATCAAGAGTTATTACCTTTAACTGTCCTGATTCACAGAATCTGCGTGTAATGGTACGTTTCAGTGCCATTCTTACATTTTCTGTCATCACATCTATGTCTTGCGTGCTTTGAACCGAATCCACCAAACTTTCAAGTAGTGTAACCATATCCTTGATAGGTATTCCCTCTTTTAACAAGTTGTAAAGCACCTTTTGAAGCGTACCGTAAGAAATCAAATCCGGCACCGCTTCTTCCACCAGTTCCGGTGAAATCTTTTTCGTATTTTCAAGTATCTGCATCACTTCACTGCGAGTTAACAGTTCATGAAGATGCCTTTTTATTGTTTCCGACAGATGTGTCAGCATTACAGAAAGCGGATCTATAACCGTATATCCGTAAACTTCCGCCATATCTATCTTGTCAGGAGTAATCCACTTGCTCGGTATTCCGTAAGCAGGTTCTATTGTATCTATTCCGTCTATCTCTCCCGTAGGTTCAGGCGGTTGCAATGCCAGATAATAATCAACAAGCAATTCTCCTCTAGCCACTTCTTCGCCTTTTATCTTAATCACATACTGGTTCGCATTTAAAGATGCGCTGTCACGCAAACGAACCGACGGAACGACAAACCCCATCTCCTGTGCGAATTGGCGTCTGAATATAACTATTCTGTTTATCAGATTTCCTCCACTGCTTTCATCAACAAGCGGAATAAGACTGTAACCGAACTCCATCTCTATAGGCTCGACATTTATAAGTGCGTATATATTATTTATATCCTTAAAATAAGCATTTTCATCAAAATCTTCTTCTGCATACAAATCGGATTCGCTCTCGCCTTGAGCAAATTCAAGTTGCTCTCTAATAGCTTCCTTCGCCTTAAGCCTTAATCCAAGTAATATCAGAAATGTTGAAAATATTACCACTTGCAATTTGGGCGATCCCGGTATCAGAACCATAAAAAGCATCGCCGCACCTGAAATCATCAAAACTTTCGGCTGAGCCGTAAACTGCTTAAGTACGTCTTGATTCAACGTTCCTTCTGCTACCGAACGGGTTACAATCATACCCGTAGCAGTAGAAATAAGAAGTGCCGGAACCTGCGATACCAATCCGTCTCCTATCGTCGCAATCGAATATATACTCAAAACCTGTGAAAACGGCAAGCCGCTTTGAACCACTCCTATAATAGTCCCTGCGATAAAATTTATTAGCGTTATGATAATAGACATAATCGCATCGCCTTTAACTATCTTTGTGGCTCCATCCATAGCGCCGTAAAAATCGGATTCTCGTTGAATCTTTTCTCTACGTGCCTTGGCTTGCTGTTCATCTATCAGCCCCGAACTCAAGTCTGCATCTATCGCCATCTGTTTTCCCGGCATGGCATCCAGTGTAAATCTGGCAGCAACTTCAGCTACACGCTCTGCACCTTTCGTAATTACGATGAACTGCACTAAAACTATTATCAAAAATATGATTACACCGACAACTACATTACCTTGCAATACAAAACTTCCGAAAGTCTTGATTACCTGCCCCGCTTCGCCTTGTTTTGTCAATATCAGCCTGGTTGAAGATATGTTCAATGAAAGACGAAAAAGCGTTGTAATAAGCAACAATGACGGAAATATCGAAAATTCCAAAGCTTCGCTTATATACATGGTAGTTAGCAAAATAATTAGCGATACTGTAATGTTTATAATAAACATCATATCAAGTATGAACGGGTTGAGCGGTACAACCAAAAGAACGATTACCATCAACACGAATACGGAAATGATATGATTAAACAGTCCTTTCATTCAATCTCCCTATCTTTTTCCAAGTACCGTACGTAGCCTTGCGAACTGATCGTTAATCTGATAAATTTGAAATTGATATTGAAGCTGCGCTCTCGCCAGTTCTATCTGTTCAACATCCGTATTTACGTTATTTCCATCCATGCGTGTACTTTCTTCTTTGCTTGTTTGCACACGCATACGGCTGCCCTCAATCGCTTCTTGTATCTTCTTTCGATTGGGCATTTTGGCAATTCTAAAAAGATCCAACTTTTTGTCAAGTTCGTCTTCAAACTTTAAAATTTTCGCTTTATAACCGGGCGTATCGTTATTTGCTATGTTTTCAGAAGCAATACGCTGTTTTTCCCAAAGGTAATCCAAACTTTTCATAGAAAGCCTGATATTATTATTATCTAAAAAGCTCATACGAACCTCCTTTACCATACAACTATACATATTCTATTATACTACAAATCCTTGCAAATACACAAGCATAAAAGAAAAAAACTTGGATATAAATCCAAGTTTTTTATTTGTTTCTTTCCTCTAATGTCTCTAAATCTTCTCTCCTCATCAAATATACTGTCAATTTGATAATGAAGAAATAATATCCTATCTGGCTAAGCGAATGTCGCCTTTTAATTAAACCTTTTTCTATTCCGGAAACAATCAATTCTTTGCTAAAAGTATTCATTATTTCAAAATTTACATAACTATTTAGCAAATCGCTATCAGGAATATACATATAATCAATAACTTTATTCTCTTTCAAATCCGGCAAATTTCCTTTAAACGAGTCTAACGGAAATATCGGTACCAGTACCAGCTTGTCCTTATTATCGATATGACACGATGTTGATAGCACCAATGCATCTGCCTTAAATGTTTTTTGTTTTCCATCTTTTTCAAAATATTGAAACGGAACTGCGGAAAGCATGTCCCCCTGAGATAGCTCTGTCAATAAAAAATCAGTTAAATATTTTAGCTGTCTACCTTCTTTTTTAAACTGCAAAATAGCCTCTTGAACGCTTTGTTTGCTTTCCGAAGATACAGACGGAAGTATACTATCTACAAAATCTATAAACTCTTTTAACATAAATCGAAAAAATTTACTCCTGTATATTCTGAAATACTGTCAATATAATCATTAACGCTCTTTCGTTCACTTATGGTTGCATCTCGCATAGTTCCAAATAACTTTTCAGCCTCTTTTTTCAATCTCGTTTCAGGTTTGGATTCACAACAATTATCACTCGAATTGTATCTGTAAATATTCTCTAAATTTTTGATATTATCATAATAATCGTAATTTAAATTTGGAGCACTATACTCTATGTTGTTAACCATTACGGTTTCGTTAAAACCGTTTATAGGAGTAAGTGCCAATCCAATCATAAGTGCTGTTCCCGAAATATTTTTTAATGTCATATTTTTTAACATATCAATACTCTCCTTTCTCAATCAATGCACTTAATTTATTATTTATGACAATTCCCATATGTTGCAAAATATTTTTCAAAGTATCACTACCTGAACTGTGATTTGCATACTTATTAAATCCATACCTGTCATTTATATCTATAACCGCACCTATAGACTCCGCTATTTGCTTTTCTTCACTCAAAAACCCCGCAACTGAGGAATCTAATTTCTCATTGAAAATCCTTGCATTTTGTAACATTATATTAACAAAAATATCTTTTTTTTCAACAAAAGTATACTTAATATTTATATCATAAATATTATTTATCTTATTTGCGTTTAATAGACTATTAACTATTGTATCAGTTCCGTTTTCCTTGATTTCATCATACAAAACATTAGCCACTACGCCTACATATTCATATGAATTGTTAGCAAAAACACTCAGAAATTCAAAAACTTTTTCCATTCTTTGCGCTAAATACTTCGCACATTCATCCCAATTTTGTTCAAACCCATTATCATAACATACTTCAAATGTTGTTGCGATTGGAGCTATATTTAACTTTCCATGTTCATTTAGCGTATTTACTATAATTCGAGGGATTTCTAACGGCGCATCCTCCGGAATCGGTAAAACCGTAGCTTCATTAAAAAATTTTCTTAAAATTTCCTCATTCTTATAATATGCTTTTTTTATACCTTCAATTTTTTTATATCTAACAGTTACTAATGTTTCTTTTATTAACATTTTATTCTCCAATCACATTTTAGTCATACGCTCCATAGTCCACGATATGTTCAAATCTACTAAAATAAGTATACTAAATTTAACTATTAAAAGCAAGGGATTTTTCGGTGGACGAAAAAAAGGAGCAGGAAAGCCTGCTCCTTTTATTTTAGTTAAATGAATTTAACTTTTGATATTTTTAGTAATTTCTAACAACGATTACTACATCATAGCCGATTTCTTCGTCAAGCTCGTACATCTTTACAAAGTATCCAGGCTTAACGTTACCGCTGAATGTGTCATAACCATCCTTAGTCAATTCGTAGAAACGAGCATTCTTGGATATTGGTAATGACAAGTAGTTGCCGTCAGTTTCCTGAACGAAGTGAACAGATTTTCTATCATCTGTCATGCCAAGCGCTTCAGAAAGTTTAACTATGTGTTTCTTTTCTGCCAAGTTAACAAGGTTGTTAATATTAGCTGAATTGTTAGCCTTTATCTGTTTAGCAGGATTTACCAAAGTTGCATCTGTAACGATACCCTTTGCATCCATCTTGATTTCATAAAGCCTCATAGCATTATCGTTAGTCTTAAGCGCATCAAGATCTTTTGCAGGTGCAGATTCAGCCTCTGGGAATAAGAGGTCAGAAGTCTGAAGTTCAGTCTTCCACTCTCCGTCTACATAAGCATTGAATCTCTGAACGTGTTCGCCGTCACCATCCTGATGGTAAACATAAGAAACTAAAGCATATTTCTTTTCACCAACTTTTGCCATGTCTGCAGGAACCATGATACCTACAACGTTAGTATCTCTTTCTCCTGTAAGGTCAAGATCATCCTCGAACAACAACACTGCATTCTTAATGTTAGTGTTCTTCTTGATGTTTGCAACAGAAGTAACCTTGTAGTCTCCTCTATTTGCAGGAGTAGCGCCCGCACCCTTGTAAGTGAACGCTACTACAGCGTCATCTACTACAGCATACTTTGTCTTTCCTGCAATAGTGTAAGCAACCAAGTTATTGCTCTTTAAGTTAATCTGAACATCAGCTTCGTAGTTGTGGTTAGCAGAATTGATTTCTCCATCCTTGTTAAGTCCGTATCCGATTACAACACCCTTAGTATAAGGCTTGTTGTCTGTTGATTTTCCATCATTTGCAGGAACCTTAGCAGTAGCATCATCGTAAGTAAATGTTTTCTTAGTACCGTCAGCAAGGAACAGTTTTACTCTGCTGTCTATATCTTCGTCTTCAGTCTTTTTATTTGTAACTACAGCAATCTTATTTGCTTTTGTAGAAGAAATCTTCTCAAATACGTATCCGCGTCCGTCCAAAATAAGTTTTACATCTGCTGTAGTATCATTCGGCTTAACCATACGCTTGTTTGAAGTTGAACCTACATAATCAGTATTTACAACTTCGATAGCATTCTTGTAGTTCTTATCTCCAACTTTGAAGATTGAAGCTAAACCGTTGCTTGAGCTTCCGTTCTTGAAGTTGTAAACTTTACCCTCAACTGTCTGAGTACCAACTTCAATTTTTCTGATTACTTTATCTGTAGGATCGCTATAAACATAAAGTACATCGTCTTTTTTGATGTCGTTTATAGTATTTACTCCAACAAGTTCAAACTGATTGATGTCGATTTCTTTGTTATCATTTTCAGGGAATTTGATACCAAGAAGTCTCTTTGATTTGATGTCGTTAGCAACATCTGAAGGAGCCTTGTCAGCTTTGTTTGTATTCCAAGTGTTTACAGAGTAAACCTGTTTTACAACTTTTCCTGAAAGTTCTCCATATATCGCAACTTCCTTACCTATAGCTGCATTTGTTGCAAGCATAGTGCTGAAGTTTGCTATATCATCAACCTGATTATAAACTGCTCTGCCTTCGCCGTTCATCAAATTCTTAACAGGTACAACTGCAGTTGTTGTTCCTGCGTTTACAGGGTTCTTTCTGATAGTATATGTAAGTTCTGTATCAGATGTTACAAAATCGTACTCTCCTGCAGTAGCAGCGTTTACAAATCTACCAACAAGCTTAGCAGTATTCTTTTTAGGCATGAAAGCAACTACTTTCTTTGTTGTATTGTTTGTATACTTTTCACCGTACTCACCGATGTGCTTTGCAAGGTTCATTGCGCAATAGTCAAGGTCGTCAACTGTTATAACCTGTTCTCCGCTTGTAGAGCAGTTTAACCCTGCAGTTAATAGGTTAACTGAAAGAGTTCTTGTTTGACCGTCCGTATCAACTGCTACCTTGTTAATCGGTAATAGATTATAAATAAGCTGAGCTGCATTTGCTTTATCTACTTCTACAAGATCTTTTGCAACATAATCGTAAAGACTAAGTTCCTGAGCCTTTGTTACGTAGCTTGCAGGCCAATTACCTTTTAGGTGTGAGCTGTTTGGTGTATATCCTATAGCTCTAAGTGACATAGTTACCGCTTCGTTCAAAGTAACTGTTTTGCCGGGCATAGCATTTCCCTGTCCGTCTCCAAGCATGATGCCCTTTGAATTACAGAATGCTAAGTATCCTACTGCCCAACCGTATCCGTCAGTGTCCTTGAAGGATGTTGTTGCGTATCCCGACAGAGCACTGTTAGGAATTGCAAGAGCTCTAGTGATCATAGCAGCGAATTCCGCTCTTGTTACAGCCTTTGTTGGCTGGAATGTACCGTCAGGATTTCCTGTTACGATACCTAGATCATTTACTACTCCGATAGCTTCAGCATTAGCATTTCCTGCTATATCTGTAAGATATTTTGCAGGTGCGGCTGCCGCAGGTGCTGTCTTGTCATCAGCAAAAGCCATAGAGAAGCTTGATAGTACCAGTGCCAAAGTAAGCACTAATGCAAGTACTTTTTTCATCTTCTTATTTCCTCCTTTAGAAATACTTGGGGGATGAATATTTTGCCCTTGCTCTTCCCCCTTTTTTTCAGAGCATGGGGTTATGAGAAGATAAAATCTTCTTCATTTCTAGAGTCATTATACTAGCTATGTCAAATCTCGTCAAGTGTTTTACCTAAGCTGTAACATAACTGTAAAAGATATATGCCGTACAGATTGTTTGGGCCATTTTACTTTGCGGGTTCGGGTCCGTACAACATCCTAACCAGTTCTGTCTTTTCCAACTTTTCTTTTTCGGTTAATTCGTAAGCAATTTTTTTAGATGCACAATTATACAGTATCATCGCCACATCTCCCCTTTTTGCAGGAGCGTTCCAATCTGTAATATTCCTATCTTGTATAACGTTGTAAAAAGTGCTTTGCACATACATTATATAATTTTGCGGCCATTTCCCCGGCAAATCGAGTTGCGGATTTTGTAGCCTTGATATAACTGCCATATATTCAATATATGAAACTTTTGCTCCGGGATCGAAACTTTTTTCAGTACGTCCTTTTATCAAACCGTCGCGCTTGCATGCAACGATATATGGCTTTGCCCATTCATAACCTGCCAAATCATCAAAATAATTCAAATTTAAATCTTCGAATCGGTTTTTCGTATATCCTGTAATCTTTGCCAGCATAACGGCAAGCTCCGCGCGGGTAAGCCCTTCTTCCGGTCTGAAATATCCGTCCGGATTTCCCATTATTATATTTCTATCCATAAGTGATTTTACAGGCTTAAAATATTCGGTATTTCTCAAATCCCATGGATAGCCCTGAGGGTTTTCGGTGTATTCATACTTCGGCTGTGCAAATAACGGTTGTGTTGTGCAAATGCAAATCAGAAGCGCAATTACAACCGCAATCATTGATTGTTTTCTCATTTCATCCTTCTTTCTTTTATCGAATATTGCTAAAACATCTGAATACAAGTATAGCATAAATCCTCATTTAAAGTTATTAAATTTTTATTTCTAAATTAAATTTTCCGAAATTTTCGCTTGTGCCGCGGCAATCCTCGCTTCCGGTACTTTTTCCGGTTCGCACGATATATAATTCAGCCCCAATTTGTGGTAAAATCCTATGCTTGCCGGATCGCTGCTTTGATTTCCGCAAACCCCGAGTTTTATCTTTGCTTTTGCCGCTTTTGCATTTTTTACGGCTATACTGATAATAGAGCCTACGCCTTCTATATCGAGTGTTTCGAACGGATTTTTAGTAAGTATTCCGCTTTCATTATACTTGTTCATCAAAATTTCAACATTTTCTTTAGATATTCCAAACGCAAACTGTGTTAAATCGTTTGTCCCGAATGAAAAAAAGTCCGCATTTTTTGCAATTTCGCCTGCAATAAGTGTCGCTCTCGGAACTTCTATCATAGTCCCTACCGTATAATTCATCTGAGTTCCAAGTCCTTGCATACAGTGTGCCATCGCATCATCTATTAAAGTTTTGACAAACTGAAATTCTTTCGAAATTCCTACTAAAGGCACCATTATTTCAGGCTCTATATTCATCCCTTGCTCTATACGCATTTCCGAAACGGCAAGCGCTATCGCCATAGCCTGCATAGTTGTTATTTCCGGATACTTTACCGTAATTCTGCACCCTCTATAACCTAACAACGGGTTTATCTCAACTATATTTGCCAATTTTTTCTTTAAATTTGCAACTGAAATACTAAGTCTGTCTGCCGTTTTTTCAATTTCCGTATCGGTTTTCGGCAACCAGTTGTTTAAAATAGGATCCATAAGTCTGATAGTTATCGGTTTTTCCCCTATAATAGCAAATATACGTTTGAAAAAATTTTTTTGCACTACTATCAATTTCTCAGTAGCTACCCTTCGTTCTATTTCCATGTCCGAAAGAAGCAAAGTTAAAATATCGTTTATATGTATTTCGTCAAATATGTGTTCCGTCCTGCACAGTCCGATTCCCTCACATCCGAATTTCATAGCATTTTCAGCATCTTGTGTGCTGCTTATATTCGCACGAACTTTCAAAGTCCTGCTTTCGTCCGCCCAACTCAAAATATCTGCAAACTCACTATCCGCATTTTCTAATTTTTTTGCTTTCTTACCCCTGAAAAGTCGCCCACTTGCGCTGTCTATAGTCAAGATTTCTCCCTCTTTTATGCTTGTTTCCCCTATTTTTATAAGCGCATTTTTGTAATCAATAGTCAGGTTTTCAGAAATTATTAAAAACGGCTTGTCAAAACTTCTTGCCAATATCGCCATATGTGAAGTGACTGCGCCCGTTGCAGCTACCATTCCGTCTGCAATTTCCAACATCGGAAAAAGACTCGGATTTGCCCTTTCGCAAACAAACACAACCTTTTCTCCTTGTCGCATCATAGCTTTGGCACTTTCCTCAAAAATACACAATCTGCCCGTTGCCACCGAAACTGATGCGGATTTCCCCGCGGCAATTAAATCTTCGCTTTCACTTTCTTCACACAGATCAAGTGCATTGCAAGAACTTAACAAATTACCAAGCTGTGATTGCGGAATCTTAATCAAAGCTTCATGCTTATCGAAATATCCTTTTTTTGCCATTCTTACAGAATTCTTTACAGTCGCATTTATGCTCATCTTAGCATTTTTAGATTGCAAGATATAAATTTTATTCTGTTCAAACGTAAATTCTATATCTTGGACCCATTTAAAATGTTCCTCCAGTAAATTGGCAATTTTTGCTATTTTTTCGTAAAGCCCCGGATTGAGGTTTCGCATATCTCCAATATTATCAGGTAATGCTTTTCCGCTCGCTATCGCATCGCCTTGTATCTTATTTGCAAATTCACCGTAGACCTCGTCCTCTCCATTTGTAGGATTTTTTGAAAATACAACTCCTGCACCCGAATTTGAATCCATATTTCCAAATACCATCTGCTGTACTATTACAGCCGTACCGAGATTGTCGCTTATTGAATTGAATTTTCTATAATTCTTAGCCCGCGGCAAATTCCAAGACCTAAATACCGCTCTTATAGCTGAATACAGCTGTGCACTTACCTCTTGAGGGAATTCTTTGCCGGTCGATGACAATATCTGTTTTTTCAACCAATGAATATGCTTTTTTATTTTTCGTGTATTGTCGTTTTCACCGAATTCTTCATAATTTAAGCTATCTATATTTAACCCCAGTACAATCTGCGAATAATCGAGTATAAATTTCCTATACGTATAATATGCAAATCTGACACTCTTTCCAACAACAGCAAGGGCTGCTGCCGTTTTATCGTTTAAGCCCAAATTCAAAACGGTTTGCATCATTCCCGGCATAGAAATCATACCCGAAGATCTAACCGAAAGAAAAAGAGGATTTTTTATGTCTCCGAATCTTTTCCCGCTAACCGCTGCAAGTTCTTCAAGTTTTCCCTCAATTTGATTTACCAAATATTCCGGAAATTCTCCGTTCTCCCAATCTTCATCATTGCACAAAGAACTGTCCAAAATAAAACCAAAGGGCACAGGTAGCCCTATCTTCGTCATTTCCGATAAGTTTGCTCCTTTGCCCCCTAACTGCGCTATCATATTCTTATTTCCCTCGTTAAACGAGTAAATCAGCTCAGCCATCATTTTCTCCTATCTACATCTAAAATTCAAGCTTTTTTTCAATGTATGCTTTTAGTTCAGATATAGGAAGCCTTTCCTGCTGCATAGTATCTCTATCTCTAATCGTTACACAGCCGTCGGTTTCAGTGTCAAAATCAACACAAATGCTGAAAGGTGTACCGATTTCATCTTCTCTCCTGTATCTTTTTCCTATGCTTCCCGCTTCATCATAATCTACCATAAAATATTTCGAAAGTTCTTCATACACAGGTAATGCTACCGGCGCAAGTTTTTTTGCAAGCGGAAGCACCGCCGCTTTAAACGGCGCAAGTGCAGGATGGAAATGAAGCACAACTCTGGTATCTTCCTTACCGTCAGAAGAAGTTAAAATTTCTTCGTCATATGCTTCGCATAAAAATGCAAGCGTTACACGATCTGCCCCCAGCGAAGGTTCTATGCAATAAGGTATATATTTTTCTCCTGTTTCGGAATCAACATAATTCATTTCTTGAGAAGAATGCTCGCTATGTTGTCTTAAATCAAAGTCGGTTCTATCCGCAACACCCCAAAGTTCTCCCCAACCAAACGGGAATTTGTACTCTATATCCGTTGTTGCATTGCTATAATGCGAAAGTTCTTCTTTTTCATGATCGCGAAGTCTGAAATTTTCTTTTTTCATATTTAATGACAGCAAAAACTTTTCGCAATAATCTTTCCAATAATTGAACCACTCTATATCCGTTCCGGGTTTACAAAAAAATTCGAGTTCCATTTGTTCAAACTCTCTTGTTCTAAATGTAAAATTACCCGGTGTTATCTCGTTTCTGAATGACTTTCCTATCTGCGCTATTCCAAACGGAATTTTTTTTCTGCTTGTCCTTTGAACATTTTTAAAATTTACAAATATTCCTTGCGCAGTTTCAGGTCTTAAAAATATCTCAGCTTTCGAATCTTCCGTAACGCCTTGAAACGTCTTAAACATCAAATTAAACTGCCTGATTGATGTAAAATCTTTCTTTCCGCACTCCGGACACTCGATTCCGTTTTCAGCTATATATCCTTCAAGTTTTTCATTATTCCAACCGTCAACAGATACTCCGCCTTTATCGCTTTTTTCAAGGTAGTCCTCTATAAGTTTATCCGCCCTGAAACGCGCTTTACAGCTTTTACAGTCGATTAACGGATCTGCAAACCCCCCGACATGACCCGATGCCACCCAAGTTTTAGGATTCATCAATATGGCGGCATCCAGCCCGACATTGTACGGCGATTCCTGCACGAACTTTTTCCACCACGCTTTTTTTACATTGTTTTTAAGTTCCACTCCGATAGGACCATAGTCCCAAGTATTTGCAAGCCCTCCATATATTTCCGAACCTGAATACACAAAACCTCTGTTTTTAGCAAGTGATGTGATTTTATCCATTGTAATCTCTTTAGCCATTTTTACTTTTCCGTCTCCTCATCCTCGTCGAACAGTTTTTCTTCTTCGACATTGATTTCTATATCTCCCGGCTCGTCAGACTCTCCATCTTCAAAATAAGCATCATCTTCGTTTTCATCCTGCACGCGAACTTTATTTATAGCCTCATTTGTTTTTATCTTAATATTGCTATAAACTTCTTCACCTTTTTCTTTTACGCTATCCGCAATAACGCTGCCCTTTTCGATTAAATCTCCGATTTTTTCATTTGTCATTTCGCTGACATCTATTATAGAACCGTCATCTTTAACCACTTCTATTTCACATTTAGTCCCAAATGCCACCAAAACTCCCGCAACCATTGCAACCGGCGCTGCTATTGCTCCGATTATGCCGACATTTACAGGCAAATTAAGCACAACTTCTTCATCTTTTCTGATGATTATCCTTGATACATTTCCTCGTTTAACCAGTTCCTTAATACTGTCAACTATCTGCACGCTTTTTGACGAAATCTTTTTCTGATCGGCTTCGTCAATAGTTTCTTCAATCTCTATTATCGCATCAACCACACTTCCGTTTGCCTTTTCCAAAGCTTCTTTAGCTTCCTTATAGCTGACTCCCGTTCTATCTTTTACAAGTTCTATTTTTTCTAAAGTAATTTCCATAATTTACCTCACTTTCTCTAATTTATCCAACAAAAACTCTCCGTTTTCAGTTTTTCTACATTCAAATGACAACGCACATACTCTTTTAGCACATCCGTAAGTCCAACTTCTATTTCCGGTTTCAGTGTCATGCCCTCGAGAGCTTTCAAAGGATTTTTTAGAATAAACATTACCACCTTAATCATATCAAAATTCACAGGATAAATCAACATATGCATATCTTTATTTTTTTGCGACAAATCCTGTTCAATTTTCGTCACGCAGTCGCAACACAACAATCCGCCGTCTTTTATCGAAAACTTCGTAAAATTTTCTTTTTTCCCACAATTTACGCACTGCGTCAAAAGCGGTTCGGCCCCCAAATATTTCAATGTTTTTAGTTGATATGCCAGCGTCAATGTCGTGTACTTATCCTTTCGTAATGCAAGCATTTCCAAATAATCTAAAATCAAACTGTAAATCTGAATTGACGGCACACCTTCAGCAAGTATCTTCTCTGTATATTCCATTACATATGCCGCCTGAACATATTTATCTATATCTTCGCCTATCTTATAATAACTTTTTAGAAGTTCGCCGCTTACAATATTATAATTATTGGTATTTTTATACATTTCAAACCTGCTATACGAAAACGGGCGAACCGCCATAGATGATTTTGTCCGATTTTTTTCGGTTATGCTGCTTGCTGCACTTATTTTCCCGAACTTGCGCGTTAAAATAGTCAGCATATTTTTGCCGTTTGCCATTCCGATTTTTTTTATTACAAGTCCGTCAGTTTCAGTATACATCGCTAATCCTTATTGCTATATCCGAAATTCGAAAGTGCAAAATCGCTGTCACGCCAATTTTCTTTGACTTTTACCCAAATTTCAAGAAATACCTTTGTTCCAAGCAAAGCTTCGATTTCCATACGCGCACTTTTCCCGATACCTTTAAGTTTTTTCCCGCCTTTTCCGATAATTATTCCCTTATGTGACTTTTTTTCACAATTTATCACCACTCCGATTTTAGTCAGCCTGTCTTCTTCCACAAAGTTCTCAATTTCAACAGCTATGCCATGAGGTATTTCTTTTTCCAAATAATGAAGCGCCTTTTCTCTCACGATTTCCGATACCAAAAACCGTTCCGGATTATCTGTAATCATATCCTGCGGGAAATACATCGGTCCTTCTTGCAAATTTTCTTCTATTTTTTCGAGAACTTCCTGAACATTTTTTCCATCTTTTGCAGATATTCCATAGATTGCATCAAAAATTCCCATTTCGCTATATTCTTCATAAATTTGCTTGTACCGTTGCGGTTCTATTATATCTATCTTGTTTATCAACAAAATCTTTGGAGTTTCAACTTCCTTTACGAGTTCTACTATGTATCTGTCACCCACGCTAAGCGAAAACGGTTCATCTACAAGCATCAAAATGCTGTCCACTTCGTTAAATGTACTTATTGCCATTCCCGTCATATAACTGCCCAGTTTTGTACGCGGCTTGTGTATTCCCGGTGTATCAATAAAAACTATCTGACAACCGCTGTTACCTTCACCTGCTTTAGTATAAATACCTCTGATTGCGTTTCTTGTAGTTTGAGGTTTGTTGGCAACTATTGCAATTTTTTCTCCTAATATCTGATTCAACAATGTCGATTTCCCAACATTTGGTCTACCGATTATCCCTACAAATCCTGTTTTCAAAATTTCTCCTAACTTTTATTTGATTTATTTTCAACATTCACATTTAATCCTAAATCCGTTTGTCAAAAGTTCGTTCAATTTATATACCTCAATACTTTTTTCGTCATTACCGATTATAACCCTAAGATTCGGCTCAAATTCATATAAAAACTGCCTGCATATTCCACATGGGAAAACCTTGGAATCGTTTGCAACTATCGCAATCGACTCAAATTCACGTTCTCCTGCCGTTACCGCCGCAAGCACCGCTGCGCGCTCTGCGCATATAGTACCGCCATAAGACGAATTCTCAACGTTAACGCCTAAATATACTGCACCGTTTTTACTAAGCAGCGCAGCTCCCACACAAAACTTCGAAAATGGAGCATATGCGTTCTTTGAAACTTCTTTTGCCAAAATATACAATTCTCTGTCCGTCATTAGCGCTCAACCCCTATTTCACGCATCACCGATTCTTCTTTTTCACGCATCAGCTTTTTTTCATCAGCATCCATATGATCATAACCGAGCAGGTGTAATATACTGTGCACAAACAAATACAGTATTTCGCGTTCCGGCGAATGTCCGAAATCGTCGGCTTGCAACAACACTTGTTCCGAACAAATAACAACATCTCCTATGCATATAGTTCCATAACTTGGAAAATAACTTTTTTTTTCGTACTGCGGAAACGAAAGCACATCTGTTACCGTATCCACTCCACGATATTCGCGATTAAGTTCATGTATTTCATTTGCATCTACAAAACTGACACTGATTTCTATGCGTTCAGGGTCTATATCTTCATTTCTCAAGCAAATTTCAGCAACCTCTCTCATTTTACGAACCACGTGTTTACCCGGTACTCTGTCCTCACTAAAAACTATATTCATAAGCACACCTCGCGATTTTATTTTTTATTTAAATTGCTATTTATCCAAATTTACTCCGTCGCTTTCATCACTTTCCTTTGCCTTCTCGGATTTTACATCCTCCACCAAATTCACTATCGGATCGCTTGTTAGCGGTGATACCTCGAGCACCTCTTTTACAAGGTTTCCGTTAGCAATTTCATAAAATGCCATCTCGCCCATCATTATATACAATGCAGCCGGTGACATAAATATCAAGGCAATATTTTGCGCAACAACAGCGAAAATATCAGGATTTGCAAGTTCCTGTGCGCCAAGCACCATAGACAATACAACAGTCGGAATAGATGCAATTATAATCCAACCAATGTAACTCAACGTCAGCATAAACAATTTCGCCTTGTTCCCTGTCATCATTTTTTTACTTTCGCTGATACACTTAAGTATTCCATATTCCGGATGATCGTAAAGTATGTTGTAAGCTTGAGAATACTTATATCCTGCAACAATGCCCGGTATTATCAAAAGAAGCGACCAAAGCGCTATAAATATTCCCATTACTATCGTAAGCCCAAGCAGTTTTATTATGTGCTCAAATCCATCAAACAGTTTCGTAATACCTGCTTCCTGCTTTCTAAAAAAAGAAAGAGAAAAAGCAACATATCCATAAGTAAATGCACCCGATGTAAAAAGCGTATAGAGTAACTCCGCATAAGATATAGTTACATTTCCCGCTTCCGACTGCAGCAATGTCACCGGAAAAAGATAAGCCAATATACTTGCTACTCCTTGAAACAAAAGAAAGTAGACTATAGTTATAATTATTGCTTTCTTCCAATTTCCCCTTAATGCACCGCGAGCTATCGCACGCAAATCCGCACAGCTTTCATCAACTATTTTGTAATTTTCCATATTGTTCCTCTCTTAAATCAAAATTTGTCTAATATTTAAACTTATTTACCGAATTAGTGTATCATTTTTTATTCATTATGTAAATATTTTTGAAACTTTTTCACTTCAAAATCCAAAATTCGTTGAAATTCTTTATAATTTAGCATATAATCTATTTTGTGATTTTTAAATTTTTAAATACAGACAAACACCGGGAGGTAGATCTTGTTAAATTATGAAATAGAAACCAGAATAATATTTGCCGATACGGATGCAATGGGCGTAGTTTACCATTCAAATTATTTGAAATGGTTTGAATCGGTGCGCAATGAATTTTTGCGTTCCATTTCTTATCCTTATGCACTTCTTGAAAATATGGGTATTTGGTTCCCCGTAATAGAAGCGCACCTAAACTATAAAGCCCCCGCAAAATATGACGATATAATTGTGGTTCGTGCGCACATCGCCGAGCTGAAAGTTGCCAGTATAAAAATGGACTATGAAATTTTAAACAAAAAAACAAATCAACTTTTGGTCACAGGATATACTCGCAGCGGCATTACCGACCACAATTTGAAACCGCTGAACATCCGCAAAAAATTTCCCGATTTTTATGAAGCTCTTGAAAATACAACAAATACAAATGTAGATAGTGATACATAGGATTTAAAACAAAATTGATATGATTAACAAAGACGATATTATTGAAATCAAAATAACCGATATGAGTGAACTCGCACAGGGAATAGGCAAGTTTGAAGGACTTGTAATATTCGTTGAAAATGCACTTTTAGGTCAAACCGTAAAAGCCAGAATCAAAAAAATCAAATCCAACTTTGCTGTTGCTACAAAAGTCGAAGTGCTCAAGCCATCTTTACACAAAGTCCCTGCAATATGTCCGCATTTTGAATGCGGAGGGTGCGCATACAGAGAAATTTCATATGATGCGCAACTTTCCCTTAAACAAACACAGGTTATGGAAAAGCTTAACAGACTGGCAGGTTTAAATTTAAGTGAACCTTTCGAAATAATAGGAATGCGCACTCCGTTTCATTACAGAAACAAGGCTCAATTTCAGATAGGTATCGATAACAAAAATATACCAAAGAAAAATACATTCAAAATAACACAAGCGCAAATCGGTTTTTACAAACTCCGAAGTCATGCAGTTATTAACTGTGATGAATGCGCACTACAAAAACCTATTGTGCTCGAAATCGCTAAAGCCCTAAAACAATTCATAACACATGAGAATCTGAGCATTTTTTGTGAATCAAGCGGTAAGGGGCTTTTCAAACACTTAATAATCAAAATTGCAAATGCTACAGGTGAAATAATGGTTATTCCGGTAATAAACGGCAAATCTATCCCAAATATTGATAAATTGGTCGATTCTCTGGATAATTTAATAAATGATTATTCTTTAAAAAACAGCTGTAACTACAGCCTCCAAAGCGTTATCCTAAATATAAATGAGGGCAGAACTTCATCTAATATGAGCACCAAACACAAGCTCATAGCCGGCAAATCTGTAATAATCGAACAAATTGACGGGTTGCGCTTTGAAATTTCAGCAGGAGCGTTTTACCAGGTCAACCCTGAGCAAACGCTCCTGCTATACAAAAAAGTCCTCGAATTTGCCGATTTAAAACCAACCGATAATGTACTTGATTTGTACTGCGGTGTGGGCAGCATCGGACTTTTTTGCAGTCGCGCCATATCAGAAAAAGGCGCGACTGATTCAAAGCGCGGCAGGGTCATCGGTGTCGAATCTGTAAAATCTGCCGTAATTGATGCAAACAGGAATGCAACTATTAACGGTATTACAAATGCAGAGTTCATCTTCGGCAAAGCCGAAGATGAACTCTTAAAGATACTAAAAGGCAGCACCGACAAATATGGCTTTGAAATTCCTCCCTTTTCCCCGGATCTGTTGATTTTAGATCCTCCAAGAAGCGGTTGCAAACCGCAGTTACTTGAGTCCATAAAACAAACAAATGCTAAAAAATTGATTTATGTTTCATGCGAAACGGCTACACTGGCTAGAGATTTGAAAATTCTGCTTAATCAGGGGTTTTCCTTAAAAAAAGGCTGTATAGTCGATATGTTCCCCCACACAAGCAAAGTTGAGACAATCGTGTTGCTTTCCAAGTAGGTTCAAAATTATGTTTTTGAAACGTTTGAGTTTAAAGTATCGATACTTTATATTGCACAAGTGAAGAAGAAGCTATTTTAGGTGCGTTGA
>JBQMYS010000001.1:0-87035 GCA_052173355.1 Eubacteriales bacterium | reverse complement strand
AATGCTTGCTACATGGATGTAGACACCTTTTAGAGAGTTTTTTGATAATAGTGTTTTGGCTGTGGGGTGAAGTTCATAAAATATGTTAAGCCGGAACAAATTATAGAAGCGGTAAAGTAAGGGGTATAGAGATGTGTATGGAATTTTTCTTTTATAATCATAGATTGCTCAAATGCAATGAGCATGCTCACAGTGAATGTACTTTGCGCAAGAGGAGAGTCAAATTCCGGGATGAATCAAAATAAGAAGATACTGTCGTAAGACAATATCTTCCTAATTCAAATTTTCCAAATCCCCAAGTTTTGCCAGTTCTTCTCAGCAAAAGGTCAAATACTATAAGCTCGAAGAACTTACCGGATAATTCTTTGTTTTGTCCGCATGCCTTATATATAGGCTCGTAAACACTTCCAGTCCAGTCATGACCCGGAAGCCAACCTGCGGTATTAACATCAGAGTCATTTATTTTTTTGTTCAATGTATCTACGATTGCTTGATAATCTCCGGCAGATAAATTTTTCATCCACTTATCAAAATCTTCTTTATGTGGCAAATGGCTGACATATTTTTTTGAATCAATAGAGTATAACATGTGATCAATCCTCCTTCATATAAGAATAAACTGCTCGACGTTTAATGGTGTGATTGGGAATGAAACGAATGCCTAATTCAGGATGCTTAACGATATGGTTAAAAAAGTTCTTTCCGAAAACGCCGGCCCTACCTCTATCTAAAATCCATTCATTTCCATAAAGATCAGGAAGAGAGAAAGTTTTGTTTTTGAAGCTACCGGTTTGAACACGTCGAACAGCTTCAGCAACAGTAAAGATTGTATTCTGGTTGAAAAGCTTATATCGAATGTAATCCTGAATGGTCATTCCTTTGTTTTCCGCAGCTGTTTCAAGTTTGATATAGTACTCATCGTTTAATGAAAAATAAAAAATTTTTTTAAACACTGAAATTTACCATCATAAACCTCCTTAGGAAGGTTATCCGGATTTGAATGTGGAAACGGCGATAGTAAATACAATACCGATTCTTCAGCCGTAGATAAATTTGAAAAACTTGAAAATCTTCGTTTATTAAAGGAACAGGTAAGGAATAAAGTAAAAAATTATAAAGAATATATTGATATATTAAGAAATGGAACAGATGTTTTAATATAGCAAATATTTACAAAGCAGGCGAAAGAATTTACTAATAAAGTAGGTTCTTTTTCTATGTAAAAAGACATTCTCTAATGTCTTATAATCCCAGAATTTCCGCTATTTTGCAACAAAATATACTTGACAATCAAATGGAAATATATTACAATTTAATGAATGATATTTTCTTAACAAATTTATTTTAAATTTCACTTGACTCAATCGAAATTTTGATATATTATAATAGCAGAACAAATGTTCTTTTTAGGAGGTAATTATGGCAACTACGGCAAAACCGAAAGAAGTAAACAATATTGTAGATAAAACAGAAAGAGATGAAGCATTAAAGGAAGCCATGAAACAGATTCAAAAGCAATTTGGTCAAGGCGCTATAATGAAACTTGGAGATACTTCAGCAAAACTTAATATAGACTCTATTCCGACAGGATCGTCCAGTTTAAATATAGCAACCGGTATAGGAGGTATCCCTAAAGGAAGAATTATAGAAATATTCGGACCTGAATCATCAGGAAAAACCACTCTTACGCTTCATATTATTGCGGAAGCGCAAAAAAATAACGGAAAAGCCGCGTTTATAGATGCAGAGCATGCGCTTGATCCTGAATATGCCAGGAATTTGGGTGTAAATATAGATGATTTGATTGTTTCACAACCGGATACGGGCGAGCAGGGACTTGAGATTTGTGACATGCTTGTTCGAAGCGGAGCTTTGGATATAGTAGTTGTGGACTCTGTTGCGGCGCTTGTACCTAGGGCTGAAATTCAGGGAGAAATGGGCGATTCGCACGTAGGACTTCAAGCAAGGCTGATGTCACAAGCGCTTAGGAAATTAACAGGAAGCATAAATAAATCTAATACGGCAGTGGTTTTTATAAACCAGTTAAGAGAAAAAGTTGGAGTTATCTATGGAAGTCCGGAAACTACTACAGGCGGTAGAGCACTTAAATTTTATTCAAGTATGAGGTTGGAAGTGCGAAAAGCCGATACGATAAAGCAAGGCGATCAGATAATTGGAAATAAGACAAAAGTTAAGGTTGTAAAAAATAAAGTTGCACCACCTTTTAAACAAGCTGAATTTGATATTATGTATGGAAAGGGAATTTCCAAAGAGGGAGATGTGCTGGATTGTGCTGTTGCTGCAAATATAGTTGATAAGGCGGGTGCGTGGTACAGTTTTGAGGGAACAAGAATTGGTCAAGGCAGAGAAAATGCAAAAATTTATTTTGCAGAAAATCCTCAGGTGTTTAACAAAGTTGAAAAGTTGTTAATGGAAAATTTGAAAAATATTGAGTCGGCTCCGGTTTCCGATGAAGAAATAGAAGTTGATGAAGATGGTGTAGTAATAGAGTAATATGAAGATTTTCGCGATTTCCGATTTGCATTTGTCGTTTGCGCCTTATATCGAAAAACCTATGAATATATTTGGAAGTAAATGGGAAAAGCACGAGGAAAAATTAGAGGAGTATTGGCGAAAAACAGTGATGCCCGAAGATGTTGTGCTCGTTGGAGGTGATACATCTTGGGGGCTGAAACTTGATGATGCAATTTACGATTTGGATTGGATTGATAAACTTCCGGGTAGTAAGATACTTATTAAAGGCAACCATGATTTGTGGTGGAGTTCAATTACAAAAATGAATTCACTTTATCCCGGTATGAAATTTTTACAATCGAATTTTTTTGAAGTAGGTGATTTTGCAATATGCGGCTCAAGAGGCTGGGTTTGTCCGGGTGCTGCCGAGTTTACGCTTCATGATGAAAAGATATACAATCGCGAAATTATAAGGCTTAGACTCTCTCTTGAGATGGCTAAAAAGGCAGGGAAAGAGCGCATAATAGGGATGCTGCATTATCCGCCTACTAATGATAGCTTTCATAAATCGGGTTTTACAGAACTTTTTACTGAATTTGGTGTAGAAAGAGTGATTTATGGGCATTTACATGGTAAGGATAATTTTGTCAAAGGGTTCAAAGGGGAAATGAACGGTGTATTTTACGATTTGACATCTTATGATTATTTGAATGCTAAACCGATTTGTATTTGGAGTGACGAAAAGAAAGAGGTTACAAATGAATGCAAGTAGTATAATTGCAAAAAAAAGAGATAAAATGAGTTTGACAGAAGAAGAAATTACTTTTTTTGTAAACGGATATACCGGTGGAGAAATTCCTGATTATCAGATGGCTGCATTGCTTATGGCTATATATTTAAATGATTTGAGTATGGATGAAATCGTATATCTGACAAAAGCCATGAAAGATTCGGGTGATATAATAGATTTATCAAATATTAAAGGCATGAAGGTAGACAAGCACAGCACAGGAGGAATTGGAGATAAAACTACACTTATTGTTGCTCCGATAGCCGCCGCTGCGGGAGTTAATGTAGCAAAGATGAGCGGGCGCTCGCTGGGGTTTACAGGAGGTACCGCCGATAAGCTTGAAGCGATACCGAATTTTAAAAATTCTTTTACTGTCAAAGAATTGGAAGAACAAGTAAATAAAATCGGTGTTGCCTTGATTACACAAACTGCCAATATTGCGCCTGCGGACAAAAAAATTTATGCTCTTAGAGATGTTACACAAACTGTTGCAAATATGGGATTGATAGCCTCAAGTATTATGAGTAAAAAGCTTGCTTCGGGCGATGATGCTATAGTTTTGGATGTTAAGTGCGGAGCGGGAGCTTTTATGAAAGATATTGCTTCAGCTGTAAAGCTTAGCGAAATAATGGTGTCGATAGGTAATTCCTTTGGTAAGAAAACAGTTGCTATTATTTCAGATATGGATAAACCCCTTGGAAAGGCGGTCGGAAACAGTTTGGAAGTGATAGAAGCTATTGAACTTTTAAAAGGAAGTGCCGTTGATGATTTGAAAGAAATTTGCATTGAACTTTCCGCAATGATGATATTTTTAGCGAAAAAAGCGGATTCGATATATGCAGCAAAGAATTTGGCAAATAAATTGCTGGATAGCGGAAAAGCCTTTGAAAAATTTAAGGAAATTGTAAAATTACAAGGTGGAGATATGCGCATATTTGAAAATTATGATGTGTTTCCAACGGCGAGTATGAAAAAAGAACTGATAGCTGAAGAAAAAGGATATGTATGCGCAATAAATGCGCAAAAAGTGGGAACGGCATCACAGCTTTCAGGAGCAGGTAGATTGAAAAAAGATGATAAAATTGACCTTTCAAGTGGAATATATTTAAATGTGCAAATTGGAAGTAAAGTTGCAAAAGGAGATGTAATTGCAACTATTTATGGAAATGATGCACATAAATTAAAAGATGCATATGATGAGATTTCGGGAGCATTTTTTATAGGTGATAAAAAACCTGAAAAATTACCGATTATAAAGAAAATAGTGGGACTTGATTGATGACAGAACATAAAGAGTGGGTAAAAGGCTTTGATAATCATAGCAGATTTTCTTTTCCTGAAAATATAGAACGTGTGACAGGTGGCAGAGGCGGGGAGTCTTTGCTTATTTTGGGTAATGAAAAAACTGTTCTTTACGATTGCGGGATGGCTTTTTGTGCCGACAAGTTAATTGAAAATATAGAGAATGTATTAAATAAATATGATAAAAAAGCGGTAGATATGCTGATTTTATCACATACACATTACGATCATATAGGTGCGCTTCCTTTGGTAAAAAGCAGATGGGAAAATATAGAGGTCTATGGGGCAGAAAAAGCAAAACGGGTGTTTGAAAGCGCAGGAGCAAGGAAAACCATATTTGAACTCTCGCAAGCGGCCGCAAGGCTTTATAAAGGACATGAGGTTGATATACCTGTAGAAGAAATGCATGTAGATAATATTTTGCAAGACGGTGATAAAATATATATTGGTGCGGGAGAATATTTGCAAGTTCTTGAAACAAAAGGCCATACCGATTGTTCTTTGACATTTGTATTAGAACCGCGCGGAATTATGTTTGCAAGTGAAACAACAGGAGTTCTTGAAAGTCCGGATTCAATACATGTTCCTGCGCTTAAAAGTTTGAAGCAAAGTATTGAATCTGCAATAAAATGTAAAGCTGTTAATCCAAAGATAATAATTTCTCCACATTTTGGGGTAATGCCGGATGAATATACGGGTGTTTATTTTGATTTATTTATTAAAAATGCTGAAAATTTAAAAGAATTTATATTATCAAGAAAAGAGCGGGGATGCGATTTTGAAGAAATATTGACAGAATATGAAGATAAAGTATGGTCGCCCGAAAGAGAGGCGGAGCAACCTTGGGAAGCATTTGTTTTAAATTCTAAAAATATTGTAGCAACTGTATTAAATGAAATTTAATTAAATTAAAAATATTATATAAGGGGATATTTGTGATGAATAATGCCAAAAAGAAAAATAACAAAAGATGGAAAAACATTGATGCGAAAACTATGCAGAAAATAATGGATTTTTCAAACGGTTACATGGAATTTTTGAATGAAGTGAAAACGGAAAGAGAAGCTGTTTCTAAAATAATTGAAATGGCTACATTATGTGGATATAAAGATATAAATTCCTGCCAAACTCTGATGCCGGGGGACAAAGTATATGCATCGAACAAAGGCAAGTCAATATATTTAGCTCAAATAGGTGAAGAAGAATTGACAAACGGATTTAATTGTATAGGGTCACATATAGATGCACCAAGACTTGATTTAAAACAAAATCCGCTATATGAAGATGAGGGAATCGCACTTTTGAAAACTCATTATTATGGTGGAATTAAAAAATATCAGTGGACCACAATACCGCTTGCACTTCATGGTGTAATTGCCAAAACTGACGGAAGTACAGTAAATATCCGTATAGGAGAGGAAGTGGGAGAGCCGATATTTTTGATTACAGACTTGCTTCCGCATCTTGCAAAAAAACAGGAAGCAAAGTCACTTGCAGATGGAATTAACGGTGAAAATTTGAATATTGTAATAGGATCTATGCCTCTTGATGATGAAAATGCTGAAAACCCTGTAAAAGCAAATATCTTGAATTATCTTAAATTAAACTACGGTATGGATGAAGATGACTTTAGAAGTGCGGAAATTGAGGTTGTACCTGCATTCAAGGCGCATTCTTTGGGGTTTGATTCAAGTATGGTTGCGGCATATGGTCAAGATGACAGGGTATGCGCATATACGAGTTTGATTGCTATGCTTGAGAGCGACAAAAAATTAAAAAAGACGGCAATTTGTATATTTTCTGACAAGGAAGAAGTTGGAAGTATGGGAAATACCGGTATGGAATCCAAGAATTTTGAATTATTTATGATGGACTTACTCGAAAAAACAGGTATAGTTCATCCGTATGCTTTACAAAGGACGTTTTCGGCTTCAAGGGCGCTTTCGGCTGATGTAACCGCAGGATTCGATCCGAGCTTTCCGGAAGTGATGGAAAAAAACAACGCATCTTTTTTGGGTAACGGAGTTACCATTGAAAAATACACAGGAGCAAGAGGAAAATCCGGTGCATCCGATGCAAATGCAGAATTTGTTGCTTATGTGCGCGGTTTATTCGAAAAAAATAAGATTTCATACCAATCATCTGAAATAGGGCGAGTTGATGAGGGCGGCGGTGGAACGATTGCATATATACTGGCAGATAGAGGAATTGAAGTTTTGGATTGCGGAGTTCCTCTGTTTTCTATGCATTCGCCTTATGAAACTGCAAGCAAATACGATATTTATATGGCATATAAGGCATATAAAGTCTTTTTAAATTCAACCAAGTAATAGGAGATTTTGATGCTGTTTTCTTCGCTAATTTTTATAACCGTATTTTTGCCTGTTGTAATACTTTTATACTATACGATTTTTAGAAATAATCGTATACTGCAAAATGTATTTTTGTTTGTGGCAAGCATAGGATTTTACGCATGGGGAGAGCCTAAGTTTGTTTTTGTGTTGTTGTTTTCAATTTTAATGAATTGGATATTCGGAATACTTATAGATAAATTTAGGCAAGATAAATTTAAAGCTAAAATAATAATTGCGGGTATGCTTTTTACAAATTTAAGTATAATATTTATATTTAAATATTTAACCTTTACAATTAAAAATATCGAACTTGCTACAAACGTAAATTGGTCAATACCGGATATTGCACTGCCTATAGGTATATCGTTTTTTACTTTTCAGGCAATATCTTATGTTATTGATATTTACAGACAAAAAGGAGAAGTTCAAACTAATCCGTTAAATGTAGGACTTTACATATCGTTTTTTCCACAGCTTGTCGCAGGGCCTATAGTAAGATATGAAACTATAGCAAATGAAATAGCAAATCGACGTGAAAGTTTAAAAGATTTTTCGGATGGAGCAAATCGTTTTATAATAGGTTTGTCAAAAAAAGTTTTGATTGCAAATAATGTGGCGATAGTTGCAGATATGTCTTATACATTGCTTGGTTACGGTAAGCTTTCGATGATGATGGCTTGGCTTGGTGCAATTTGTTATACACTGCAAATTTACTATGATTTTTCCGGATATTCCGATATGGCTATAGGACTTGGGCGTATGTTCGGCTTCCATTTTAATGAAAACTTTAATTATCCTTATGTATCCAAATCTATAAGTGAATTTTGGAGGAGATGGCATATATCGCTTGGAACCTGGTTTCGGGATTATGTGTATATTCCGCTTGGAGGCAGTAGAGTTAATACCAATGTCAGGCTTTATGCAAATTTGTTCATAGTTTGGGCGCTTACGGGTATATGGCATGGAGCTAATTGGACATTTATATGTTGGGGACTTATGTACTTTGTGCTTTTGTCTTTGGAAAAATCCTTAAAACTGGATACAAATGACGGATTTGGTTTGTATCGTCATTTGTATACTTTGCTTTTTGTAATGTTCGGATGGGTACTTTTTAGAGCGCAGAGCATAGCGGAAGCAAAGGCATATTTGATTACAATGTTTGTCCCTACTAAAAACGGAATAGTTGATGCGGAATTTTTATTTTATTTAAAGGAGTTCGGAATATTTCTTGTTTTAGGAATTCTGTTTTCAATGCCTTTATTCAACAAAATAGAAAATACAAATTTTGCCAATTCAAAGATAGGACAAACTATTTATATAGTAGGATTGATGTTTTTATTTTTAGGTGTTATATCCTATTTGGTAAAGGGAGCATACAATCCGTTTATTTATTTTAATTTTTAGGAGGCAGTTTGAAAATTAAAATTGAGCGAAATAATATTGTGGCATTAGTTTTTCTTTTTATAATTTATGGTATGCTTATCGGTATGTTTGTTAATCATGGGGGAAATCCTATCAGTCATTTTATAACAAGGTACCGTACTGAAGTATTACAGGGCACACCGATTTTTGAAAGAGTGGAAAAAGCTACGCAAATAGCAGAGTCTGTAGTTAGCGACAAAGCATTTTTGGCGCCTATGTATATTGAAGAATACGGATTTATTCAAAAACTTGCATTAAAAAAAGTTTTAGCGGATGCTGGATATGGTGAAATTTATAAAACTAAATATAACCAGATAACTTTTAAGATTGATAAAAAGGATGATGAAGTGGAAGCCGCATTTTTGAAAGTACAAACTTTAAAAAAAGAGCTGGATGCTTCTGATATACCGTTTTTATATGTTCAAGCCCCTTTTAAATTGAGCGGTGCAAAGAACGACTTACCTAAAACGCGAAATGATTTTTCAGATTATAATGTAGATAAGTTTTTAAATTTATTAAAAGAAAACAATATAGATTATATTGACTTAAGAAAGTGTTTAAGAGAAAACGGTAAAACTCCGAAGGAACTTTTTTATGATACGGATCATCATTGGAAAATTGAAACGGCTTTTGATGCTACAAATCTCATAGAAAAAAAACTCAATGAAGATTACGGATTTTCAATAGATGAAAAATATAGCAATATAGACAATTTTAAACAGAAAATTACAAAAAAATGCTTTTTAGGTTCTATGGGCAGACGAACAGGTATGATATATGCAGGACTTGATGATTTTAATTTAATTACACCTGATTTTGATACTGATTATACCCTGACACAGATTGAAAATGGAAATGAAACTGTATACAATGGAAGTTTCGAAAAAGCAATATTAAGTAGTGAATACGTAAGTGACAAAAAATTTGATCCTTATTTAAATAGATATGCTGTTTATCATGGAGATAATGAACAGCTTGTTTTTAAAAACAACTTGGTTAATAAAGGCAAGGTTATGATAATCAAAGATTCTTTCGGAATCCCTGTATATTCATTTTTATCGCTTGGTGTTAACGAAGTACGAGCATTGGATTTAAGACTTTTCAAGTTTTCTGTTAGCGAATACGCAATGAAACACAAGCCGGATATAGTCTTGCTGATGTATAATGGGGATGCATTTAGCGACGTAATGTATAATTTTGAAGGAGAACTTTGATGAATAAAAATATTAAAAAAGTTTTGTCGTTATTTTTAATTTTAATGGTGTTTGCTTCATTTTCAGGATTTTCGTATTACGAAGGAATTGGAAATGTTCATTATGATGCAAATAAGCAAATTTATATTGATACGTATTATGGCGAACAGATAGGGCAAAGTGCATCAAGCGGAAATCAACATGCATATTTTGTTTCAACAAATCTTGCTGCGAGCGGACTTGTTCCTATAGTTTATTCAGGGCAGGTAAGATCGGTATCTACGGTCGGAACTATGGTAAAAGATGTTGAAAATACAGGATATAATGTGATAGCAGCTATAAACGGAGATATATTTGATACGTCATCGGGAGCGCCTAAAGGATTGACGATGCACGCGGGTAACATTATAAGTTCAGGCTATCAGTCGGAAAAAGTTGTAGTTTTTGATAGTGAAGGGAAAGCTTCATTGCAACCTACATCTCTTACTTATAGCATAAAAGGAGAGATTAGATACAACTCAGGAAACAATATAACAACTACAACAGATCAAAACGGGGTAGTTCTTGATACACCTATATTGACACCGGAAGTAATACAGACGGCATTTAAAAGGAATATAGATTTTATCAATGTGCCGCATGGGGGTGCACAGGGGTTACATTTATATAATAGACACTACGCTGAAAGCACCAAAACGCAGGGAAGTTGCATAGAAGTTGTGCTGGATTGCGGAAATTCGGATAACACCCAGCTTAGAGTTGGAAAACATATTAACGCAACGGTTAAAGCTGTAAACGTAGATGCCAGAAATACGCCTATCGGAGTAAATGAAATAGTGCTTTCGACACCGGCAGGATCCGCTTCGGCATCGCAACTGTATTCGATGATTGTAGGAAGTAATGTCGAAATCGAAGTATCGAGTAATGGAAATTCAGCATATGATAATGCGACTGAAGCGTTGGGAGTCTATTATACGATACTCGAAAACGGACAACTTGCAACAGGCGGTACTAATTTGAATCCGCGAACAGCAGTTGGAATTAAAGCGGACGGTTCAGTCGTACTTTATGTTTTAGACGGCAGGTCTGCAAATGCAAAAGGACTGGGGCTTACGGACCTTGCAAAGCACATGAAAGCTTTGGGATGTGTGCATGTAGCCAATTTAGACGGCGGAGGATCATCAACATTTTATGCCAGACTTTCAGGACTCGAAAATGCAGCCGGAAGAAAAAATTTACCGTCAGGAGGGGGTGAACGAAAGGTATCAAACGGTTTACTTTTGGCTTACAAAAAAGGCGGCTTTGATAGTGAGATTTCCAATTTGGCGATTTATCCCGCACAAACGCTTTTGCTTGCAGGATCAAAAATGAAATTCGATACAGCAGGGCTAAATTCGAAATTTGAAATAGTTAGAAAAGGAGTTAGTCCTACATATAGTATTGATAAAGGAGAAGGTACGGTAGATGCAAACGGTATGTTTACAGCAGGTATAAATGAGGGGAATATAAAAATATCGGCAAGTCTTGGCAATGCTAAAGGGGAAACAAATGTAACAGTTGTAAAAAGCGGTCTTACCATAGCACCTTCAATCGCAGGGCTTAAAATCAATCCGAAAGAAACAAAAGACATCAATATGAAGGTAATGCAGGGAAATATAAATGTAGTTTCAGATGATAATGTATTCACATTCAGTTGTGATAAAAATATCGGTTCAATAGATGAACAAGGTGTATTTACAGCAGGTGACAGAAATGGAGAAAGAGGATATATTTATATTAAATTCCAAAATTATGATGCATCTATTCCTGTTCAGGTTGGAGAGGACATTCAAATCTTTAGCGATATTGAGGGGCATTGGGCTAAAAAAGAAATTACGGAGCTTGCGTCTAAGGGTGTTATTAACGGAATTGGTAATAATATGTTTAATCCGGACGGAAAATTAACCAGGGCACAGTTTTTAACAATGTTGGCAAAGCTTTCCGGTGAAGATGTATCCAAATCACCGCCACAATTTTTCTATGATGTGAAAACGGATGACTGGTTTGCACCATATGTATATTGGGGTATAGAAAAAGGAATTACAAACGGTTCAAATCCAAACGAATTTTCACCGGGTACGAATATTACACGCGAGCAAATGTGCACAATGCTTTGTAAATATGCGATTATGAAACAAATTACATTACCACAAAAAAATAGCTATATCGCGTTTAAAGATCAAAATAAAGTTAGTTATTGGGCAACTGATTACATCATGACAATGGCAGGTTCGGGAATCGTAAACGGTACACCTGATGGCAATTTTGAGCCGCAACAGGCAGCTACAAGAGCACAATCTGCTATGATGATATTCAAATTTATACATAATGAAGACGAGGTAAAATGATAGAAGTAACTAAATTAGAATCGGGATTGACGATTATTAAAAATAAAACAAACGATAAATATGCAACAGGAATGGGAATTTATGTAAAAGCAGGTTCAATGGATGAAAATGATAAAGAAAAAGGAATTTCACATTTTTTAGAACATATGCATTTTAAAGGAACAAATAAGCATACACCAAAAGATTTGGCATTTCTTATGGATTCTTTGGGAGGTTATTACAATGCATTTACTTCAAAAGAAATTACCTCTTATCATACAAAGGTACTATCTGAAAATGCACCTAAGGCGGCTGAATTGCTGTTAGATATTTTCACAAATTCCAATTTTGATCCTGAGGAAATGGAATTGGAAAAAGGTGTTGTAATACAAGAAATGAAAATGATTGAGGATAATCATGATGAATTTATCTTTGAAAAAATAGAAGAAAGCATATACAAAGGAAGTCCATATGAAAGCAGTATAATAGGAACGGAATCGAGTGTGCAAAATTTGACAAATGAGATGCTTTTTGACTATAAAAACAGACGTTATGTTCAAGATAATATAGTAGTAGTTATCACTTGCGGGCAAGACGATCATGGATTACCGAAAATCTTTGAGGACGGTCTTGCAAAACTTAATCCGACAGGCGATAAAAGAATATTTAAAAAAGCTATGAACAATCCCCGATACTTTAATGAAGTAAGAGATGTTGAGCAAACACATCTGTTTTTGGGTATGCCTTCACTTGCTTCAAGCGATGATGATGTTGATGCCAGAAAGCTTGCAACTACCGTACTTGGTGGAGGTATGTATTCGAGATTGTATCAAAATATTAGAGAAGAAAAAGGGCTTGCTTATATTATCTATGCATCCGACTATTTGCTTTCTCGTGACGGTATCAATTACATATGTTCGGGATTGCAACATAGCAACCTTGAAGATGCGATAAAAGCAATAAAATTTGAACTCGAAGTCTTAAAAGATAAGGGAATTACCGAAAATGAATTTCTACTTGCTAAGGAAAAAGCTAAAACCGGAATTGTTTTTTCATATGAGAAAATGATGTCTACAACTCATGGTATAGCAAGCTCATATATGCTTCTTGATAGGATTGAAACTTTGGAAGACAGGCTTGCAAAGATAGATGCTATAACGCTCGAGGAAGTAAATAAGCAGGCGGCTATGATCGGTACAACTGAAAATTACTCGGTAGGCGTAGTTTCAAAAGAGCCTGTGGATGTTGAAAGGATTTATAATAACTAATGGAAAAGATAGCAAAATTTGAAAAAGTAAGCTTTGAACAGTTCAAAAAAGATTTTTTAGAAAATGCAGATAGGGATTTTACGGAAGAAGAAATCAAAAAAATTTATGATTCTATAAAACTCCCTACAAGAGCAACAACGGGGTCTGCAGGATATGATATTTTCACACCTGAAGCATTTTCATTAAAGCCGAACGAAATGATAAAAATAGTTACGGGAATTAGAGTTAAAATAGAGGAAGGCTGGGTTTTAACAGTATTCCCACGTTCGGGCTTAGGTTTTAAATATCGTTTGCAGTTAAACAATACTATTGGAGTAATTGATGCTGATTATTACGATGCGGAAAACGAAGGGCACATAATGGTAAAACTTACCAATGACACTAAGGAATGTAAAACTGTTGTAATTGATTCGGGTACGGCATTTGCGCAAGGCATATTTTTGATGTTTGGAATTACTAAAGATGACGAAGTAACAGAAAAACGCACAGGTGGATTTGGAAGTACCGGTATGTAGGGAGAATATATGAAAATCGCTATAATTTCGTTTACTCAAAATGGAGGACGATTATGCAAAAAAATCGATAAATTTCTTAAAGATGAGGGGATTTTATCTACACCGTATTTACTTTCTAAAACTTTTAAAAATAATGATTTATTTTCTGTAACCACGTCGCTTAGTGAATGGACTGGAAAGCAGTTTTTAGAATGCAATGCGATTATTTTTGTTGGAGCAACCGGAATAGCGGTGCGAGCGATAGCTCCTTATATAAAATCCAAAGACAAGGATCCTGCTATAATATGTATCGATGAATTGGCAAATTATGTAATCTCATTGCTCTCAGGGCATTTAGGCGGTGCAAATGAACTTTGTCTGAACATTGCAGATAAAATAGGTGCAAAACCTATAATCAGCACAGCTACCGATTTAAACGGTGTATTTGCAGTAGATACATGGGCAAAACGTGAAAAATTGTCGGTGCAAAATACAAAGGCGATAAAGGCGGTTTCTTCGAAGATATTGAATAAAGAAAACGTATATTTGTATAGCGATTACGATATAAACGGAGAAATTCCGAAATATTTAGTTGTTACAGATGAGTTTGAGTTTTTTAATTCTATAAAAGCAGGAAAAGTGGGTATCTATATTTCTGACAGGTCTGTTTTTCATGAATTTGACGATAATATGTTATGGTTAACTCCATGTAATTTGCATTTGGGGTTCGGATGTAAAAAAAATGTATCCGATTTGCAGGTTGAAACATTATTTTTTCAAATTATGGATGAATATGATTTCAAAAATAATAGAGTTTTGGATATGAATTCTATTGATATTAAAGCAAATGAAGTAGCGCTTTTAAATTTATCGAAAAAGCTGAACATTGAATTTAAAACATTTTCGGCAGAAAGTTTAAAAAGTGTTCAAGGAAATTTTACACCTTCAAATTTTGTAAAAAGTACGGTGGGTGTAGACAATGTTTGCGAAAGAGCGGCTATGCTTGCCGCAGGGAAAAATGCTAAATTGCTGGTAAAAAAGACATCGTTAAATGGGGTTACAATGGCAATAGCTGAAGAACCTGTCAGTATTAAATTTTAATTTTCACAGGTGATTTATGAAAAAAGTATATATCATTGGAATTGGTATGGGAAGTCCCGAGGGGATAACAGTTGAAGGAAAATTAAAAATTGAAGAAAGCAATTTGATAATAGGGGCTAAACGTATGCTCAGCGCATTTGCAAAAAAGCATCAAACTAAATGTGATGCGATTACTTCTGCTGATATTTTTGAGCAAATTAAAAACGCTGAAAACGATTCGGTTATTTCCGTACTGATGAGCGGAGATATTGGATTTTATAGTGGAGCAAAGAAGCTTCGCGAAATTTTCGTAAAAGAATATGGTAATTTTCTTGGAAACGATGAAATATCTATAAATTATATACCAGGTATAAGTTCGTTTGTTTATTTTCTTTCTAAACTCGGTATGCCTTGGGAAGATGTTGTACCTGTAAGTTTACATGGCAGGGAAACTGACCCTTTGGGCGCGATTTTGGCACATAATAAAGTTTTTTTCTTAACAGATTCAAAAGATAACACCGTAAAAAAAATATCTAAAAAGTTTCAAGATGCAGGTTTTAACGATTTGCAGATTTGTGTAGGCGAAAATCTTTCTTATCCAAATGAAAGGATTACCGTTGGAACTACGCCGGATTTTGTTGATACAGATTTTGATCCGCTTAGTGTTATGTATGTAGAAAAAACTACTGAAAAAACTGATGAAATTTTACAATTTAAATCTACACTTGGAATAAATGATGAACTTTTCATTCGTACAAAAGTACCTATGACAAAGGAAGAAGTACGTACAGTAGCTGTATCAAAGATGAATTTGAAGCAAACGGATTGCGTTTATGATATAGGTGCGGGAACAGGCTCCGTTTCGATTGAATTGGCGCTTACTTGCAAAAATGGTAAAGTATATGCTATTGAAATTGATAAAGATGCGGTAGCTTTAATAAAGGAGAATAAAGATAAATTTAAGGCTTCAAACCTCGATGTTATTTACGGCGGTGCACCTGAAGCAATGTCGGAATTACCTAAGCCGGACAAAGCATTTATAGGTGGATCTAAAGGCAATTTGAAAGAGATAATTGCGGATTTGCTTATGAAAAATCCTGATATTCGAATAGTCGCAACAGCGGTATCACTTGAGGCTATTGGTGAACTTACATCTGCAATTAAACATTTTGAATTTGTAGAAAGCGAAGTAGTGCAATTAAGTGTTGCACGCAGTAAAAAGCTTGGAAATTACAATTTGATGATGGGACAAAACCCTGTATTTATAGTCACCATGCAATATGGAAAAATAAAAGAGGAATTAAATGAAAAAGATTAAAGTACCAAGGATTCTTTTTGCAGCACCTTCAAGCGGGAGCGGCAAAACTACTATTACTTGCGGCATTATACGAGCACTGACAAATAGAGGAATTTCAGTAAGCTCATTTAAATGCGGGCCGGATTATATTGACCCGATGTTTCATAAAAAAGCATTAGGTGTAGACTCCAGGAATTTAGATCTTTTTTTTAATGATGAAAATACCGTTAAGCATCTGCTTGCTAAAAATGCAGCAAACACCGATATTTCGATTATAGAAGGAGTGATGGGATATTACGACGGACTTGCAGGGAAAGACTACAAAGCAAGTAGTTATGATGTTTCGAAAACTACAAATACTCCTACGATTTTGATATTGGATTGCAAAGGTAAGTCGGTGTCAATATTGGCAGAAATATATGGATTCCTAAAATTAGAAAAAGATAGCAATATTAAAGGTGTAATCTTAAACAGGATTTCTCCTATGATTTTTTCGGAAATAAAAGATTTAATTGAAAAAAGACTTGGGATTTGTGTAATTGGATATGTACCGATGCTAAAACGCGAATATGCACTTGAAAGTAGGCACTTGGGACTTGTTATAGCAGATGAAGTTGAAAATATAGATGAAATACTCGATTTTCTTTCAACAGAACTTGAAAAAACTGTTAACATAAATCTTTTGATTGAACTTGCAAATTCGGCAAGCGAAATTGAGTTTGAACCTGTTGTCATAAAAAGAGGCGAACCGTTTAGAATAGCTGTAGCCATGGATAAGGCATTTTGTTTTTATTATCAGGACAATTTAGACCTTCTCTCAGATATGGGCGCGGAAATTTGCTATTTCAGCCCGCTTAATGATCAAAAATTGCCGGAAAATATATCTGCACTTTATTTAGGGGGAGGTTATCCTGAACTTTATTTGCCGCAGCTTTCAAAAAATAGTGTTCTGATGTTACAAATAGCTGAAAAACTTGAAGCAGGGCTTCCATGTATTGCAGAGTGCGGAGGATTCATGTACTTGCATGAAAACCTGCAAGATAAAGAGCACAACAAATATAAAATGGTTGGATTTATAAAAGGAGAAAGCGTGTATGCGGGTAAACTAGTAAGATTCGGTTACATAGACATGACAGCTAAAACCGAATCAATATTCGGCGAAGCGGGAATCGAACTTAAAGGGCACGAGTTTCATTATTGGGATAGTACAAATAACGGAAATTCATTTTTGGCACAAAAACCGCTAAGAAAAACAGCGTGGGAATGTGTAGTGGGCAATAATCATTTGTATGCAGGTTATCCGCATTTGCATTTTTATTCAAATATTTCAGCGGTAGAAAGGTTTGTAAAAATATGTCAGAAATATTCAAAAACAGTGAAATAAATACCGCTAAAAACCCGGAGTTAACTCCTAAGGGAGAATTAAAAAAAGGCTATACCACAGGCAGTTGCGCAACGGCGGCTGCAAAAGCCGCGACATATCTTATATTCACCGGAAAATGTAATGAAATTTCAATTATGACTCCAAAAGGAATCGAATTGAATTTGCAAGTATTAGAGCCACAAATAATAGATGAAAAAACAGCCAAATGCGCAATTCGTAAAAATAGCGGTGACGATCCTGATATTACGGATGGTGCTATGATTTATGCAAAAGTCAAATTGCGTGATTCTGATGATGGAAAAATAATAATAGATGGTGGAATGGGAGTCGGCAGAGTAACACTTCCGGGGCTTTCCTGTCCGGTAGGCGAAGCCGCCATAAATCCTACGCCGCGTAAAACAATCGAAGCAGCCGTTTCAGAGGTGTTGCATACATTTGATTATACAGGCGGTGCGGAAGTTGAAATATCGCTGCCGGCAGGCGTCGAACTTGCAAAGCGGACATTTAATCCGAAACTTGGTATAGTCGGAGGATTGTCTATAATCGGAACAAGCGGAATAGTGGAGCCTATGAGCGAGCAGGCATTGATAGATACGATTAAAGTAGAAATGCGTATGCGCAGAGCCATAGGTTGTAAATACTTGTTGATTACACCGGGAAATTATGGCGAAACTTTTTTGAAAGAAAATTTTGATGTAAATAAATTCTATTCTGTTAAATGCAGTAATTTCATAGGTAATGCTCTTGATTTTGCCGAACAGATGGAATTTTCCGGAATTTTATTTATGGGTCATATCGGAAAACTTGCAAAACTTGCAGGAGGTATAATGAATACTCATTCGAAATATGCCGATTCCAGAATGGAAATAATTGCCGCATATGCAGCAAAACTGGGTGCAAAAAAGGAGCTTATTGAAGAAATTTTTGATTCCGTCACAACGGATAGTGCATATGAAAAAATAAAAGAGAAAGACCCTTTACTATGTGAAAACTTGATGAATCTTTTGATGCAAAGAATAATGTATCACTTAAAATCACGAACTCATGATACTTTGGAAGTTGCGGCTGTAATGTTTTCAAATAAGCATGGGCTTCTTGCAAAAAGTGAAAATGCGGATGAATTTATAAAAAAATTAGAAAAAATTAACGAGGGAGAATGATATGATAAATTTTGTTGGGGCAGGGCCCGGTGCAGTTGATTTAATAACGGTAAGAGGACAAAACTTACTGAAAGAAGCAGATGTAATAATTTATGCAGGATCACTCGTAAATCCTGAACTTTTGAAAAATGCTAAAGACGGATGTGAAATATTTAACAGCGCATCTATGACTTTGGAAGAAGTAATAGAGGTAATGCAAAGAGCGGAAGCTGAAAAAAAGATGACCGTAAGGCTTCATACGGGAGATCCCAGCCTTTATGGTGCGATTCGAGAACAAATAGATGTTTTAGAAGAAAAAGGCATTGAATTTAAAGTAACTCCGGGAGTAAGTTCTTTTTGCGGGGTCGCTGCGGCATTGCGGGCCGAATATACATTACCATCCGTTTCTCAGAGCGTTATCATTACCAGAATGCAAGGAAGAACCCCTGTGCCTGAAAAAGAAGAACTGTCACTTTTGGCTTCACATGGAGCTACCATGACAATATTTTTATCTACCGGGCTTTTGGAGCAACTTGAAGAAAGTCTGATTGCGGGCGGTGCTTACACGAAAAATACTCCCGCTGCTATTGTATACAAAGCGACTTGGCCGGAGGAAAAGGTATTTAGATGTACAGTAGGAACACTTGCAACAACTGCAAAAGAAAATGATATTACAAAAACGGCTATGATAGTTGTAGGGGGATTTTTAGCAGATAGTTATGAGCGTTCAAAACTCTATGATAAAACTTTTACGCATGAATTTCGGGAGGGAAAATAATTGAATAAAATATATGTTGTAGGTCTTGGGCCAGGGCAGCAAAATCAGATAACACCCAAAGCAATAGAGGCTTTGGAGCAAAGTGATGTAATAGCGGGATATACGGTTTATGTAGATTTGATTCGTGACAGGTTTGAAGGAAAACAATTCATTTCAACTCCTATGAAAAAGGAAAGTGAAAGGTGCAAACTGGCTATTGAGGAGGCTTTAAAAGGTCAGAGCGTTTCTATGGTATGCAGTGGAGATGCTGGAGTTTACGGCATGGCAGGGCTTATGTATGAAATGGCGGAAACTATGGGAGTTATAAATCAAGTAGAAATAAATGTTATTTCAGGAATTACAGCCGCTTGTAGCGGTGCGGCGCTTCTGGGCGCTCCGCTTATTCACGATTTTGTTGTAATAAGTTTGAGTGATCTTTTGACACCTTGGGAACTGATTGAAAAAAGACTTGAAGCCGCAGCGATGGCAGATTTTTCCATAGTGTTATATAATCCGTCAAGTATCAAAAGGCATGATTATTTAAAAAAGGCATGCGACATAATTTTAAAATATAGAAGTGAAGATAATATATGCGGTTATGCTGAAAATATAGGCAGAAAAGGAGAAACTGCAACGGTAACCACTTTGAAAAAATTGAAAGATACTGAAGTAAATATGTTTACGACAGTATTTATAGGAAATTCAAAAACGAAAAATATAGGTGGAAAAATGGTTACACCTCGGGGGTACAAAGAGGTAAATGTTTAATTTGATTTTTATATTTCCGATAGTTATTGCATATTTAATGGATATGCTGTTTGGGGATCCTGAAAATCTGTGGCATCCGATTCGGAGCATAGGTGCACTTATATCGTTTTTGGAAAAGTTGTTTCGAGCAGTTTTTCCGGAGTCTCCTATTGGAGAAATGATAGCAGGAGCAGTTTTGGTATTTTTTACTTTGCTAACAAGTGTTGCAATTCCATTTGTCATAATAGTTTGTGCGTATAGACTGAATTTGTTTTTCGGCTTGATAGCGGATGCCGTTTTGTGTTATTATTTATTGTCGGTCAAGTCTTTAAAATCTGAAAGTATGAAAGTGTATGAGCCTTTGAAAAATGGTGATATTGCAAAGGCGAGATGGTTTTTATCAAGAATAGTCGGAAGGGATACCGAAAACTTAAGTGAAGAAGGTATCTCAAAAGCCGCTGTAGAAACCGTTGCAGAAAATACTGCGGACGGAGCGATAGCACCTATGATTTATATGTCGATTGGAGGAGCACCGCTAGGGTATTTTTATAAAGCTATAAATACCATGGACTCTATGATTGCTTATAAGAATGATAGATATATATTTTTTGGAAAAATAGCGGCAAGGCTGGATGATATAGCTAATTTTATCCCTGCTAGAATAGCAGCTTTTCTAATGATAGCGGCCAGTTTTTTACTTGGTTACGATTACAAAAATGCAATTAAAATATTTTGTAGAGATAGATACAAACACGCAAGTCCCAATAGTGCGCAAACAGAAGCAGTGTGCGCAGGAGCATTGAACATTCGACTTGCAGGAGATGCGCATTATTTTGGTAAATTATATAAAAAAGAATACATAGGTGATGAATTAAGACCTGTTCAAAAAGATGACATAGTGCGTGCAAACAGGTTGCTCTATACAGCTTCAGCACTCAGTCTGATTTTTTGCATTTTGATAAGGATGTTGATAGTATGGTTAATTTGATACATGGTGGAGATATTTACAGTTTTGAAAATAAACAAATAATAGATTTTTCAGCTAATATAAATCCTTTAGGAATACCGCAAAAGGTTAAAGATGCAATGGTAAGTTGCATAGATTCGCTTGAACATTATCCGGATCCGTTGTGCAGAAAACTTTCTGCTAAAATCGCTGATTCGGAAAATGTTAAAACCGATCAGGTAATTTGCGGTAATGGTGCCGCTGATATAATATATAGGCTTGCGATTGCGATAAAGCCGAAAAAAGCTTTGGTATTGGCACCGACGTTTGCTGAATATGAAATTGCTATGAAAACGGTAGATTGCGAAGTATCACATTATTACCTTTTTGATGAAAACGATTTTATGCTTGACAGTCGTATTTTGGATGAGGTAGCCACTAATTTGTACGATATAGTGTTTATATGCAACCCTAACAATCCGACAGGACGAATTGCAGACAGAGAAATTTTGATTGAAATTTTAAATATCTGTAATCGACAGGGAAGTTTTTTGATAATAGATGAATGTTTCCTTGAGTTTTGTGAAATATCCCAAAGATTCACTATGAAACAGTATATAACAAATTCTCCGAATTTACTTATATTAAAAGCTTTTACCAAGCTATATGCAATGCCGGGAGTTAGGCTCGGATATGCGCTTACATCAAATCAAAGACTTTTAGAAGAATTAAAAAATGCGGCACAGCCATGGGCGGTTTCGCAGATAGCGCAAATAGCAGGGATTCATGCACTGGATGAAACGCAATACATAAAAGACGCTATTGAACAGGTTGATGCGGAAAAACACTTTTTAGTGCCAAAACTAAATGAGTTAGGAATAAGAACATATCCCACTGCTGCAAATTATATATTGCTTAATATAAAAGATTCAAAAGGATATGATAAAGACAGCTTCAAAGAAAAAATGCTGAATCAGGGCATATTGATTCGAAGTTGTGCAAATTATAAAGGACTTGATGAAAATTATTTTAGAATTGCAATACGCAGTAAAGCTGAAAATTTAAAGCTTTTAGAAGCATTTTCCAATATTTTAACTTAGAGGATAGGAGAGAAAATGGCAAAATCTATAATGGTTCAGGGAACCATGTCAAACGCAGGAAAAAGTTTACTAGTAGCAGGATTATGTAGACTTTTTAAAAAGGACGGATATACTGTTGCACCGTTCAAATCTCAAAATATGGCGCTGAACTCTTTTATTACGAAAGAAGGGTTGGAAATGGGCAGAGCGCAGGTGGTTCAAGCTGAAGCTGCAGGTATAGAACCGTCTGTACTTATGAATCCCATATTGTTAAAGCCTACAAGTGACAAGGCATCACAAATTATCGTGAACGGCAAGGTTTATGATAATATGAATGCAAAAGAGTATTATACCAGAAAAAGAGAGATGGTTCCTCATATCAAAGAAGCTTACGATAAACTTTCTTCTAAATACGACATAATAGTAATAGAAGGCGCAGGAAGCCCGGCTGAAATCAACTTGCAGGATAATGATATTGTAAATATGTATATGGCACATCTTGCAAAAGCGCCGGTACTGCTTGCAGGAGATATAGATAGGGGCGGGGTGTTCGCATCTTTGGTAGGAACAATGATGCTTTTTAAAGAAGAAGACAGAAAAATGGTTAAAGGCACTATTATCAATAAATTCAGAGGAGATAAAGCCATACTTGAACCGGGGCTTGATATGCTTAAAGATTTGATAAAAGTGCCGACGGTGGGAGTGATACCGTACTTAAATGTTGATATAGATGATGAAGACAGTTTGACAGAAAAATTCGATAAATCAAAGACAGTTGCGCCGATTACGATTGCAGTTATAAAACTTCCGCGAATATCAAATTTTACGGATTTTAATGCTCTTGAGTATTCCAAAGTAGCAAAGATTCAATATGTTGACCGAGTTGCAGATCTTGGAAATCCTGATATGATAGTAATTCCGGGAACTAAAAACACAATGTCGGATTTGCTTTGGCTTAGGCAATCTGGCTTGGAGGCAAGTATTTTGAAATATGCACAAAAAGGAAAACCTGTATTTGGAATTTGTGGAGGATTTCAAATGCTCGGTGAGGAACTTGAAGATCCTTATAATGTAGAACATGGAGGGACTCTTAAAGGAATGGGATTGTTATCTGCAAAAACCGTTTTTGGAAAAGAAAAGGTAACAACAAGAGCAACAGGGGTATTTACACAGATAAATGACGGATTTTTAGATTCGCTGTCAAATGTTGAATTTGAGGGATATGAAATACATATGGGAAATACTGTAAAAAATGGCGATTCGAATGCAAAAGAACTTACAGTAATTACCTGTTTATCAGGAGAACCTTGTAACAAACTTGCAGGACTTTATAGTAAAAATATATACGGCTCTTACATTCATGGGATTTTTGACAATCAAAATGTTGTTAAAGCCTTATTTACAAAATTATTAAAGGCAAAAGGCCTTGACCCCGATATGGCGGTGGGTATTGATATAAAGGAATATAAAGAGAGCCAATATGATATTTTACAAGAAGGTATCAGAAACAATATGGATGTTAATATGCTTTACGATATTCTAAATTCAGGTATATAGTTAAAATAAAAATAGGAGAACGCTATGAAAATTGAATTGCAAAAGGTATTACCGGAGGAAATTGAAAAGCGGAGCTTTGAAATCATTACACAAGAACTTGGCGATCGCAAACTTCCTGAAAAAATTGCACCGATAGTTAAAAGAGCTATTCACACATCTGCAGATTTTGATTATTACGATAATATGAAATTTTCCGACGATGTAGTTGATAAAATTGCTTCAGCTATACGAAACGGTGCAGTAATAGTGACGGATACTCAGATGGCAAAAGCCGGAATCAGCAAACCTACGCTTGCAAAATATGGAGGTGAAGTATTTTGCTTCATGTCTGACGAAGATGTGGCATTAAAAGCAAAAGCAGATGGAACAACAAGAGCTACAGCATCTATCGACAAAGCTGCAAATTTGGATAAACCGGTAATATTTGCCATAGGTAATGCCCCGACCGCACTTGTCAGAATACGGGAACTTTACGAAGAAGGAAAACTTAAACCGGAGGCTGTTGTAGGCGTTCCTGTAGGATTTGTAAACGTCTGTGAGTCAAAAGAACTGATAATGCAAACCGATATACCATATATAGTTGCAAAAGGGCGAAAAGGCGGGAGCAATGTAGCGGCGGCAATCTGCAATGCCATATTATACATGATGCGCGATAATAAGATTTGATGTAACAAGGAGAGAAAAAATGTTTGGCTTAAAAAAGAAAGAAGACGTATTTTATACATTATTCATAGAGTATGCACGAAAAATTGAAATCGTAGGCGAAACCTTTTTGGACTTACTTAAGCATTATGAAAATGTTGAGGAAAAAGTCGAAAAGATAAAGTTATACGAAACGGAATGCGATCAATATGCGCACGATATACTAAACAAATTAAATGTAGCATTTATCACTCCTTTTGACCGAGAAGATATTTATTCTGTCACAAAACAGATGGATGACATAGTAGATTGTATAGAGGAGGCATCAAATCGTTTCGTGGTGTTTGATGTAAATGAGATAAGACCTGAAGCGATAGCCATAGCAGATTTGATATTGCAAAGCACGAAAGAACTCGTAGTGCTTTTTGAGCATTTACCGGATTTAAAGAAAAATAATTTGGTAAAAACCCAGATAATAGAAGTAAACCGCCTTGAAAATGAAGGGGATGTTATTTACAGGGAAGCATTGATGAAACTTTTTCGCGAGGACATAAATCCTATAGAACTTATTAAATGGAAACATATACTTGAGCAGATTGAAGAAAGTCTTGACTCATGTGAAAATGTTGCAAATATTATAGAAGGAGTGGCAATGAAATATGCTTAGTCCCTTACTTTTAAGCGTCCTTTTAGTTGCGCTTATATTTGAATTTATCAATGGATTTCATGATACCGCAAATGCTATAGCAACATCGGTTTATACTCGTGCATTACAGCCAAAACAGGCCATATTGATGGCTGCGGTCTGTAACTTTATAGGAGCGCTTGTAAGTGAAAAAGTGGCACTCACTATTTCCAAGGGATTGGTAAACATAGATTTGGAGCAGTATGTAATACTTTCAGCTTTAATCGCCGCTATAATTTGGAATTTAATTACATGGTGGATAGGCATACCCAGCAGTTCTTCACATGCTCTTATTGGCGGACTTTTAGGTGCTACGATAGTTTATACCGCATCACTTAAATATGTTTCGTGGGAAGGTGTGCTTTATAAGGTTGTAATTCCGCTTTTTTCATCACCAATACTGGGATTTATATTCGGTATCATAATAATGAGGCTTATATTCATATGTTGCATGAACCTGTCGCATGGAAAAGTAAATGATATGTTTAAAAAACTGCAAGTGCTTTCATCAGCTTTGATTGCATATTCACATGGTAACAATGATGCTCAAAAAACTATGGGAATTATAACACTTGCACTAATGACAGGCGGCGTACTCGATATGGATGCAGGAGTTCCGCAGTGGGTTAAAATTGCCTGCGCAATAACAATGTCTGTGGGAACATCCGTAGGTGGATGGAAAATAATGAAAACTATGGGAAACGGTGTAACAAAGCTTGAACCTGCAAGCGGATTTGCATCTCAGATGGGTGCGACTTTAGCAATCGAAGGCATGTCGTTTTTGGGAGCACCTGTCAGCACTACGCAGGTAATCACAACATCTATAATGGGAGCAGGTAGTGTGAAAAGATTGTCCGCAGTTAAATGGGGAATGGCAGGCAATATTATAAAGGCTTGGTTTGTAACACTTCCAATCACTATGGCAATAGGTGGAATCACTTGCTATATAGTTTCATTTGTAGCTAAGTAAATTTTATCTTATAGGGGATAAATATGATTATACGAGAAAACTTGGAAAAAAGAGAACACGATTTATTATCAAAATTTGCCTGCAAGGCTGACGAAACACGTGGTAGATTGAAAGAAGAAGCACAGTGTTATCTTCGTACTGCCTTTCAAAGGGATAGAGATAGAATAATTCATTCAAAATCTTTTAGACGATTGATGCACAAAACTCAAGTATTTCTCGCGCCGGAGGGAGATCACTTTCGTACACGTTTAACTCATACAATCGAAGTATCACAGGTAGCAAGAACCATAGCAAGAGCACTTGCATTAAACGAAGATTTGACAGAAGCGATAGCATTGGGGCATGACTTGGGACACACTCCGTTCGGTCATAGCGGAGAAGAAATTTTAGATAGGATATTCAAAGAAAGAAAAGGCGATGAATTCGGTTTTCATCATAATGAGCAAAGCCTTAAAGTAGTAGAGGTGCTTGAAGGAAAAAAGATGGGAGAAGGGCTAAATCTGACAGAAGAAGTAAGAGACGGTATTTGTTGTCATTCAGGACCGAAGCATTCTTTCACGCTTGAAGGTGAAGTTGTAAGACTTAGCGATAGAATCGCATATATAAATCATGATATAGATGACGCGCTTAGAAGCGGTGTTATAGGTTTTAACGATTTACCGAAAGAGCCAATCGAAATTTTAGGAAAAACACATGGTGAAAGAATAGATACGCTGGTAGTTGATATAGTAAAAAACAGTTTTGGAAAAAATAAAGTCTTGCAAAGTTCAGCTTGTCAAAAAGCTATGAATGATTTAAGAACTTATATGTTCAAGAATGTTTATAAGAACGAGTATGTCAAAAAACACGAAGATTTGAATAAAGTTGAAACGGTAATACGTTCTTTGTTTGATTATTATATAAAAAATCCGGATAAATTGCCGGATGAATTTTTGGCTTTACAATTAAGATTTGAATTTGATGAATTGGTAAAAGATTATATTGCCGGAATGACCGACAGATATGCTATAAATCTTTATAGCGAAATTTTTTTGCCGAAAGGTTGGAAGTAGATATAACAGGAGTTTGAATTGAAAAGTTCATTTAGAGAAAACAACATAATAGAACAGATTAAAGATAAAACGGACATAGTCGATGTTATTTCCGAAGTCGTAAGCTTGAAGCGTGCGGGTAATAACTACAAAGGGCTTTGTCCGTTTCATGCTGAAAAAACTCCTTCTTTTGTAGTTTCCCAGGATAAACAAATATTTACCTGTTTCGGTTGCGGAGCTACAGGGGATGTGCTTGAATTTACAAAACGATATTACAACTTGGAATTTAATGAAGCAATAGAAAAATTGGCAAAAAATGTAGGCATTGAATACACACCGTATAAACAGGAAAATGTCGACAAATATAAAACATATTATGAAATCAATCGTGAAGCCGCACTTCTTTTTTTTAAAAATTTGGCAACAAAAAGAAATATAGGGTATCAATACATTCGTAAGAGAGGAATATCCGATGCTACTATCAAAAAATTCGGAATCGGGTATGCGCCGGATTCATGGGATTTTTTGTGCAATCATTTCAAAGGAAAATACCAATTTTCAATATTGAAAGAACTTGGGCTGGTATCAGAAAAAAATGGCAAATATTTTGATAAATTCAGAAACCGTTTAATTTTTCCAATTATTGACACACGTGGCAGGGTAATAGGATTCGGTGGCAGAGCTATTGGAAATGCAGAACCCAAATATTTAAATTCTCCGGAAAATGCAATTTTTAAGAAAAAAAATAATTTGTATGGATTAAATATATGCAAAAAAGATATTTCAAAACTTGACAAAGCTTTACTGGTAGAAGGATATATGGATGTTGTTTCTTTAGCTCAAGCGGGTATAAACATTACGGTAGCTTCTTTAGGAACGGCGCTTACAAAAGAGCAGGCTATGCTTTTAAAGAGGTATTCAAAAAATATAATTTTATCCTACGATTCAGATCAAGCGGGAATTAACGCAACACTTCGGGGACTGTCAATATTGCTCGAAAGCGGTTGTAAACCCAAAGTTTTAGTTATCGACGGTGCTAAAGATCCTGATGAATTTTTACAAAAAAACGGTCGTGACGAATTTAACAAATTGATAGATTTTGCATTATCGCATACGCAATATCGCATAGACACGCTAAAGTCGAAATACAACTTGGATGTTTACGAAGAAAAAATAGAATTTATAAGAGAAGTAGCGATTTTTTTGAAAGAATTGAGTCCGGTAGAAGCTGATGTTTACATTTCCAAGCTTGCTTCGGAAATAAATGTATCTGCAAATGCTATAAAACTCGAAATGCGGGGTATTAAAAAACAAGACAAAGTTAATTCTTTTAAAAATGAAACAAAAGTAAGTAATGCAAAAATTCAAATTGATGTCTTTGAAAAAACTTTTTTACGGCTGGCTATGTATGGCATAGATTTTTTTATTAGTTTAAAAAACAGCTCGTATAGCTTTAAATCCGAATATTCAAAAAGTTTGTTTGATAAAATTGGGGATTATTATAGTAAAAAATCGGAATTCGATTTTGACGATTTTAAAATTCAGGGATTCGAATCTGCAATTACAGCTTTACTGGCAGATGTTTGGGAAAATGTTAAACTTGGTGAAAAAGCTGATAAAATACTGCAAGACTGTTTAAAAAACATCAAGATGGAATCACTAAGAACTAAGGAAAATGAATTGATATTGCAAATTTCCATAGCAGAAGAAAATGAAGAAAATCATAAGGAAGATATACTTAGGTTACAACAAGAATTGCTGTATTTGCGGACAAATGGAGGGCTTGAACATGGATAATGATGAAGAAAAGAATATAGATATAAGAGAATATGCGGTAGAGCTTGCACAAAAAGCAAAGAATCGTGGCAAAATATCTTACAAAGAAGTTGCAGATTATCTTGTTTCAGCAGATCTCGACAAAGACCAGGCGGATGATTTTTATGATTTTCTTTCAAAAGAAGGTGTAGACTTGGTAAACGAGGTCGACCCTGATGAATTTGATCTGTATAATCTTGAAAGCTTTGATGATAACATTAAACTCGATGAAGATGATGAAAAGGATTTATCATTGGAAAGTCTTGAAGAAGTGCACGTCGAAGAAGATTTGGAAGCCGGTCTGCCAAAAGGTATAGCTGTTGACGATCCTGTAAGGATGTACTTAAAAGAAATTGGAAAAGTGCCTTTGCTTTCGGGAGATGATGAAATTGAACTTGCAAAAAAAATGGATGCAGGTGATGAACTGGCAAAACAAAAATTGTGTGAAGCAAATTTGAGACTTGTAGTGAGCATAGCAAAAAGATATGTCGGTCGCGGAATGCTTTTTTTGGACTTGATACAAGAGGGAAATCTGGGACTTATAAAAGCAGTTGACAAATTTGATTGGAGAAAAGGTTACAAGTTCAGTACATATGCTACTTGGTGGATAAGACAGGCAATTACACGTTCCATAGCAGATCAGGCAAGGACTATCAGAATTCCGGTTCATATGGTTGAAACCATAAACAAGTTGATTCGTGAATCCAGAAAGTTACTACAAGAATACGGCAGAGAGCCTACTCCTAAGGAAATTGCCACTCGTATGGATATAAGTGAGGAAAAAGTAAGGGAAATAATGAAAATTGCACAAGAACCGGTATCTTTGGAAACTCCGATAGGAGAAGAAGAAGATAGCCATCTTGGAGATTTCATACCGGATGATGAAATTCCGGCACCGGCAGATGCCGCAGCATCTGCCATGCTGAAAGAGCAACTTAATGAAGTGTTGCAAACCCTTACGGATAGAGAGCAAAAGGTTTTAAAGCTTCGATTCGGTCTTGAAGACGGGCACGCTCGCACATTGGAAGAAGTTGGAAAACGATTCAATGTAACGCGTGAAAGAATTAGGCAGATTGAAGCAAAAGCGCTCAGAAAACTTAGAAATCCGTCCAGAAGCAAAAAACTTCGTGACTATTTGGAATAGGAATTTGAAAGTGAAGAAAATAACAAGCAGGCTATACTGTATAGCTGAATTGATAGGAATGGGAAAAACCGTGGCTGATATTGGAACGGACCACGGTTTTTTACCGATTTATTTGCAACAATCCTGCGGCTCGCCGCACGTCGTATTAACCGACGTGAGCGCAAGCTCGCTGCAAAAGGCGATTGAAAATATTGGGATTTTATACAAAAAAGAGGAAATTCCAATATATTTTGATTTCAGATGCGGCAGCGGGCTTGCAGTCATGCAGGCAAACGAGGTTGATACTGTTGTGTTTGCCGGCATGGGCGGCGAGCTGATGGTGGAATTGATGGCGGAGGATATACTCAAAACTCGAAGCTTTTCAAAATTTGTATTTCAGCCCAGAACAGGGCAGGGATTTTTGCGATATTGGCTTATGTCAAACGGATTTGAAATCGAAAGAGAAAATCTGGTGGTAGAAGGCAAATTTATATGTGAAGTTTTTAGTGCAATCTATAAAGAAAATACCGCAGTAAATTTAGAGCCTTTTATTAAAGGTGATGTTAGATATGAAATTACCCGAAAAATGATTAGTGAAAATTTGGAACTCGGAATTAAACTTTTAAATTATAAAATTAAAAAAGAAAATTTGATAAAAATCGGCTTGGAGAAAACTTCTGAAAATGTCTGTGTTAAAAAAAATCAAAATTTTAAAAATATTAAGTATTTGCAAGAACTTTTAAGCGAATTTCAAAAATAGGAGGCGATTTATGATGAAAATTAGTGAAATTGCTGATAAACTAAATGAAATTGCTCCCCTTGATTTGGCAGAAAACTGGGATAACAGCGGATTTCAAATCTTATTTGAGGATAAAGAAGTTTATAAAATTTTACTTTCTCTTGATATTACGGATGCTGTTATTGAGGAAGCCGTAAATTTAAATGCAGATTTAATCGTAAGTCATCATCCTATGTACTTTAAGCCTGTCAAAAATCTTAAAAGTAGTGATTTGACAGGTAAGTATACTATTAAGCTCATACAAAACGCAATATCAGCCTATGCTTCGCATACATCTTTTGATAAAGCTTGCAGAGGTACTAATTTTTATTTAGCGCAACTTTTGGGACTTTCGGATTTACATTTTTTTGATGAATTTTTTGAGCAGGCAATCGGCATTTATGGAAATCTTCAAAATCCACTGAAAGTAAGAGAGTTTGTCAATAATATTTATCCGGCTTTGAATATGGAAGAAAAATCCATGCGTCTAATCGGCAATCCGGATGCAAAAATTAAAAAAATCGGACTTTGTACCGGTGCAGGAATGAGTGAATTTAATACTGCTCAAAAATTGCAGTGCGATGTATTTATAACAGGAGATATTAAATATCATGAAGCTGTTGAAGCCCTTGAAAAAAACAGAATTTTAATAGATATAGGACATTTTGACAGTGAAAAATTTTTCGTAGAGAATATGAGCGTTCAGCTTGAAAATTTACTAGGTAATAAAGTTGATATTATTAAAACAAAAACAATGAGAAATCCTTTTCAAGCAGTTTAAGCTGTGATAAAATATCAGTGTTGGGTAAGCCAGACAATCGCAGGCAGAAATGCGTGAGGAAAGTCCGGGCTCCATAGAGCAAGAGTGCCGGATAACGTCCGGCGTAGGTAACTATAGGGAAAGTGCAACAGAAACATTCCGCCGAAACAGTTAGGCTGTGGTAAGGTTGAAATGGTGAGGTAAGAGCTCACCGGCGTTTTGGAGACAAAACGGCCGTGTAAACCCCACTCGGAGCAAGACCAAAATAGGATTTAAGGATAGCTGCTCGTTATCCCCTGGAAGGTAGGTCGCTTGAGCATAGCAGCAATGCTATGCCTAGATAGATGATTGTCAAATACAGAACCCGGCTTATAGACTTGCCCAATACCTCATTTGAGGTTTTTTTTAATACAAAGATAAATTAGGAAACGAATAAAATGAAAGAAAATAATAAATCAATAAAATTAGAAAAAAATAATCACTCGCACGTTGTTGAGAATAAAATGGGTGTCATGCCTATAAGTCGACTGATGGTTTCACTTGCGTGGCCTGCCATGTTGTCGATGTTGATACAAGCTTTATACAATATAGTTGACAGTATGTTTGTAGGCATGATAAGTGAAGCTGCACTTTCAGCGATTACTCTCATATTTCCCATTCAGATGTTTTTGATAGCAGTTGCAATAGGTACCGGTGCGGGTGTAGGCTCGCTTATATCAAGAAAACTGGGTGCAAAAAATTACGAAGAAGCAAATTCGGTAGCAAGTCATGGTTTCTTCTTATCATTCATAAACTGGGCTTTTTTTGCCGTATTGGGATTGGTATTTGCGGGTGTGTTCATGAATCTTTATGATGTATCCGATTACATTATTAAAAATGGCGCACTATATCTTCAAATAGTTTTAACAGGATCTGTTTTCGTATTTGTAGAAGTGAATAATGAAAAGATTTTGCAATCAATAGGAAATACTCTGATGCCAATGATAGCAAGCCTAATCGGCGCTGTAACAAATATAATTTTAGATCCTGTATTTATATTCGGTTTCGGTGTTGTTCCTGAAATGGGAGTGGTGGGAGCAGCTGTTGCAACCGTAATAGGACAATTTGTATCAATGTGTATGGGACTTTACCTTATATTTTGCCATAAACATGAAGTTCAAATAAAGATAAAGGGTTTTAAATTCAAAAAAGATATATTAAAGCAAATCTATATTGTCGGGGGTCCTGCAATACTGATGCAGACGGTAAGTTCGATAATGCTTTTTATTCTAAACAGCATTATTGCTACATCTCAAACTGCGGTGGCAGTTTTTGGAAGTTATTTCAGATTACAAAGTTTCATATTTATGCCCGTATTCGGACTAAATCAAGGTGCTATGCCTATAATCGGCTATAATTTCGGAGCAAGAAACAAGGAAAGACTTATCAAAGCTTACAAAACGGGATTGGCATTTTCTATGAGTATAATGGCGGCGGGAATGTTGGTGTTTTTTGCTGTACCGCAAAAGCTTCTTTATATTTTCAGCGCATCAGATGCTATGATTGAGATGGGAGTACCTGCATTGCGTATACTTAGCACATGTTTTATACCTGCAGGATTCGGGATTATGTCATCGGCGACATTTCAAGCTACGGGACATGGCATACTGAGTATGTGGCAATCGCTTGTAAGACAAATCCTGGTGATTTCACCGGTAGCATTCATACTGGTAAAATTTTGGGGAATATCATATGTTTGGTGGGCATTTCCAATATCTGAAGTCATCGGAGTTTTGTTTACGATTCTACTTTTAAAAAGATTATATAAAAAAGAAATTGCTATTTTAAGTTAATGGCAATTACGGAGGCATAAAATGAAATTAGGCATAGATTTAGGTTCTACAACGGTAAAGTTGGTATTACTTGATGAAAATGATGAAATAATTTTTAAGTGTTATGAAAGACATATGTCTAATGTTTTTGAAAAAGTTTCAGAACTTTTAGACAGCTTGTATGCGCAGATTGGCGATATTGATGTAAAAATTGTAATAACAGGTTCAGGTGGACTTGCTCTTTCTGAAAAAATAGGAGTGCCTTTTGAGCAGGAGGTAATTTCGTGCAGCGCCGCTGTTGAATCGCTTATTCCGAGTACGGATGTTGTAATTGAACTTGGCGGAGAAGATGCTAAAATCACATTTTATGGAACCAGCATTGAGCAGAGGATGAACGGAACGTGCGCAGGAGGTACGGGCGCTTTTATTGATCAAATGGCAGTGCTTTTAAATACAGATGCGGCAGGTCTGAATACCGCTGCAAAAAATTATGATATAATATATCCTATTGCTGCAAGGTGCGGCGTGTTTGCAAAAGCCGATATACAGCCGCTTATTAACGAAGGAGCATCTATCAATGATTTGTCGGCTTCAATATTTCAAGCGGTTGTTAATCAAACTATCAGCGGACTTGCCTGTGGTAGACCGATTAAGGGAAATGTAGCGTTTTTGGGTGGTCCTTTGTCGTTTTTGGACGAACTTAGAAACAGATTTATTCAAACTTTGGAATTAAAAGAAGAAAATGTAATATTTCCCTCGAATTCACAATACTTTGTTGCACTTGGAGCAGCTTTAATAGCAAAGAAATACGAAACGCACAGTCTGTTTTCAATAACAGAAAAGCTGAAAAACGCAGATACCGTAAAATCCGATTCAATAGATACGTTGAATGCTTTGTTTACAAGTAAATCAGACTATGTAAAATTTCAAAAAAGACATTCTGCAAATAAGGTAAAACGAAAAGATATATCAAAAGCAAGCGGTCCTTTGTTTCTCGGGATAGATGCCGGTTCTACAACCACAAAAGCAGCTTTGATAGACGAAGATTTAAATTTGCTTTATTCTTTTTATAAAGGAAATAACGGTAAGCCTTTAGAAACAACTATGGAAATGTTGCGTGAATTGTATTCGCTCATTCCAAAATTTGCATTTATTGCTAATGCAACTGCAACCGGATACGGTGAAGGACTTTTAAAAAGCGCATTTAATATAGATCTTGGAGAAATTGAAACTCTTGTGCATTATAAAGCCGCTGAAGCATTTTTGCCCGGTGTTGAATTTATACTGGATATAGGCGGTCAGGATATGAAATGCATGAAAGTAAAAGACGGTTCAATTTATAATATTATGCTAAACGAAGCCTGTTCATCAGGTTGCGGATCTTTTCTTGAAACTTATGCAAAATCACTTAATATGGATATATTCAGTTTTGCGCAGGAAGCTATTTATGCAAAAGCTCCTGTAAATTTAGGAACGCGTTGTACCGTTTTTATGAATTCCAAAGTAAAGCAGGCGCAAAAAGAGGGCGCAACTATAGGGGATATTTCCGCAGGACTTTCATACTCTGTAATAAAAAATGCGCTTTTCAAAGTAATTAAACTGCGCGATATAAGTGAAGCCGGAGAAAAAATTGTAGTGCAAGGCGGTACATTTTTAAATGATGCTGTTTTAAAGAGCTTTGAAAACACGCTTGGACGAGAAGTGGTACGTCCTGATATTTCGGGCATAATGGGGGCATACGGTGCAGCTATTGTATCAAAGGAAAATTATATTGATGGTACCAAATCTTCAATTATCACACCTGAACAAATGGATGCATTTACGGTTACAAACATGAATGCAAGATGCAAATTGTGTGAGAATAATTGCCTTCTTACCATAAATAAATTTAACAGCGGTGAAAATTTTGTAACAGGAAATCGCTGTGAAAGGGGAGCCGGTAAATCACATAAAAAAAACGAGTTGCCAAATCTTTTCGAATATCAATACAAACGTTTATTTTCGTATAAGAGTTTGGGAAGCGAGTATGCAAGGCGTGGAAATATAGGTATTCCAAGGGTGCTAAATATGTACGAAAATTATCCGTTTTGGTTTACGTTTTTCACACATTTAGGATTTAATGTTATTCTTTCTCCGAAATCAACCAAAGAACTTTATGAAACCGGCATGGATACGATAGCCTCAGATACAGCCTGTTATCCTGCAAAATTGGTGCATGGGCATATAAAAGCGCTTGTAAAAATGGGTGTGAAACGAATTTTTTATCCGAGCATTAACTATGAAGTAATAGAGGATATAGGTGCTACCAATCACTATAATTGTCCGGTTGTAGGAACGTATCCGGAACTTATTGCGTGCAATATGTCGGAAATTTTTAAAGAGAATGACGTTATTTTTACAAATCCTTTTTTGCCGTATGATAACGATTATGCTCTAACACGTGAACTTTACGATATATTCGGTGCTCTTGGTATAACATATGCAGAGATAGATTCGGCAGTCAAAGCCGCAAGAAATGAAGATAAACTATACAAAGATGATTTAAAAAAAGAAGGTGCAAAAGCCTTGAGATATGCAGCTTCAAATAAGAAAAAATGCATAGTATTGGCAGGTAGGCCTTATCATCTTGATCCTGAAATAAACCATGGTATAGACAAGTTGATAACAGCTAATGATATGGTTGTATTGACATCCGAATCAATAGCGCATCTGGTATATGAAAAAACAAATTTGCGCGTGCTCAATCAATGGTCTTACCATGCAAGACTTTACAGATCTGCAATACTTTGTGTAAATAACCCGGATATGGAGATGATTCAGTTAAACTCATTCGGGTGCGGGCTTGATGCTGTAACAATAGACCAAGTTGAAGAAATAATGCAAAATAGTGCAAAACTGTATACTACGTTGAAAATTGACGAAGGAACGAATCTTGGAACAGCTAAAATCAGAATCAGATCGCTAAAAGCGGCAATGGATGAACGTGCCAAGTCCAATATTACAGGAAGTCCTAAAGAACTGAATTATGAAAAGCCGATATTTACAAAAGATATGAAAAAAGAATACACGATTTTGCTTCCTCAAATGGCACCTATGCATTTTAATTTTATCGAAGCGGCGTTAAATAAGTGCGGTTACAATGCGGTATTGCTTCCTGAGGCGGATACTCATGCGGTAGAAGAAGGTCTACGCTATGTAAATAATGATTCTTGCTATCCTGCAATAGTTTCTCTGGGGCAGATAATTTCAGAAGTAAAATCAGGAAAATACGATTTGGATAAACTTGCTATATTTTTGTCACAGACAGGGGGAGGATGCAGGGCAAGCAACTATATTCCGCTTCTTCGAAAAGCACTTGCTTCAATGAATCTTGCTCATATTCCGGTAGTTTCGATAAATATTGCAGGACTTGAAAAAAATCCGGGATTTAAATTATCTGCAGGCCTTATGAAACGAATCATAATGTCACTTGTATACGGTGATTTACTTATGCGCGTGGTTCATGCAACTCGCCCTTATGAACTTGAAAAAGGCGAGGTTGACAAGCTATATGAATCGTGGAATGAAAAAATCAAAGAAAATATAGGGACTTCAAGCTTTCATCAGTTTTCCAAAAACTTATACCAAATAGTGGATGATTTTGACAATATTCCTATTACAGATGAGAAAAAACCTAAGATTGGAGTGGTTGGAGAAATTCTTGTAAAATATCACCCGAATGCAAATAATGAAATTGTTAAAATAATCGAAAAAGAGGGCGGAGAAGCGATTGTTTTAGATTTAATAGACTTTTTTCTGTACGGAATGTATAGCAAACATTTTAATTATGAGCATCTTTCAGGAACATATATGCAGATGCTTGCAAACAGTGCAGCTATCAAGTTTATAGAGGTGTTTAGAAAGCCTATGCGCTCAGCTCTTAGAAAAAGTAAACGTTTTTCTGAACCTGCATATATAGAGCAAATTGCAGAAAAAGCGGAAAAAATTATTTCTCTTGGAAATCAATGCGGTGAAGGCTGGCTGCTAACAGGAGAAATGATAGAATTGATGGAAATGGGAGTAAAGAATATAGCGTGTTTGCAACCGTTTGGATGTTTGCCTAATCATGTTACGGGAAAAGGTGTAATGAAAGCATTACGAAATTATGATAAACTTGCAAATATAGTAGCCATAGACTATGATCCCGGAGCAAGCAATGTAAATCAGTTAAATCGAATCAAATTGATGATGGCTACGGCGCATAAAAATGTTGCAGAATAAATTTTAAATATGTGGTTTTAACAACATAATTCACTTCTAAATGCAGTTATACTGTGTACATAAATTTAACTGGAAAGTATTATCATAAAACGGTAATATTGGTGGAGGTGAATTATGGAAAATAAAATGTTTTGTTATCAATGTCAGGAGACCGCAGGTTGTGTTGGATGTAAGCAGTCAGGGGTTTGTGGAAAAACACCGGATGTAGCGGCAATGCAGGATTTGTTGGTATTTGTAACTAAGAGTTTGTCGGTGGTTACTACGAGACTTAGAAATGAGGGAAAAAAAATACCCAAAGACATAAATCATAGGATTACTATGAATTTATTTATAACGATTACCAATGCAAATTTTGACAAAGAAATGATTATAGAAAAAATTGAAGAGACTTTGAAATTAAAAGATAAATTGATTGCACAAGTTTCATATAGAGCATCCTTACCTATTTGTGTAAATTGGAGTGGTAATAAAACACAGTTTGAGGAAAAGGCTAAAGAAATAGGGGTTCTTGCTACTGAAAATGAAGATATTCGATCACTTAGAGAACTTGTAATATATGGTCTTAAGGGTCTCTCAGCTTATTCTAAGCATGCAAATGCGCTTCTGGAAGATGATGAAGAATTAGATGCTTTCATACAAAGGGCATTGGCTGATACATTAAATGACAACATGTCGGTTGATGATCTTGTTGCACTTACGCTTGAAACAGGAAAATACGGAGTGCAAGGGATGGCTCTTTTAGATAAGGCCAATACTGGCACTTATGGAAATCCGGAAATGACAAGGGTAAATATAGGTGTAGGTAAAAATCCGGGAATTTTAATATCCGGTCATGATTTAAGAGATTTAGAAATGTTGCTTGAACAGACTAAGGATACGGGAATAGATATATATACACATTCAGAAATGTTGCCTGCACACTATTATCCAAAGTTTAAGAAATATTCAAATCTTGTAGGAAATTATGGTAATGCATGGTGGAAACAAAAAGAAGAATTTGAAAGTTTTAATGGACCTATACTTATGACTACGAATTGTATTGTTCCACCAAGTGAGAGTTATAAAGATAGAATTTATACTACAGGTTCCGCCGCTTATCCGGGCTGTAAACATATAGCAGGTGGAATTGGAGAAGAAAAGGATTTTTCTGAAATTATTGAGCATGCAAAAAAATGTCAACCTCCTTATGAAATAGAGCAAGGAGAAATCATAGGCGGCTTTGCCCACAATCAAGTATTTAAGTTGGCGGACAAAGTAGTTGAGGCAATTAAAACAGGACAAATTAAGAAGTTTGTTGTGATGGGAGGTTGTGATGGACGTGCCAAAAGTAGAAATTACTATACAGATTTTGCGAAAGCGATGCCAAAAGATTCAGTTATATTGACAGCAGGGTGTGCAAAGTATAAATACAACAAATTAAATTTAGGAGATATTGGAGGTATTCCAAGGATTCTTGATGCGGGGCAATGTAATGATTCTTATTCTCTTGCAATAATTGCACTCAAACTTAAAGAAATTTTTGGTGTTCAGGATATAAATGAATTACCTATAGTATACAATATAGCGTGGTATGAACAAAAAGCGGTTATTGTATTATTGGCATTGCTATATCTGGGTGTTAAAAATATACAACTTGGACCTACTTTACCGGCATTTCTAAGTCCCAATGTGGCGGATGTTTTAGTAAACAACTTTGGTATATCAGCAATAGGTACAGTTGAAGATGATATTCAAAAATTTTTCGACTAGTGTTTATATGAATTTTGTGATTACAGTTTAAAATATTAGAAAAAATCTCTTCATAAATTAGATTGAGGAGATTTTTTAATTGTAATTATGTAATAAAAGAAATTCAATGAATTTATGATATTTTACTCAAGACGAGTTTGACAAATACTGATAGATAGTGTTACAATATATGTGTAAGAAACATAAATATTTAGGAGGTTTTCTGTGGGAAGACATGGTACTATAGCAGGAAGAAAAGCTGCGCAGGATTCAAAACGTGCGGCACTTTTTACAAAATATGCAAGGGCTATTACGGTCGCGGCAAAAAACGGCGGTGACCCCGAATACAATCCGACGCTCAAGGTAGCTATCGAAAAGGCAAAAGGTATCAATTTGCCTAATGATAATATTACAAGAGCTATAAAAAAAGGAACGGGAGAACTTGACGGCGAAACCTATGAAGAACTCAGTTTTGAGGGATACGGTATTTCCGGTGTTGCTGTGATAGTTTCAGCACTTACGGATAACAAAAATAGGACGGCTTCGTTTGTTCGTTCTACATTTGACAAATATGGAGGCAATCTTGGAGCACCCGGCTGTGTTTCGTATATGTTTTCAAGAAAGGGCATGATAATAATCGAAAAAACTGATGGTATTTCAGAAGATGAAATACTCGAAGTTGCGCTGGAAGCCGGCGCGGAAGATGTTATTACAAAAGAAGATTATTTTGAGATTTTAACAGATCCTGCAAATTATACGGATGTTCACTCCGCTTTGACGGCTAAAAATTATGAGATATTGGAATCGGATATTGAATATCTGCCTTCAATGGAACAAGCGCCATCCGAGGAACATGACATAAAGAAACTAAAAAAAATGATTGACATACTTGAAGATAACGATGACGTGCAAAAGGTTTATACTAATTGCAGTCTGGATTTGGACGAAATCGAATTATAATAAATTTAAATCCTGGAATGTTTGTTAAGGCTTTTAATTCAACCTACAGTTTTTTTTCGGGAATCCGCGTCTATCAAGCGGCTGTCAAGCCTCCTTTGAGTGGAAGACAAAAGTTTGTAGCAGGGTACCCCCCTATTTGATATAGGGCGTGAATTATGGTCTGACGGCACAACGGGATTTTTATGTATATAGAGGAATAGAGAAAACTATGGAAATAGATATACGTAATATAGAAGGTTTTAAAATAGGCAATGCCGAAGATGAAAAAGCTGCTACCGGTTGCACAGTTATAATAGCTAAAAACGGAGCAACTGCAGGGGTTGCGACTTATGGTGGAGCACCTGCAAGTAGGGAAACCGAACTTTTGCGTTCTGAAAAAACGGTTCAAAAGATTCATGCGGTAATGCTTTGCGGCGGTAGCGCATACGGGCTTGATGCGGCGAGCGGAGCTATGAAATACTTGGAGGAAAATAATATCGGCTTTAATGTAGGAAAAGGTGTTGTTCCGATAGTTTGTGCAGCTTCAATATTTGACCTTAATGTCGGAAGTTTTCAAATTCGCCCGAATAAAGCTATGGGATATGAAGCTTGTTTAAACTCAAAAAATAAAAATCTTAATCAAGGTAATTATGGAGCAGGCACAGGTGCAAGTGTCGGGAAATACTTAGGTGAAGCACAAAGCATGAAAACAGGACTTGGATTTTATGCAGAAGAATTTGACGGTGTGAAAATCGGTGCGATTGTTGCACTTAACGCACTTGGAGATGTATATTCCGATGAATGCGGTACTAAGATTGCCGGAATTTTGAAAAAAGATAAAAATGAGTTTTTAAATACAGAAGATATTATGTTGAAAAATATATCTAAAGGAAAAAATGTATTTGAAAATGCAGATGCAAATCCGAATTTAAACGCAAATACAAACACTACTATAGCTTGTATACTGACAAATGCCATAATAACAAAGCCGGAGGCAAATAGAATAGCGGCACTTGCACACGATGCATATGCACGTTCAATTAGACCTGTGCATACGGCATTTGACGGCGATACCATATTTGCGATGGCTTGCGGTAAAGTAAATGCAGATGCCGAGATAGTAGCAGTAGCGGCGAGTAAAGTTCTTGAAAAAGCTATTACAAATGCAGTAATTAACGCAAAACCCGCATATGGTCTGCGGGCATATTGCGATATGAGGTAAAAAATGGAAAATAGAATTATTGTTATAGATGGAAACAGCCTAATGAACAGAGCGTATTTTGCCATTCAAACTCCGATGAAAACAAAAGAGGGCATTACAACTCATGGGATTTACGGCTTTTTAAATATGCTTGCGAAAATTGAAAAAGATTATCCGTACACACATATAGTTGTAACATTTGATAAAAAAGCACCAACATTCAGACATATTCAATATCAAGATTACAAAGCAAATCGTAAATCTATGCCGGATGACCTGAAAGAACAATTTCCGATATTAAAAGATATTTTAAATGCTATGAATATACAAATAGTAGAACTTGAAGGTTTTGAGGCAGATGATTTAATAGGTACAATAGCTCGAATATCAGAAGAAGAAGGACTTTCTCCTTTGATAATTACAGGGGACAAAGATGCACTCCAACTTGCAAGTGAAAAAACGAAAGTATTGATTACAAAAACCGGAATATCTAAATTTGAAATTTACGATAAAGAAGAAATGATAAGAAAATACGGTCTTACACCGACTCAATTCATTGACCTGAAAGCTTTGATGGGTGATAAATCCGATAATATTCCAGGTGTTGCAGGAATAGGTGAAAAAACAGGAATAAAACTGCTTTTAGAGTACAAAACTCTTGAAAATCTGCTAAATTCACTCGATCAACTAAAAGGAAAAGTAAAAGAAACTTTGCAAGAAAATAAAATGACCGCAATCATGAGTCAAAAACTCGCAACAATTCACCGATTTGTTCCGATTGATATAAATATATCGGATTATGCTGTCAAAGAACCTGATTTTCAAAAACTTAAAGAAATATATACAAAGCTTGAATTCAAAGTATTTTTAAAAAAATTACCAAGTGAATACAAAGCGGAACCCTTAGTTAAAAACTCAACTGCAAAGCTTGTTCACAAAGAAAGAAAATACATAAATTTAAACAATCGTGATGATATAAGCAGATTTATAAGTGAAAGCAAAAACGAAATTTATATACATTTGTTTTCGGATGGCGGTAGAAAAGCGGAACCGCAAGTTTACGGTATAGGAATTATGTCATCTAAAGAAGTTGCGTATATTGATTGTGAAAGCGATTTGGAGATATTTGATGATTTAATAGAGATTTTAAGCAATGAAAAAGTAGCATTAAAGGGACATTTTTTAGCAGATGTTTACTATGTGTTTCTAAATCGAATCTACAATTCAAAAAAACTAAAAAAACGCTTAAATATCAATGATGGATTTTATTTCAACTCAGCAGATGACAGTGCTATATCAAGTTATGTTTTGAATCCAAACAATAGCAAATACGAATTAAAAAATATCTATTTTGAAATTTTTGGTGAAGAAATTGATGAAAAAGCTTTAGATGTTTCGGAGCAAATAAGCTTGCTTGAGGATAATGAGAAATATTTTAGTGTTTGTGCGTATATAGCAGATGTGCTTGATGCGATTTTTGAAAATCACAAAGACAGATTGGCAAGAGAAGAACTTGAAAATATCTATAAAAATGTAGAACTGCCGTTAATTGAAGTGATGGCATCAATGAGTGCTTACGGATTTTCAGTCGAACCTGCCGTCTTAAATGAAATTGGGAATTCGCTAAATATAAAAATAGGCGAACTGGTATCTAAAATTCATGAACTTGCGGGGGAGAATTTCAATATCAATTCCACTCAACAGCTTGGAATTATATTGTTTGAAAAACTCGGATTGAAATCTTTGAAAAAAACAAAAACCGGATATTCAACAAGTGCCGACATACTTGAAAAAATTAAAGATTCACATCCCATTATCCCGCTTATTTTGGAATATCGCACATTGTCTAAGATAAATAGCACCTATATAGAAGGTTTGCTCCCTTTAATTGGAACAGATAATAAAATACACGCGAATTTTCAGCAAACTGCTACCGCAACAGGAAGAATCAGCTGCATAGAACCTAATTTGCAAAATATACCGATACGTCAAGAACTTGGAAGAAATGTTCGAAAAGCATTTGTTCCTTGTGACGGATATGTTTTGACAGGAGCTGACTATTCTCAAATCGAACTTAGAATTTTAGCGCATCTTTCTAACGAACCGCATCTGATTGAGGCATTTCAAAACGGGCTTGATATTCACAAGATAACCGCTTCGAAAGTATTTAAAACACCGCTTTCGGAAGTAACAAACCTGCAAAGAAGCAATGCGAAAGCGGTAAATTTCGGTGTAATATATGGAATGAGCGGATTCGGACTTTCGGAAGAACTTTCCATAGACATCAAAACGGCGGGAGAGTATATAAAAGAATACTTTGCTGAAAATCCGAAAGTCGCAGATTTGATGCAAACCTTGAAAAAAGAAGTTAAGGAAAAAGGTTATGCAACTACAATACTTGGAAGAAAAAGGTATATTTCCGAAATAAATTCGGCTAACTTCATGGTAAGGCAAGCAGGGGAAAGACTTGCAATGAATACTCCGATACAAGGCAGTGCAGCCGATATAATAAAGCTTGCTATGATAAATACTTACAGGGCGTTGGTTTGCGAGAATAACGCTGCACGTTTGATACTTCAAATACATGATGAACTTATCATCGAAACACCTAAAGAATACGAAGAACGTTCAAAGGAAATACTAAAAAATGCAATGGAAAATGCAGCGAAATTAAATGTAAATTTGGAAGTTGATATACATACGGCATATGACTGGTACGGGCTTAAATAAATGAAAATAATAGGAATTACAGGTGGGATAGGTAGCGGAAAGTCTACTGTATGCGATATAATTTGCAAAAACGGATTTGATGTGATAGATGCAGACAAAATTGCACGTGAAATTTTGAAAAATGAGGATGGCAAAGATTTGCTTGCACAGCTTGTAGCCGGCTTTACAGAAGATATAATCGTAAACGGCAAACTTGATAGAAAAAAGCTTGCATCACTTGCTTTTTCGGATTCTATGCAAAAGAAAAAATTGGATGATATTATGCTGCCTGAAATAATTAGAACCATCAAATTAGAAATTTACAAATTTGAAAAACTGGGAAAAAAAATAGTATTTTTAGATGCACCGCTTTTGTTTGAAGCGGGTTTGCACCGGATTTGCTTTGAAAGTTGGCTTGTATATGCAGATGAACAAATCCGCATTTGTCGCGTTATGAAACGCGACAAAGCATCTGAAAGCGAAGTGCGCATGCGCGTTCGCTTTCAGATGCCGGATGATGAAAAATTAAAGCTGGCGGATTTTGTAATAGACAATTCAAAAGAATTATACTATATGGAAAAACAATTAAAATCAAGACTGAAGGAACTGATTTGACTATGAAAAAAAAGACTTTTGGAATAATAATAGTTTTACTTATTATCGTACTTGTAGGGGCTATCTGGTATTTATACGGGAAAGATGTAAAAATTTTCAAAAGCGAAAATGGACGAACATTTGAAAAATCGAATATCGTACGCCTTCCTATGCTAAAGGTAAAAACGCTTAATCCCATAAATTCAAAGGATAAAGATAGTTACTACATAGGAAAGTTAATTTTTGAATCACTTTTTTACTTGGACGAGAACATGGCTGCACAACCTGAACTTGTAAACACTTACAGCTTTGACAAAGATAAAAAAGAATTGCACATAACTATAAGAAATAACGCATATTTCAGTAATGGCGAACCTCTAACAGCCGTAGATGTTAAATTTTCCATAGACAGCTTGATAGCATCCAATAAATCCATATATGCAAAATATGTTGATACGATTCGTTCGGTTAGCGTTGACAAAGGAAACGAGTATTCTTTGACAATCAAGTATTTTGATTTGAGGAATATAGCTTTGGAAAATTTGATATTTCCGATAGTATCGCACAAACAATTTTCCGAAATTTCAAAATCAGGGAAAAAATGGGAATCCGGTATTGTTCCGATAGGCTCAGGCGCTTACAAAATTTCAAATTATAATGATATTTCCGAACTGGAACTGGTCGCAAATGAGTATTATCAGATGGAAAAACCTTCAAATACTCTAAATTTTACAGTTCTGTTTTCGGGCGATGATATTATTCCTATGCTTGACGCCGGTACTATATTGATGGGTATTTCCGAATCTATGTCGGTAGAAACTCTGATAGCTGATAAAAATATAAAACTTGATACATTTTGTGCACCTGATGTGGATGTTTTGGGTTTTAACTTCAAAAGTGAAATCACAAAAAATAAGAATTTTCGAAAAGCGGTTGCACATTTAGTCAATGTAGATGAAATCAACGAGGATATTTATTACGGCAAAGGAATTAAAAATGACAGTATCTACTTTCCCAATTACCTAGGTGTAAAAAATGAGGGTGAAAAATATAAATTCAGCAAGCAAAAATCGGCTAAGTTTTTAGAAAAAACTAAATTTAAAGATTTGACAGGCGACGGAATGCTGGATATTTCGGAAAAAGAACCGCTAAAAATAAAAATTTTAGTCAATAATATGCGTTCCGAAAAGGTGCTGACAGCTGAAAAATTAGCTGATTCACTAAAAACATCAGGAATCAATTCAGAACTTATTTTTGCGAAGGACGATGAAGAATTTAACCAAAAACTTGCAAATGGCGACTATGATATATTTGTGGCAACAATCCATATGAATGAAACATATGATTTGCGCAGCTTGCTTCATTCGGATTACGGTAATGTGACAGGTTATGCAAATCCTAAACTTGATGAACTTTTAGATGAATTAAAGTCGGGGCTGACAGCGCAGCAAGCGGCAAAAACTTATACGAAAATTAAAAAAATCTTAAATGATGATTTGCCTTACTATTGCATACTGTATAGGACTTACAGTGCAATGCTTTCGGATAACATAAAAGGTGTCGAGAACTTATATTTTACGGATTACTATAAACAGGCCCCAAAATGGTATTGTGAATACGAAGTAAAGTGATTTAGGAATATGGTTATTGTTCTAATTTTTAAAACAATTCTTACTGTTTTATATTTTTGCAAAATATGTTTTCATTAAACTAAACGGGGTATAAGAATTAAGATATAATATTCATATAAAAAATTGTTTATAAAAGATAAGAAAGACAAAGAAAGGAAAGAAGTATGAAATCCCAAAATCGTACAGCATTTAAAACGCATATAAAATTGAACAGTATGCCGGGCAAATTTTTGAGCATACTCCTTTTGGTTTGTTTGGTAGTGACAAGCATAGCCATGCCAAAAGATATATTTGCAGAAAGTGGGGGGGGGACTCCACCCGAATCTACTGATGTAACCGAATATTTAGAACCACTTGAAAGAACGATTACAAGTGGAGGAACTGTACTTAATGAAGGACAAAACAATAACATAAATGGAAAAACACCAATCCGTATTGTCCTTAAATATAAAGTGCCTGTTAAAAAAGATGGCGGTACAAAATTTGTAAAGCAAGGTGACACAGCAAAAATAAAAATTGCTAAAGGTTTGAAAATAGGAAATAACGACTTTAAGTCCTTTATGGTAAGAAATCTTGAAGATACTGCTGATGTAAAGTTAGGTGAATACAAATTTGTAACCGACGGTGATTGGCTGTGTTTGGAAATTAAATTTACAGAATCTGACGCACCGGAAGTAGATATATTTAATGATTATCAAGATGTCAAAGCGGAATTTAAAGGTACTTTTGAACTTGACTTGTCGGGAATTGATCCTAATGAAGGCGGCGAAAAGACGATAACCGTTATAGACAAAGAATATAAACTTCTAATAAAAAAACCCGGTTATGAATTTAAAATCAAAAAAGAAGGCGAAATTATTAAATATGAGCAGGCTGTGAAGTGGACGGTTACTGCCGAATCCGACGGCGGAATTTTGGACGGTTATGTTTTTGAAGATGATTTAAAATCCGTAGGCGAATATGTGGATGGCAGCTTTGAAGTCAAGTATAACGACGGTTCGACTGAAAAAACAATTACGCCTTATGTTAATGTTGATTCAGAAGGAAAACTAAGCTATACGTTTGTAAAAGATGACGAAAACAGTATAACAAGTCCTGCTACGATAACATTTAAGACCAAGATTGACAATTATAAATTTTGGACTATGGAAGATTATGAAACAAATCGTGTTATAATAGATAAAGAACAACATATAAAAAATATTGCAACACTAAAATCTCCAAATACTAGTAAGGAACCTAAAAGTGCAGAAGCAACTGTAAAAATTGATAAACGTCAAATGGCGAGAAAGGAAGCAGGCGCATATAATAGCACTGATAATACTTTGGAGTGGAAAGTAAGGGTAAACACAAATAAGCTTCCACTTAAAAATGTAAAAATAAAGGAAGAATTAGATAAAATTGTAAAAAATACGAATTTAGCAGAAACAGGCTATAGACTTGACTATGTATCTGCCGAGTTGGAATATCTCGATAACGATGATAATGACGCGAATAGTGATAAACCTAGAATATACACTGCCGAGCAGCTCAATTCAGATAACTGGATTGATGTAGGCGATATAAAAGGTGTGGTGCTACTTAAAGTTAAAACCAAAGTAACAAATCCTACAGATATTACAAGCGTACACAGCAAAATAAAAAATATAGCGCATATTACTTGGGACGGTATCAAAGATAACAGATACTTTAAAGTTGAAAAAGAAACTTATATAGGAAATGAATTTATACATAAAATTCCTTTTGATGCGTATGCAAAGCCGGGAGAGCAAACTTTCCTGAATCCTACAACAACTTGGAAAATTGAAGTTGAACCCGAAGGAATTAGAACCGGCACGAAAGTTTACGATATGATGATATTTGATCATAATGTTTATTATGACCAATGGGGAAGAAATCTGGAAAACGTAAAATTGGAAGATGGTTCAGATTCAATAAACGGCATAAAATTAAAAGATTTGCGTCCTCCTAGAGACGGGTTTAGATATCACAAATATTTAAATGAATATTATCAAGAAGGTGGCGCGAACAATATAAGTGTAGAATCTAAAAAACTATATATAGATAGTAAGTATATAGGCGATTTGGTTATAATGACAGGATTTTCCAGCGAATCGAAAGATAGAAGAACGGTTTACATTAAGTCGCTACATACTTCTGCGAGAGCTTTTTTGAATTCTGTTGAAAATTCATATGAAACATATAACAGCGAGTCTGTTGTTTCAAATACCGTTCATCTTTATGATAACAACAAATTTGTAGATAGATATACATCATGGCCTAAATTTCAAAGCAGAATGCTGAAAAAAGAAGTTTTATCAAGAGAAGATGCGAAAACTTTTGACAATTCCAACACAAATACCAATGCAAATGTGGCAGGAGCTGAAGAAAAAAAGGACAATGCATATAATTATCAAGATAAAACTATTACGTATAGACTTAGTGTAAATGCAAACGGTTTAGATTTATCAAAAGAAGGACTTGAAAATCTCGGAGATCTTGTAGTAGAAGAACTATTGCCTTTGGGATTTGACTTGGCAGAATATACCATATTTGAAGGTAAGTCCGAGCAGGAGGCAAGCGGCGCGATGCCTATTGACGGAGCTGCATTTAAAACAAAAACAGATGCGAGAGTAACAGCATTGGTAACTCCTGTTTTGAATAAAACTATTTCAGACCATAATACTGCTAATCCGACAGGAAATTCAGATATAAGTGTAGACTATCAAAAGGCTACGGCATCTGACAAGCCGAATAAATTGAAATTTAAGTTTATAAAAATTAAAAAGCCGTATGTAATCTTGCTGAAAGTAAAAATTTCGGATGAAAAATTACTAGAGTATATTTCAAAATCCGAGGAATACGAAGTAGTAAATGAGGCTCTCCTTTCATTGACAGGAACAGAAGCAGACCCTATAAAAATAAAGCCTATATCGAAAAAACACACTACAAAGATTGCTCCGAAAATCATGTTTAAGGAATATAAATCACTTTCACCTGATGCGGCATTAGAATGGAAGGTGGATTATATACCGCAGGATATAATAAATCAAACGAATGCTGAAATAAAGGACAAGCTCGGCGAAGGAATGGAGCTTAGAAAAGGAATTGAAAAAGATTCTTTAGATTTTTCGGCAGGTAATTTTAAAATTTATGAGTTGAAACATGAAGTTGACGGTAAAAGAACAGATATTTCTTCATCTCTTATATCATCTGAAGATGATTTGAAACAGTATATAACTTATAATGATGATGAACGAACTCTTACGTTCAAAATACCTGATTCTAAAAAAGCATATCGTTTTTATTACACTACGGATTTGACGGGGTATCCCGGTGCTGAAATTGCAAATACCGCAACATTGAAAACAGAAAAGGTAAATTCAACGGTTTCTCCTTCAAAAAACTATGTTATACAAGAATCTGAAGCAAGTGCGATTGCTACTAAAAGTGCATTTATACAGATTACCAAAAAAGATGATAAAGGTGCGACTTTACAAGGTGCAAAATTCACGCTGAAAAATTTAAACAATTCAACGCCTTATTACAACAAAAGTGCAGTCAGCGATAATAAAGGTGTATTAAGATTTTCAGGAATGCGAGAAGGCATATATACCCTCAAAGAAACTGTTCCTCCATTAGGATATACCTTGCTTGCTAAGGGATATACAGTAAAAGTAGAAAAAATCGGTTCTGCGTATAAGGCAACTATTGAAGGTACAAAAGAAACAAATAAAAATGAAATTACTATAGTAAATACAAAAGGTACTACTACCACACCTCCACCGCCACCGGGTGATACCGGAGGCGAAACACCACCACCGGGAACGACGCCTCCGGGTGGTAGCGGCGGCGGAAGTGGCGGAGGCTCAGGTGGAGGAGGAGGAACGACTCCTCCGGGAACAACTCCTCCAGGAACAACTCCTCCGGGAACAACTCCTCCGGGAACAACTCCTCCAGGAACAACTCCTCCAGGAACAACCCCTCCAGGAACAACTCCTCCGGGAACAACCCCTCCGGGAACGATAACTCCGATACCTCCTACTACACCTGGCGGCGAACTTCCTAGGTATCCTAGGACATCTATTCCGGATCCTAACGATCCTAACAGTCCGGATGAGATAACCGTTATAGATGAAAACGGTGTACCGCTTGGAAATTACAAAAAACAGATGAACCCTGACGGAACTATGGAATATGTACTAATGGATGAAGATGTTCCACTAGCTAATATGTTACCGAAAACAGGTGAAAATTATTCTTATTTGTACTACATTGCAGGCATGTCGCTTGTTATTGCAGGATTGATTCTGTTAATTCTAGAACTTAAGAAAAAGAAGTCGAAAAAAGAAGTTTAAAAAATAAAAAAGAAGTCTTAGGGCTTCTTTTTTTTATAATTTGTGTTGAAATTTGATTCAATTTAAAATATAATATATATACCTACCAAATTAGTATATTTAAAATGATAGAATATTAAATAAAAGATTAAGGAGGTGATCAAACTAAAAAGGATACGAAGGATGAAAAGGATGAAAAGGAAAAAACAAAGACTTAATTTTATATACGTTAATGCATCCGAAATAATAAACAATCAAGGTGGAAAACATGAATAATCACAAAATCGCATTTAAAAACAAACTATCAACCAAAATCACAGTAATCGTAGGTATATGCACAGCGCTTGTCATGCTCTTGACGGCGACTGTTGTAATAGGACTTTCGGTTCAATCCGAAAAGAAAATGATTACAAAAGAACTGAACTACATATCAGAAACCAACTCTATGCTGGTTGAAACATATTTGAACAGTATGCTTACTTTTTCGAGAGCAAACTCTATGGAAGTTCTTAGATACAGAAAATTAAGTACAGACGAAAAAAGCAATATGTTGATTCAAAGTTTGACAGGCGTTTTAAGCGATTCAAAGATTTTCGGAGTTTATTATGCATTTGAACCGAATTCTTATTTTGCAGATACTCCGAACGGTAAATCTTTTTATGCTTACAGAACCGACGAAGGTAAACCGGGAATGGATATATTTGAAGATTATGACAGCTACAAAGATGCAGATTATTATGCTATTGCAAAGAAAAGCGGAAAAACACACGTAACCGAACCTTACGAATGGAAACTCGGAAACGGAGATACCGTCAATCTGATTACTTTGAGCACCCCTATAATCGACGAAAACAACAAATTTGTAGGTGTTGCAAATTGCGATATAAATCTTAACAGTTTAAGCGATATAAACTATGAAAAAGGTGACTACAAAACGGCTCTTACATACGTAGTAACGTCAAAAGGCACTTGTCTTGCACATTCTTTAGATGATAAGATAATAGGCGATGTTCCGAAAGTTGTTAGAGATTATGCTACTGTAAATAGGGCAATTAAAAACGGAAAAGATGCAGATGAAAGCGTTAAAAATCCGTACAATAAGAATAAAACCGCTCTTTTATTTCAAAAAGCAATATCATTTAAAGGAACAGATGTAAATTGGTCCGTTGCCTATATAGTTGACAAGACTGAGGCATACAAGGCGGTTATCCGAATTGCGCTTGTTATATCAGTTATAGGCGCTTTGGGATTGATAGCGCTGTGTTTTATATCCGGAATAGTGATTCAAAAATTCTTAAAGCCTATAGGTCCTGTAATGGTAATGGCGGAGAATATGGGAAATTGTCAGCTTCGAAATACACACGATGTTGATATATATACCGAAGATGAACTCGGAAGACTGGCAACAATATTTCACGATACTGCAGATTCTATTTGTGAATATATGGGAGATGTTTCAGAAGCATTGCTTCGCATAGCGAATTGCGATTTGGATATAGAATTTAACAAAGAATTAAAAGGCGACTTCCATATGATGGAAGAAAACATAAATGTTATACTTAATTCACTGAATAACACATTCATACAGATAAGAGATGCGGCGGTTCAAGTTGCAACCGGTGCAGATTATTTTGCAGAAACTGCACAATCCATGAGCAGTGATTCTATGGAACAGTCAATTCAAATTGAACAGTTGTCCGCAAAACTCAACGAAATAACAAATCAAGTAAAAGAAAGTGCTATTTTTGCTAAAAAGGCTAATGAAAAAGCTGAAAGCGTAGGCGTTGAGATTGAAAACAGCAACGATCACATGAGAGAACTTTTAGCTGCTATGGATAAGATGACAGAAACATCTTCGCAGATAAGCAACATAATAAAAACCATTGAAGATATAGCGTTTCAGACTAATATACTGGCACTTAATGCGGCAGTTGAAGCCGCAAGAGCAGGTGAGTCCGGTAAAGGTTTTGCAGTGGTAGCCGATGAAGTTAGAAATCTTGCATCAAAGAGTGCGGAAGCGGCAAACGATACTACAGCCCTTATAGAAAGCTCAATACTTTCGGTAAATGAAGGTGCAAAATATGCAAATAAAACCGCAGAATCGTTGGAAAGCGTAGTTAGCGGCACAAAGGAAATTTTGTCTACTATTTCAGAAATATCAAAACAGACTGAATTGCAGACAGCAGCTCTTGATGAAGCGGCAAACGGGCTTACAGAAATTTCTAAAGTTGCGCAGGAAAACGTTTCGGTATCTGAGGAAAGTGCGGCTACAAGTGAAGAACTTACAGCACAGGCACAACTGCTTCATGGATATATAAATGAGTTTAAAGTTCGAGGATTTACAAAATCTTAATTAAAATTAAATTTAAATGCTTGCAAATAAAAAAACTGCTTTACAAACTTTCGCTTTTGTGGTAATATATTGAGCGTGGCTTGTGAATAGGCGCTCGTGGCGGAATGGCAGACGCGCACGTTTGAGGGGCGTGTGAGCAATCGTACCGGTTCAAGTCCGGTCGAGCGCACCAGTTTATAAATTTGCAAGTAATTTTGCCGGCGTGATGGAATTGGCAGACGTGCGGGACTCAAAATCCCGTGGTGGCAACACCGTATGGGTTCGACCCCCATCGCCGGCACCAACTTTAATTAGACCTTTGGAGGAATAAATGAAAGAAATAATGAACAATCCTGTTATTTCACAGCAGCTTATAATATTCGCTCTTTTGCTTTTCGCTATGTGGTTTTTAATCATGCGACCGCAAAAGAAAAAAGAAAAAGAGATAAACAGTATGAGAAACTCTTTGAAGCAGGGTGATGAAATAATTACCATAGGCGGTATATACGGTAAAATAATGAAGGTAAAAGACGAATCGGTCATCATTCAGGTGGGAGTTGACAAAGTGAAATTCGAAATTACCAAATGGGCTGTATCAAAGGTTATAAGTTCATCTGCTGACAATTCAAAGCAGAAAGAAATAGTGGAAGAACCAAAGAAAAAGAGTTTGCCCAAAAAGCTTCTAAAAAAAGACGAATCTTCGGAATCCTCAGAAGAAATCAAAGAAGAATCTAAAACGGAAGCATAGTATTTAATATTATATGATATTCAAGGGAACTTGCGTGTTGAGTTCCTTTTTTATTTTCAAAAAGTATACAAAAAAATATTCATATAATTCCTTATTTTATGGAATTTTGCCCTTGTATAAAATGGTAGAAAGTAGTAGAATAAAGGGTATGTATTTAGTTTAACGTAATCGGAGGAAAACAAAAAAAATGAACGGAACACTAAAAAAGTTTTTAGCAATTTTAGTAATTATTGTAATTGCATTTGGCTGGGTTGCCACAATAGCGGGCGTCGGACCAATCAAATCTGCATCAAAGCAAATCAAGCTGGGTCTTGACATCAAAGGTGGGGTTTATGTAGTAATGGAAGCTCAAACCGATTTGAAAGGCGATGAGTTGAAAAAGCTGATGGATCAAACTCAAGCGGTAATTGAGCAACGCGTAAACCAGATGGGACTTTCTGAGCCGGTTGTAACGGTAGAAGGTGAAAAAAGAATAAGAGTCGAACTGCCCGGTGCAGAAGATGCTGATGAAGCTATAAAACAAATCGGAAAAACTGCGCAGTTACAATTTTTCTTGGCAGACGGAACGTTGGTACTTGATGGAGGAAATGTTAAAAACGCGGGAATTACAAAAGATACCGAACATGGCGGATACGCAGTTTCTCTTGAATTTGACAGCCAAGGCAGCAGCGCATTTGCATCTGCTACTGAAAAGGCTCTTAGCGGTTCAGTTACTTCTGCTATAAAAAATGTTTCAAATAATGCGATAGTCATCTCTCTTGACGATCAGATAATTTCAGCGCCGGTTGTTCATTCGGTAATCAGCGACGGTAAAGCCATAATTACTTCTTCAAACGGCTACCCTCAGGAAGAAGCGGCTACACTTTCAGCTTTGATTAGAGGCGGTGCATTACCTGTGGCGCTAAAAGAAATCGAAACTTCTACAAGAACTGCCAGCATAGGATTTGAAGCATTTGAAAAAAGCGTTGTTGCAGGAGCTATGGGTATAGCGCTTATAATTTTGATTATGTTGGTATTTTATGGAATTATGGGAGTTGCAGCAAGTGCTGCACTGCTACTTTATGTAATAATGATTATCTGGACGATGATTGCTTTTGGAAGCGTACTTACATTGCCTGGTATAGCGGGTATCATATTATCCGTAGGTATGGCTGTTGATGCTAATGTAATCATATTTTCAAGAATCAGAGAAGAAATCGGTCTTGGAAAATCTGTTAGAGTTGCAGTTCAAATCGGTTTCAGAAGGGCATTAAGTACGATACTCGACTCTCAAATCACTACAATGATAGCTTCAATAGTACTTTATCAGTTCGGTACAGGACCTGTTAAAGGATTTGCAATGACACTTATGATGGGTATAATAGCAAGTATATTTACTGCGACTGTTATCACTCAGTTGTTCCTAAGCATTATATCCGATACAAAGGCATTTTCAAAAAAGAGTCTGTACGGAATGAATGATGACAATACTTGTAAATTTGCAATTAAAAGGCAATTTGACTTCTTAAAAAATAGAAAGCTTTACTATATAGCGGCTGTAATAATAATAGTTGGCGGTATAGGTCTTGGAGTAGCTCGCGGTTATAATTACGGTATTGACTTTACAGGCGGAACAATGATGCAGCTTGATATGGGAAAACAGGTATCATTGTCCGAAGTGAAAGATACTGTCAAAGATGCTAAGCTTAAGCACGTTGAAGCTGTTTACGCGGGAAAAAACAACGAGCAGGTAATCATCAGGACTACATCTGCGCTTGACAACGATGAAAGAATTGATGTTCTCGGAAAAATTTATGCAAAATTCGGTATTACGGAAAAATCACTTATAAACATCGATCAATTCGGACCGTCCGTAGGTAATGAACTTCGAATGAATGCTATCAAATCGGTGCTTATTGCCGCAATCGGTATGCTTATTTATATCGTTTTCAGATTCGAGTGGAAGTTCGGTGTTGCTTCAATCGCAGGTATCGCGCATGACGTACTCATGGTTTTAGCACTTTACGGTATTTTCCATATCAGCATAAACAGTCCGTTTATTGCAGGTATACTGACGGTAGTGGGTTACTCAATAAACGATACGATAGTAATATTTGATAGAATTAGGGAAAATCTGGGACTTTCAAGAAGAAACGATATGTATGCATTGATAAACACGAGCATTAACCAAACCGTATCAAGATCTATCATGACTTCCGCTACGACGCTTGTTGTAATGGTTCCTATGCTTTTATTCACAGGCTCTGCAATCAGAGAATTTATGTTGCCGTTGCTGGTCGGGGTATCGGTAGGAACACTTTCTTCAATATTTATGTGCAGCCCGATTTACTATGAACTTTCGAATTTAACAAATAAGTCATCAAAGTACATTGGGGCTAAAAAAGCTAATTAAAAAGGATTCTAGGTGTATGGATAAATTTATCGAAGAACTGCTTTTGATAAATCCGAATTACGATGTGGAACTTATCAAAAAAGCTTATCTAACAGCAGAAAAATGGCATGAAGGGCAGCTTAGAAAATCCGGTGAGCCGTACTTGATTCATCCTGTTTGTGTTGCAAAAATTTTGGCAGAAATTGGAATGGACGAGGATACGATTATTGCCGGGTTATTGCATGATGTTGTCGAAGATACCCCATACACTATCGAAGAACTGACAAAAGATTTTGGTGAAGATGTAGCACTTTTGGTTGACGGTGTGACAAAACTTGGAAGCATAGTCTTTGAAAGCAAAGAGGAAAGACAGGCTGAAAACCTCCGAAAAATGTTCCTTGCCATGTCAAAAGACATAAGGGTAATAATAATAAAACTGGCTGACAGACTTCATAATTTGCGCACCATCAACTACATGAGTGAAAAAAAAATCATAGACAAATGCAACGAGACCCTTGAAATATATGCTCCGCTTGCAAGCAGGCTCGGGATTTATGCAATCAAGTTTGAACTTGAAGATATAGCTTTAAAGTTTTTGGATAAAGATGCTTATTATGAACTGGTTGAGGCGGTTAAATCAAAAAAAGATGAAAGACAATCTTTGATTGATTCTGTAATAACAAGCGTCAAAGAAAGCTTGGACGACCTTGATATACATTATGATATTACGGGAAGATCTAAACATTTTTACAGTATTTACAAAAAAATGAAGTATCAGCATAAGCAAATAGATGAAATATTTGATCTTACTGCAGTTCGAATAATAGTTGATACCATTAAAGACTGCTATGCTGTTTTGGGAGTTGTTCACACCAGGTTTAAGCCGCTTCCCGGCAGATTTAAAGACTATATTGCTATGCCTAAAACCAATATGTATCAATCACTTCATACTACGGTTTTGGGCGATAACGGTAAACCGTTTGAAATTCAGATAAGAACATATGATATGCACAAAGTGGCGGAACTCGGTATAGCTGCACACTGGAAATACAAAGAAGGGATTTCTTCTTCTACTGTAAACGTCGAAGAAATGAAGCTTGCTTGGTTAAGACAGACATTGGAATGGCAAAAGGAGATGAATGACCCTAAAGAATTTATGGAAACACTTAGAGTTGACCTGTTTGCCAGTCAAGTTTATGTATTTACTCCTATGGGTGATATAATGGAGCTTCCGGCAGGTTCTACACCTCTTGATTTTGCTTTTAAAATTCACTCCGATGTAGGATATAAATGCATAGGAGCAAAAGTGAACGGAAAGATGGTACCGATTGACCATGTGTTGCAAAACGGCAATTTAGTCGAAATCGTTACATCTTCGAATTCCAAAGGTCCAAGTACGGACTGGTTAAAAATAGTAAAAAGCAGCCATGCTCGTAACAAAATCCGAAGTTTCTTAAAAAAGGAAAACAAGACAGGAAATGCCGAAAAAGGCAAAGAACTTTTGGAAAAATATATAAAGCGCAAAGGTTACGAAACTGCAAGTGTAATAAAACCTCCTTATCTGAGTAAAATAGCTAAACAGCAAGGATTTGCAACGCTTGAAGAATTGTATGCGCAATTAAGTTTCGGCGGAACTTTTTTAGGAAAGATAGCCATAGCTTTAATCGAGCATTATCACGAAGAAAAACAAGAGGAACTTAAAAATTCCGAATCCAACTTAAAGAATTTGGATATACTTGATTCCAAGGTAAAGAAAAAGAAAAAATCTTCCGAAAAATCGGCAGCAGGAGTCAAAGTCAAAGGTTCGGATAATTTGCTTATTCGATTTTCTCGCTGTTGCAATCCTGTACCCGGTGATGAAATAGTCGGCTTCATTACAAAAGGTAGGGGAATATCCGTACATAGAAAAGACTGTGTAAATATGCTGTCAATTCCTGAAAACGAAAAAGACCGTTTGATTGAAGTTGAATGGGATACCGCTGAAGCAGGTTCGTACAATGTGGATATTTGCATACTTGCAGAAGACAGAAAAGGTTTGTTTTCGGATATATCAAGAGCGTGCGAAGATCTTGATATTCACATTGCGGGAGTAAATGCAAAGAGCGGTAAGGACCAGATAATAAATATTACAATGTCGCTTTCTATTTCCGACACCAAACATATGGAAAAATTGCTAAGAGCGCTTAGAAATATTCCAAGTGTTGCAGATGTTTATAGAGCAATAGTATAGGAGGGCTTGATGCGCGCCGTAATACAAAAGGTAAAGAATGCCAGTGTCAGTGTAGATAATAAAGTTGTTGGAAAAATTGAAAAAGGATTTTTGGTATTTTTAGGAGTTGAAGCGGGAGATACCATAAGCGATATGACTTACATAGCGGGTAAAGTTGCCGGACTTCGAATTTTTGAAGATTCAGATGATAAGATGAACCTCTCGATAAAAGATGTCGGTGGCGAAATTCTTTCGATTTCACAATTTACATTGCTTGGAGATGTAAGAAAAGGAAAAAGACCAAGCTTTACCGGAGCTGAAAAACCGGAAAAAGCAAAAGAAACTTATCTAAAATTTAACGAAGAACTAAGAAAAGAAGGAATTAAAGTAGCAGAAGGTATATTTCAGGCGGATATGGAAGTGAGTCTTGTAAATGACGGACCTGTAACCATATTGCTTGATAGCAAAAAACTGTTTTAATTTAGGTGTAATATATGGAAATTAAATGCGTTCAAACAGGGATGCTCGGCGTGAATACGTACTATGTACGTGACGAAAAAAATAATATAGGTTTTGTAGTTGATCCGGGCGGCTACAACGCAGGACTTTTGAATATGATTGAAAAAGATGGTTGTGATATACAGTACATAATCCTTACGCATGGCCATGGTGATCATATAGGCGGTATTTCGTTTATTCAAAATGAATTTAAAAACGTCAAATTGATTGCATGCACATATGAAAGCGAATTGCTCGCAGACCCGCTGATGAATGCCTCTTTGGAATGTTGCGGTAAAAGTTTATCGCTTGTTGCGGATATTTGGGTCAATGACTGCGATACCTTAAAAATAGGCGATATGGAACTTAAATTCATCCATACACCGGGTCATACCCCTGGGGGAATGTGTATACTTGTCGGGGACATACTTTTTAGCGGTGACACATTATTTCAGCTTTCAATAGGAAGAACGGATTTTCCGGGCGGTTCATATCCGCAGATAAAAAAATCAATTCATGAAAAACTTTTCGTACTTCCGGACAATACACAAGTTTATCCGGGACATATGGGCACTACAACTATCGGAATAGAAAAAAGGAGCAATCCTTTTGTATAAAATAATATTGCAAAATATTGAAAATAAGTATGATTTTAACGAACTTACAAAGATTTTTTTGCAAGAAGGCGAATACGAACTTTATACCGATTGCGAATATAATGAAATCGAAAATCAAAAAAATGCCGATTGTAATGATGGTTCAGTAATTATAACTGCGAGCGGTTTAAGTAAAAATCAAATTAAACAGGAACTTTATAAAAAGCTTTCAAAGATAACCGGAAAAACACCCAAATGGGGAATTCACACAGGAGTGCGACCAATCAAGCTGGTTTGCGAACTTTTTGATAAATATAACGAAAACGAAGAAGCGGTTTTTGACGAGCTTTCCGGTATATATCTTTTTTCGGAGCAAAAACTTAGTTTAGCTTTGGATATAGCAAGATTACAACGTCGCATTTTATCGCCTGCAAGTCATAACAGTGTAGGTCTTTATATAGGGATTCCGTTTTGTCCTACGCGTTGTCTTTACTGTTCTTTTACATCAAATGAATTAAAGCGTGACAATGTAAAAGCTTACATGAAAGCACTGTTTCAAGAAATTGAATATACAAAAAACAAGATGCAGCAATTTTCAATTTATCCTGAAAGTATTTACATAGGCGGAGGAACGCCGACAACGCTTTCAGAAAATGAACTCGAAGAACTGCTAATAAAAATCGAAAATTCATATGATTTATCAAAATTGAAAGAATTTACAGTTGAAGCCGGCAGAGCAGATACGATTACGCTTGAAAAGCTTAAAATTTTAAAAGCGCATAATGTAAAAAGAATCAGCATAAACCCACAATCAATGAAAGATGAAACTTTAGCTTTAATAGGAAGAAATCATACGAGCAGACAAGTTTTAGATGCATTTGATATGGCTCATGAGATAGGCGGATTTTCTATAAATGCCGATGTAATTGCGGGGCTGCCCGGTGAAGAACTGTCTGATTTTGAAAATACATTAAATAAACTGATTGAACTTGGAGCTGACGATATAACCGTTCACACTTTGGCAGTAAAAAAGGGTTCAAAATTGATTGATTTGGATAATAGCTATCACATAAAGCAGGAAGATATTGCAAATCAAATGGTGGATTTAGCTTCCTTAGTGTTAAAACATATGGGTTATGAACCATATTACCTTTATAGACAAAAATATATGGCAGGAGCACTCGAAAATACCGGATATGCAAAACCCGGGAAGGAAAGTGTTTACAACATACGGATAATGGACGAACATCAAACCATAGTCGCTCTTGGTGCGGGAGGAATCTCAAAGGCTTATTTTCCAAAAGAAAACAGACTGCTTAGAGTGCCTAACGTTTCAAATTACGAGATTTATATTTCAAGAATTGGTGATATGATAGATAGAAAAGAAGAAAACTTGTTTACAGGAGGATCGTTATGTTAACTAAAGCGCCTAAGGGTACAAAAGATATTTTACCTGCCGATATTCATAAGTGGCACTTTGTCGAAGATGCTTTTCGTGATGTCTGTATCAGATACGGATACAAAGAAGTAAGAACCCCTGTATTTGAGCATACTGAACTGTTTGCTCGCGGTGTCGGTGATACTACGGATATAGTTGAAAAGCAAATGTATACTTTTTCTGATATGGGAAACAGAAGCATTACGCTCAAACCCGAGGGAACTTCGGGTGTTTGTCGCGCATTCCTGGAACACAATATATTTGCAAACGTTCAACCTACGAAGTTTTATTACAATATACCATGCTTCAGATACGAAAGACCCCAATCCGGGCGTCTTCGTGAATTTCATCAACTCGGAATCGAAGTATTCGGCAGTTACGATATGTTAGCTGATGCCGAAGTAATAGCCCTTGCAGAAGATTTTTTAAAAGGACTCGGTATCAAAAGTCTTGAACTTAGAATTAACAGTATAGGATGTCCTACTTGTCGAGCTTCTTACCGAAAAGCTTTACAAACTTATTTTAAGCCATATTTCAACAATCTGTGCGAAACTTGCCAAAACAGATTTGATCGCAATCCTATGCGCATTATCGACTGTAAAAATGAAGAATGCAAACAAATATCTAAAGATGCTCCTTTAATGATTAACCATTTGTGTGATGAATGTAAAAAAGATTTTGAGGATTTAAAGCAAAATTTGGATATTTTAGGAGTTGCTTACATTGTCGACCCTACAATAGTTCGCGGACTTGATTATTACACAAAAACGGCATTTGAATTTGTTTCGGGTCAGCTTGGTGCGCAGAGTACGGTTTGCGGCGGCGGACGTTATAACAATTTAATTGAACAACTCGGAGGTGACAGCATTCCGGGTGTAGGATTTGCAATCGGTGTTGAAAGGTTACTCCTTACTATTGTAGCAGAGGGAAATGAAATTGAGGACATTGAAAAAACGGATGTTCTGGTTGCTATTTTAGATAATAGTAACATCTGCAAATCATATGGTTTGAAACTTGTGCAAAATTTACGAAAAAACGGCATTAAGGCACAGATTGATTTGCTTTCTCGCAATTTCAAAGGACAGTTCAAATACGCTGACAGAATCGGTGCAAAGTATGTTTTGGTAGTCGGCGAAAATGAAGTTAATAGCGACGTACTGACTCTTAAAAATATGACAAATTCAGAGCAAACAAGCATCAAAGCTTGCGATATTATAGAAGAACTGAAAAAATAGGGGGATTTGATGGATACAATTTTCAAAAGAACTAACTTGTGTGGTGAACTTTCGATTAACGATGTGGATAAAAAAGTCGTATTAAACGGGTGGGTTCAAAAACGTAGAAATCTTGGAGGTTTAGTGTTTTGCGATTTGCGTGACAAAACGGGAATAGTGCAAATTGTATTTGATGAAAACATTTCTGAAGAGCTTTCTGAGAAAGTAAATACTATCAGAAGTGAATATGTAATAGGAATAAAAGGCACTGTTAAGGAAAGAAGTTCAAAAAATTCTGAACTTAAAACAGGAGATATTGAAGTCTTTGTTTCCGATATGGTTATTTATTCGTCTGCGGAAACTCCACCTATATATATAAAAGATGACGATAATGTTGACGAAACCCTTAGACTTAAATACAGATACTTGGATTTAAGAAAATCCAAAATGCAACGAAATTTAATATTTAGACATAAAATTTGCAAACTTGCACGCGATTACTACGATGAAAATGGATTTACAGAGATCGAAACACCTATGCTTGTGAAAGCTACTCCCGAGGGTGCTCGTGACTATTTAGTACCCAGTAGGGTAAATCCGGGGGAATTTTACGGACTCCCACAATCTCCACAGCTATACAAACAGCTTTTGATGGCAAGCGGTTGTGACAGATATATGCAGATTGCACGTTGTTTTCGTGATGAAGATTTAAGAGCTGACAGACAACCGGAATTCACACAAATAGATCTTGAGATGTCTTTTGTAGATGAAGAAGATGTAATGGCAGTTCAAGAGGGATTTCTTAAACGAATAATGAAAGAACTGTTGAATGTAGAGGTTTCTACACCGTTTTCAAGGCTTACCTATGATGAAGCTATGCAAAGATATGGAAGTGATAAACCTGATACTCGCTTCGGTTTTGAGCTGAAATCTCTGAACGAAGTGGTTAAAGATACCGAATTTAAGGTTTTCAGCGATGCTCTTGCGAGCGGAGGAGATGTTCGTGGTATAAATATAAATGGCGGCTCTGAAAAATTCAGCAGAAAAGATATAGATAAATTAACTGAAGCTTGCAAAGTTTACGGTGCAAAAGGGCTTGTATGGATTCGATTGCAAGACGGTGAAATAAATTCATCCGTAAACAAGTTCTTTACACAGGAAAAGCTTGCTGAAATAGCAAATGTATTCGATGCAAAACCTAAGGATTTAATACTGATTGCTGCGGATAAATCAAAAATTGTATTTGATACTTTAGGATTTTTGCGCCGTCATATAGCAGGTTTGATGGGACTTTTGGATAATAGGCAGTTTAATTTCCTATGGGTTACAGATTTTCCGTTATTCGAATATGATGAAGAAACAAATTCTTATTCAGCTATGCACCATCCGTTTACATCTCCGCGTTTGGAAGATATAGATAAACTTGTTGAAAAGCCGAAAGAAGTGAAAGCGCGAGCGTATGACATAGTATTAAACGGCGTTGAACTCGGTGGAGGAAGTATCAGAATTCATGATAGAAATCTTCAAAGCAAGATGTTTGAGGTGCTCGGAATATCAAAAGAAGAACAGGAAATCAAATTCGGATTTCTGCTTAATGCTTTTAAATATGGAACTCCGCCACATGGTGGGCTTGCCTACGGTCTTGATCGTCTTGTAATGCTTTTGCTTGGTGAGGAAAGCATAAGAGAAGTCATGGCATTTCCGAAAAATCAAAATGCGCAATGTTTAGTTAGCAGTGCTCCGTCTACTGTTTCTTCGGAGCAGATGGAAGAACTTGGAATTTGTTTTAAATAAAACCTGAAAAGTCATGCTGAAAAATACGAATGAAACAAAATGTATCGGACTTTATGGAGGAAGTTTCGATCCGATACATTTTGGACATATTGCACTTGCGCGCAAAGCGAAAGCGGAGCTTTCGCTTTGCGAGATAATATTTATTCCAACAAAAAAGCAACCGTTTAAACTTGATAAAACTCCGGCAAGTTGTGAAGATAGAGTTAATATGCTCAAACTCGTCATTCAAAATGAGCCTGATTTTTCAATTTCTATGCTTGAAATCGATAGAGAAGGTATTTCGTATACCATTGATACACTTTACAGTTTTCGAACGCTTTATAAAGATGATACTTTGTATTACTTAATTTTAGGTGCAGATTCTTTTTTGCAAATAGAAAAATGGCACAAGTCTGATGAAATTCTTTCAACTTGCAATCTTGCCGTTGGAATCAGACCCGGTACAAGCATTGAAAAACTTGAAATTACAAAAAAAAGAATACATGAAAAATATAAAACCGATATAGTTTTTTTAAATAATAAAGAACTTGAAATTTCTTCCACAAAAATTAAGGAAAATATAAAAAATAGCAAGTCACTTGACGGCTTGCTGTCTAAAGAGGTAGCAAATTACATAGATGAAAAACATTTGTATAAATGAAAAAATTGACGAATTTATGAAAGCACATTTGACTGAAAAACGAATTCGTCATGTGTATGCCGTAAGAGATACTGCAGTTCATCTTTCAAAACTATATGGAGAAGATCCGAAAAAAGCTGAAATCGCAGCACTGTGCCACGATTTATTCAAGTGTTTTGACAAAAATACCGCAAATGAATATGTAAAAAAATATAATTTGGATGATAAATACATAGACAATATAGATCTTTCTCACAGCAAAATTGCCGCAGCTTTTGCCAAAGAAGATTTAAAAATAGACGATCAGGATATATTAAATGCAATTTCATTTCATACAACAGGTAGAGCAAATATGTCGCGACTGGAAAAAATTATCTATCTTGCCGATGCGATAGAACCCAACAGAACATATGAAGAAGTGGATTATATACGTAAAATGAGTGAAATTGACCTTGACAGGGCTGTTATTTTGACTTTGTCAGGCAGTATAAAGATGCTTGAAAGGCTCAAAAAACCGATAGATTCCGATACTATAAAAGCGCTTGATTTTATGCAAAGATAGAAAAGAGGTAAACAATGGAAAACAAAGAACTTGCATTGCTGATAGCAGATACACTTGAAAACAAAAAAGCTATAGATGTCAACTGTATAGACATAAGAGAAAAATCCGGGTTTGCAGACTATATGGTGCTTGCTTCCGCATCTTCACAAAGACAATTAAAAGCACTCGCAGATGAAGTTGAAGAACGTTTGGAAAAAATGGAAGTTTTCCCTAAAAATGTTGAGGGAAAAGCAAATTCAACATGGATACTCATGGACTATGCAGATGTAGTTGTGAATATTTTTACATACGATACAAGAGAGCAATATAAAATAGAAGAACTTTGGGAGGAATGTGAATTTTTAAGTATAAATTCACAAAAATAAAAATGAACGAAAGATACAATTTTAATGAAATAGAAAAAAAATGGCAAAAATATTGGGCTCAAAATAATACTTTTGAAACTAAGGAAGAACCGGGTAAGGAGAAGTATTATGTACTTGAAATGTTCCCATATCCGTCAGGTAAATTACATATGGGTCATGTGCGCAATTATTCTATAGGTGATGTAATCGCACGATACCACGCTATGACAGGCAAAAATGTACTTCATCCTATGGGATATGATTCTTTTGGACTTCCGGCTGAAAATGCCGCAATTAAGAACAAGGTTCATCCTGCTTCTTGGACTATCGACAATATGAGAGAAATGACAAGCCAGCTTAAGGAGCTTGGATTTGCTTACGATTGGGACCGAAGCGTTTCTACTTGTATGCCGGATTACTATAAATGGATGCAATGGATTTTTATTCAATTTTATAAAAAAGGACTCGCATACAAAAAAGAAAATCCTGTAAATTGGTGCCCTGACTGTCAGACCGTACTTGCAAATGAGCAGGTTGTTGATGGTGGCTGTGAACGTTGCAAAACAAAGGTTGGTAAAAAAAATCTATCGCAGTGGTATTTTAAAATTACAGATTATGCAGACAGACTTTTAGATAATCTTGATGAACTTGACGGATGGCCGTCAAAAGTTAAAACTATGCAAAAAAACTGGATTGGGAAAAGTATCGGAGCAGAGGTTGATTTTTCCATAGATGAAAGTGATAAAAAATTAACAATTTTTACTACACGTCCGGATACTCTTTACGGTGTAACTTATATGGTATTAGCACCTGAACATCCGTATGTTGCTGAACTTGCAGCAGGCACTGAAAACGAGGCGGAAGCACTTAAATATATTGAAGAAGTTTCCCATAAAAGCGATATTGAACGAACTTCGTCAAACGAAAAAACAGGTGTGTTTATCGGCAAATACGCAATCAATCCTCTGACAGCTAAGAAAGTACCTATTTTCATATCGGACTATGTTTTGAAAGATTACGGAACAGGGGCTATCATGGCAGTACCTGCGCACGATCAGCGAGATTTTGAATTTGCAAAAAAATTTAACTGTGAGATTATACCTGTAGTTTCTCCGAAAGAAGATATTGATCTTTGCAATTTGACGCAAGCTTTCGAAGCGGAAGGTACTATGATAAATTCCGGCGAATTTAACGGAATGGAAAACAAAAAAGCTATCGAAAAAATAATTGACATGATAACTGAAAAAGGAATTGGTAAAAAATCAATCAATTACAGATTGAGGGACTGGCTGATTTCAAGGCAGCGATATTGGGGAACTCCGATTCCGATGATTTACTGTGAAAAATGCGGATGGGTACCTGAAAAGGAAGAAAATCTACCTGTCTTATTGCCTACAGATGTTGAATTTACAGGAAAAGGCGAATCACCTTTGACAACTAGTAAAACTTTTGTCGATACGACTTGCCCTGTTTGTGGAGCATCTGCAAAACGTGAAATCGATACTATGGATACATTCCTTGATTCTTCGTGGTACTTTTTACGCTATACTGACGCAAGAAATGAAAACGAAGCATTTAATAAAGAAAAACAGGATTATTGGATGAATGTAGATCAGTATATAGGCGGGGTTGAGCACGCTATACTCCATTTGATGTATGCACGTTTCTTCCAGATGGCTTTATATGATCTTGGATATACAACTTGTGAAGAACCGTTTAAAAATCTGCTGACTCAAGGTATGGTAATAAAAGACGGCGCTAAGATGAGCAAGTCTTTGGGTAATGTTGTAAGTCCTGAAACAATTATACAAAAATACGGTGCAGATACCGCAAGGCTGTTTATATTGTTTGCAGCACCTCCTGAACGAGAACTTGACTGGTCGGATGAAGGTGTAGAGGGAAGCTTCAGATTCCTAAACAGAGTATATAGACTGGTATTTGAATTGTCCGGCATTACAAAAAATGTAAGCGATAATATTGAAATTGAAACTAAATACGATAAAAACCTTGCTTTTTCTCTTAATCATGCAGTAAAAAAAGTTGGAGAGGATATAAGTACGCGTTTCAATTTCAACACTGCAATAAGTTCGATAATGGAACTTGTAAATGAAATGTATAAACATAAGGAGATAGAAAATCCTAATCTGCCTCTGCTCAAATCGGCTCTAACAAAGCTTATTTTGATACTTTCACCGTTTGCACCTCACATATGTGAAGAACTTTGGGAGGAACTTGGTCATACTACTTCAGTTTATAAGACTGCGTGGCCATCATTTGACGAAGATGCATTAAAACAAGATACAGTCGAAATCGTAATCCAGTTAAACGGAAAAATTAAAGAAAAGATGAATGTGGATGCAAATTTAGGAAAAACTGAGCTGGAAAAAATCGTGATGGATAATCCGAATGTAGCTGCTTTACTTGCAGGCAAAGAAATTGTGAAGCTCATAGTAGTTCCTAAAAAACTGGTAAATATAGTGGTTAAATAAGGAAAAAAATATGAAATACAATAAACGATACAGTAACGGAGCTCCACTCAAGGTCATTCCAATAGGCGGTCTTAACGAAATCGGCAAAAATATGACTTTGCTTGAGTATAAAGACAATATAATGATTATTGACTGCGGGCTTTCGTTTCCGGACGATGAACTTTACGGTATAGATATAGTAATACCGGATTTCAGTTACCTCGTTCAAAATCAAGATAAAATAAAAGGAATGATACTGACTCATGGACATGAGGACCATATAGGCGGTATTCCTTATCTGCTCAAACAGGTTAATGTGCCGATTTACGGTACGCGTCTAACACTTGGGCTTGTTGAAAATAAACTAAGAGAACACAACATTCAGGCAAAATTGAACATAATATCTCCGGGAGACGTAGCTAAAATCGGAATATTTAAATGCGAAGCTATTAGAAGTACGCATTCTGTTGCCGATGCTATTTGCATATGTATAGACACACCTATTGGGAAAATATTCCACACAGGTGATTTCAAAATCGACTATACTCCTATACAAGGTGAACCTATGGATTTTGCACGACTTGCAGAGCTTGGCACTCAAGGTATTCGACTCATGCTTTGCGACAGTACAAATGCTACAAAATCCGGATATTCCATGTCTGAACAGACAGTCGGAAATACAATAGAAAACATTTTTAGAAATTCTGAAGCAAGGATAATCATTGCAACATTTTCTTCTAATGTGCACAGAGTACAGCGCATAATCGACAATGCCGTACTATTCGGCAGAAAAGTCGCAATTTCAGGCAGAAGTATGATAAATGTAATGAACCTTGCTATGGAACTCGGATATTTAAAAGTTCCTGCCAATGTACTTGTAGATATAAATAAAACTAAAAATATTCCCGACAAAGAACTGGTAATAATTACTACTGGAAGTCAAGGCGAACCGATGTCTGCGCTTTCAAGGATGGCATCAAAAGAACACAAAGCAATCTCAATCAAAAAAGGCGATATGGTAATACTTTCTTCAAGTCCTGTACCGGGCAATGAAAAAACCGTTTCCAATATAGTAAACAAGCTGTTTGAATTGGGATCGGAAGTTATTTACTCCGATATAGCAGATATACACGTTTCAGGTCATGCTTGCAGGGAAGAATTGAAACTGATGCACAGTTTGATTAAGCCCGAAATTTTCATGCCCGTTCATGGGGAATACAGACATTTGGAAGCGCATTCCAAACTCGCACAAAGTCTTGGTACTAATCCTGAAAATATTTTTATATTGGAAAATGGAGATAGTTTGAATATTACATCAAAAAAGGCTGTGCTTCAAAAAGAAGTAGTGCCGGCAACAGCAGTTTACGTAGACGGACTTGGTGTAGGTGATGTAGGAAATATTGTTTTAAGAGATAGAAAATTGCTTTCCGAATCAGGTCTTATAATAGTTGTTGCAGCCGTAGACAGAATATCAAAAGATATTTACAGCGGCCCGGATATTGTAACACGAGGTTTTGTTTATGTGCGTGAAAACGAAGATTTGATAGGTGAGGCTAAAAAAATAGCACGCGATGCTATCAATTCGTGTTTATCCAAAGATATTTTGGATTGGGCGCTTTTGAAATCCGGAGTCAGAGATGCACTTAGAAGTTTTATATACAAACAAACTAAACGAAGTCCTGTAATATTGCCAATATTTTTAGATATTACTTGAAAGAACGGTTAAAATTTGTTATACTGTCTTAGTGATTTGAGAAAAAATAAATAAAATCTTATATAAGGAGTAATGATAATGTTATATGCAAGCGATTTTAGAAAAGGAATGACTTTTGAGATAAACGGAGAACCACACGTTATATTGGATTTCCAGCACGTTAAACCGGGTAAGGGCGCGGCATTTGTAAGGACTAAGTATAGAAATATCCTTACCGGTGCTACCAGAGAAGAAGCTTTCAACCCTAACGATAAATTTCCTAAAGCACACATCGAAACTAAGCAGATGCAGTATCTTTACAACGATGGCGAATTATATTACTTCATGGATCAGGAAACTTTCGAGCAAGTTCCGCTAATGGCGGATCAGGTTGAAGAAGCTATGAAATATCTAAGAGAAAACGATGAAGCTACTATAAAATTTTATAATAATTCAGCTTTCATGGTGGAAGCTCCAAATTTTGTAAATTTGAAAGTTATTGAAACTGAGCCGGGTGTTAAAGGCGATACAGCTACAAACGTTACAAAAGCTGCAGTTGTAGAAACAGGCGCAACCATTCAAGTTCCAATCTTCATCGAAGAAGGTGAAGTAATCCAAATTGATACCAGAACAGGTGAATACTTGGGAAGGGCAAAATAATTAAATAATTTAGAGGGGCGTTTATACGTCCCTTTTGAAATAGGAGAAAATATGAAAAAAATTGTACTTGCAGTTCTGTTAATTGCAGCTTTGTTGATAGCTGTAATTTCACTCAATTTTTTATCCGCGTTTAAGCCAGCATCTTATGATACAACATCTGTAACAGTTGATATTCCAAAGGGTTCGTCTACAAATTCCATTGCTTTGATTTTAAAAGAAAAGAATTTGATTAAAAATGTAAACGCATTTAAATTATTGTCAAAAATTAAAAAATATGATAACCAATATATGGCAGGGGTATATAGTTTATCGGCTTCAATGACTCCTGAACAAATTATGAAGATTATAGCAAGCGGTAAAAGCGATGTAATAAAATTGACAATACCCGGCGGATGGACTCTTTCAAAAATTGCGCAACGATTTGAAGCGATAGGTATATGTAGTCAAGATGAATTTTGGGAAGAAATAGCAACAGGTGAATTTAATTATAAATTTATCAAAGATTTACCGGAGGGAATAAATAGGCTCGAAGGATTTTTGTATCCGGAAACATATTTTGTATACAAAAATGCTACTGCTCACGAATGTATAGATAAGATGCTTTCGCAGTTCGATTTGATGTTTACGGAAAGCCACTATCAAAAAGCCGCTGATATGGATTTGAGCGTGCTTGCGGTAGTGACAGTTGCCTCGTTAATAGAACGTGAAACTACCGCTGATATAGAAGGCGGCAAGGTAGCAAGTGTCATATACAACAGGCTGAAAATAGGACAGCCGCTGGGAATAGATGCATCTATACAGTATGCACTGCCAAATCATAAACAAAGATTAACTTACGAAGATCTAAAAGTGAAATCGCCATATAATACCTATACAAACAAGGGCTTGCCTCCGGGACCGATATGCTCACCCGGAATAGATGCTATCAATGCAGCACTTAACCCTGAAGATACTGACTATTTTTATTATGTTTTAAGCCCAAATAATGACGGTACTCACAATTTTTCGCATTCTTATGAAGAATTCTTGATAAATAAAGCAAAGTACAAGGAGAGTTTAAAATAGTAATGAATATTACAAATGATAAGGTTACAGACTATATAAATTCTTACTACAAACCTTTAAGTAATAAACTTTCAGATTTGAGAAAACGCTCACAAACGGCTCGTATTCCGATAATACTAAAGGAAACCGAAAGTTGCATGAGCTCCATTTTACTACTCAAAAATCCGAAAAAAATACTTGAAATAGGAACGGCAAACGGTTATTCTGCAAGCTTTTTCGCTACGCTTTTGCCCGATTGCAAAATAGTAACAATTGAATCGCTTTCTGAAAGATACAAAGAAGCCAATTTAAATTTTAAAGAAATGGGCATTTCAAATAGAATCGTTTCCTATCATGGCTTAGCAGAGGAAGTTATTTTGCAGATGGAAAAAGATGGAGAATGTGGCTTTGATTTTGTATTTATAGATGCGGCAAAAAGCAAATATCTCGAATTTTTTAAGCATTCAATCAAACTCTGCAACCCCAATGCTATAATCATATCTGATAATGTTTTGATGCGGGCTATGGTTGCTTCTGATGAATTTGATGAAAACAATAGATATAAAACCAATATTCGACGTTTAAGAGAATATGTAAATTACCTTTTTGAACAAAAAAATCAGCACACAAGTATTCTTTCGGTAGGTGACGGACTTGCAGTCACTCAATTATTTTACAATAACCAAATTACGTAAACTTTAGGAGATTTATGAATAAAAAAATAGAACTTTTAGCCCCTGCGGGGGATTTGGAAAAATTTAAAACCGCTTTAGATTACGGTGCTGATGCGGTGTATTTCGGCGGTGAAATGTTCAGCTTGCGTGCGGGTTCTTCAAATCTAAGTATTGACGACATAAAAAAAGGTGTTGATTATGCTCATTCTCAAAATAAAAAGGCATATTTAACGACAAATATATATGCTCATAACGAAGATATAGAGCCGTTTTTTGATTACTTAAAAAATATAAAAGATATACCGATTGATGCGTTTTTAATTTCCGATCCCGGTATAATGATGATGATAAAAGATGAAATTCCGAATGCGGAAATTCATCTTAGCACACAGGCTAATATGACAAATTTACAGACTGCAAAATTTTGGGCATCACAAGGAGTTAAGCGTATCGTACTCGCACGAGAACTGACATTAAACGAAATTGCCGACATCAAAAAAAATTTGCCGCAGGATATTGAGCTTGAAGCATTTGTTCATGGTGCTATGTGCATTTCGTATTCCGGCAGATGTTTGCTCAGTAATTTTATGATAGGACGTGATGCAAACAAAGGCGAATGCGCGCATCCTTGTCGCTGGAAATATCATTTGATAGAAGAAAAACGTCCCGATGAATATTATGAAATCAGTGAAGATTCACGCGGAACATACATTATGAACTCAAAAGATCTATGTATGATTGAGCATATACCTGATATTATAAACGCAGGAATATCATCTGCAAAAATTGAAGGTAGAATGAAAAGCGCTTTTTACGTAGCAACGGTAGTTTCCGCTTACAGAAAAGCAATAGATGAATATTATCAAAAAAGGGAATATTTCACATTTAAAGACGAATGGATGAATGAACTTAAAAAAGTAAGTCATAGAGAATTCACAACAGGATTTTATTACCAAAAACCAAGCAACGAAGATCAAAATTATCAAACTTCAGCATATACTCGTGAATATTCGTTTGTAGGAATTGTTAAATCCTACGATGATTCTTGCGGAGTTGCTGTGATAGAACAGAGAAACAAAATGGTTGTCGGAGATGAAATAGAAATAATGGGGCCGTATACAGATTTTTTTACACAAAAAATAACTTCCATGCAAGATATTGACGGAAATGAAATCGAAAGCGCACCGCATGCTCAACAAATAATAAAAATGAAAATGCAAAAACCTGTAAAAACAGGATTTATCTTGCGAAAACGCAAATAATATGATACAATTTAACGATAGATTATTAACTTTTAAGGAGAATTTTTTATGCCCTCGGACATACCCATATCTATAACTCACATATCCCTTTTATTTTTGTGTCTATTTGTGAATGCACTGTTTGCTTGTGTTGAAATAGCTTTGATTTCTTCCAACAAAAACAAGCTGAAGTTGCTTGCGGGCGATAACAACAAAAAAGCTGAAAAGCTTTTGAATTATCTGGAAAATTTGGATAATTATATTTCAACCATACAGATAATTGTAACATTTTCCGGATTTTTTGCAAGTGCTGTTGCAACATTACTGTTTTTAGATATTGCACAAAATGCACTTAGATACTACAATATCTCAGCATCTTCAACTTTGGTACTGCTTCCTGTTGTATTTGTTGTTTCTATTGTATTTATAACACTTGGAGAACTTTTACCTAAAAAAATTGCAAGACGTCATAGCGAAAAAGTCGCTTTAAACTTGGTTCAGTTTGTTATTTTTTTCGAATTTTTGTTAAAACCTGTTGTGATTTTTGTAAATTTCGTAGTTACCTGTTTGCTTATTATAACAAGGCAAAACGACAAAATAAACGATGACAGTTTTTCAGAAGATGAAATCAAGACGATGCTTGAAGTGGGACAGGAAACCGGTGTCTTACGGGAAGAAGGCAAAAAAATGATAAACAGTATTTTTGACTTTGACGATAAACAGGCATATGAAGCAATGACTCCGAGAACCGATGTTTTTTACATAGATATTAACGCTCCTGCTGATGAATACATAGATGAACTGATGGAACTTCGATATTCGAGAATACCGGTATATGAAGATGACAACGACAACATAATAGGCATTTTGAATATCAAAGACTATCTGATAAAAGCAAGAAATCAAGGTTTTGACAATGTTGACATAAAAAGTATACTTAGAAAACCTTATTTTGTGCCTGAAACAAAAAAACTTGATACTTTGTTTTTCGAACTGCAAAATTCAAAACAGCATATTGCTATTTTGATTGACGAATATGGCGGTTTTTCGGGAATCGTTACCATGGAAGACATCATAGAGCAGGTAATGGGAAATATTGATGATGAATATGACGAAGATGAAGATTCGATAATTAAAATAGATGATAATACATATATGCTTGACGGCTTTATGAATTTAAAGGACATAAGTGAAGAACTTGATATAGAACTGCTTTCTGAAAACAGTGAAACTTTAGGCGGTTATATAATAGATATTTTGGGCGAGATTCCAAATGACGGAGAAAATTTGAATTTGAAACTAAATGTTGAGAATTATCACTTTACAATAATTTCAGTAAAAGAAAGAAGAATAGAAAAAGTAAAACTTCAAATTGAACAAATTGAAAACGAAGATAATGACGATGAAGAATTGTAAAATCATAGGAGGTCTGTAATAAATGGAAAAAATGGGATTAAATGAAATTAGAGAAGCGTTTTTAAGCTTTTATGAAAAAAAGGATCACTATAGAAAAGGCAGCTTTTCTTTGGTGCCTGAAAAAGATAAAAGTCTTTTACTTATAAACTCGGGTATGGCACCTCTAAAGCCTTACTTTGCAGGACTTGAAACACCACCTAAAAAGCGCATGACGACTTGTCAAAAATGCATCAGAACAGGCGATATAGAAAATGTAGGTTTAACTGCACGTCATGGTACATTCTTTGAAATGCTGGGAAATTTCTCATTTGGGGATTATTTTAAAAAGGAAACTATTTCTTGGGGCTGGGAATTTATCACAAAGGTTCTTAAAATGCCTGAAGATAAACTTTGGGTTACAATCTATGAAAATGATGATGAAGCATTCGAAATTTGGAATAAAATGATTGGAATTCCCAAAGAAAAAATTGTAAGACTTGGAAAAGATGATAACTTTTGGGAAATTGGAACCGGTCCTTGCGGTCCATGTTCCGAGATTTATTTTGATCGTGGCGAAAAATTTTCATGCGGTCACGAGGATTGCAAACCGGGTTGCGACTGTGACAGATACGTAGAGTTTTGGAACCACGTATTTACTCAATTTTCAAAAGAAGAAGATGGTTCATATTCAAATCTTGCTCATCCTAATATTGATACCGGAATGGGACTTGAAAGAATAGCTTGCATAATGCAAGGTGTAAATTCCATATTTGATATAGATACCATCAAATACATTTTGGAAGGTGTATGCGAACTGGCAAAAATTGAATACGGAAACGGTGCAAACAAAGAGGATGTTTCAATAAGAATCATTACAGACCATTTACGTTCTGTAACATTTATGATAGCAGACGGCATATTACCGAGCAATGAAGGTCGTGGCTACGTCTTGAGAAGACTTTTAAGAAGGGCTGCACGACATGGAAAACTTCTGAATATCGAAGGTAAATTCCTTTCAAACCTTGCCGAAAGGGTAATTGAAGTATCCGGCAAAGCATATCCGGAACTATCTGAAAAATCGGACTACATCAAAACTATTATAGATAGGGAGGAAGAAAAATTCCGTTCTACAATAGATCAGGGGAATCACATAATCACAGGTTATGTAAACGAATTAAAAGCCGAAGGAAAATCCGAACTTCCGGGTGAAAAAGTGTTTAAACTGTACGATACTTACGGTTTTCCTTTGGAGTTAACCGAAGAAATCCTTGCAGAAAACGGGTGCAGTGCAGATGTAAAAGGGTTTCAAGACCACATGAATATACAAATTGAAACTGCAAGAGCTGCACGTAAATCCCTTGAAGCCGGATGGGATGAAGATAACATTGCATTTGCGGAAATTAACGAAACCGTATTTAACGGTTATGAAAAGCTTAAAGATGAGGCGACTATTACAAATATAATTGCTAATGACGGTTCGCAAATTGATATTGCAAGCGTAGGAAGCACTGTAAGCATAATACTTGACAAAACCGTTTTTTATCCTGAAGGTGGCGGGCAAATTTATGATACAGGCACACTATTTACCGATAATGCAAGTGCAGATGTGCTTGAAGTAAAAAAGATACAAGGTAAAATTCTGCACAAGGTAAAAATCAAATCAGGTACTCTAAAGACAAATGAAGATATAAAACTTGCCGTTGATTTACTAAGAAGGCACAGTATAGCGAGAAATCATACAGCAACTCACATATTGCAAAAAGCTTTAAAACTTGTTGTTGGTGAACATATTCAGCAGGCAGGTTCAAGTGTAAATGAAAACGGACTTCGTTTTGATTTTTCGCATTACGAAGCGCTTAGCGAAGACCAATTACATGAAATTGAAAAACTGGTAAACGAGCAGATTTTGCTTTTCGCTCCAGTAACAATAGAAAATATGTCGAAAGATGAAGCTTTAAAAAAAGGAGCAATGGCTCTGTTCGGTGAAAAATATGGCGATACGGTACGCGTTGTTTCAATCGGTGATTTCAGCGTTGAACTTTGTGGAGGTACACATCTTGAAAATTCCGGACTTGTAGGTGCATTCAAGATCGTGAGCGAAACCGGTGTTGCCGCAGGTGTTAGACGTATTGAAGCTATCACAGGAGCTGCTGTACTTGAGGAACTCAACAGTGCAAAATCACTGCTCAAAAATATTGCAAATACACTGAAAACAAACCCGACCGCAATAGAAGCAAAATTGAATTCCACGCTCGAAGAATTAAAACTTATTAAAAATGAAATCGAGGAATTGAAACAAAAAAGTCTTGCAGAAGCTTCGGATTCACTTTTAAGCAATGCCGAAACCGTAGGGGATGTCAAACTTTTAACAAAGTTATTTGAAGATTATGATACAAATGATTTGAAGAAACTTTGCGATGATATTAAATCCGAAAATAGCGGCTATGTAATGGTGTTTGCTACAACTTTAAACGGCAAACTGAATTTTGTTGTGAGCATTTGTGACGACTTGCTCGACAAAGGCTATCATGCAGGTAAGATGATAAAAGAAATCGCTGCAACATGTGATGGAAGCGGTGGCGGAAAAGCTAATATGGCTCAAGCGGGAGCAAAAGACTTCTCCAAGATCAATGATGCATTTGAAACTGCAAAAAAAATATTATTACAATGATATTATTTTTGCGGTATTTCCTTGAAAAATTTAGCAAATTTTGTATAATGAATGTATAATAACAGTGTACGATCTTAATTGAAACGAGGTGATATTATGCTTGACAAAAATACTATAATGTTCAATCCTGAAAAATTAGAACAAAAAACTACTAAAAGCGTACTAAAAGAAGTTTACGATGCACTTGACGAAAAAGGGTACAATGCCATAGATCAGATGGTAGGTTACATACTTTCCGGCGATCCTTCTTATATTACAGGATTCAACAATGCCAGAAATACAATAAAGGAAATAGAAAGAGACGATTTGGTTGAAGAACTTTTACGTGCTTTCCTGGATAAATAATGCGCATATTGGGACTTGATGTCGGCGACAAGACCATAGGTGTTGCTGTAAGCGATCCTTTACTAATATCTGCGCATGGAATTACAACAATTCAGCGTATCGGCATTCGAAAAGATGCAGGCAAAGTAATAGACTATATCAAAGAGTACGATTGTGAAAAAGTCGTAATAGGTTTACCTCTTAAACTTGACGGTACTGAAAGTCCGCAAACACTCAAGGTTATTGAGTTTGCAAAAATGCTATCAAATAAACTTAGAAGCATTGCTATGCAGGATGTGCAAATCGACTTTGCCGATGAACGCTATACAACGGCGATGGCTGAAAAAGTCTTAATCGAAGCGGATTTAAGCCGTAAACGCAGAAAGGAAATCATAGATAAGCAAGCGGCTGTACTTATATTGCAATCGTATCTTTCTATGATGTAATATCAAATACTATCTATGTAAATTTGAGGGGAATTTGACATGAAGAAGATTTCTGTATTGCTTGTGTTTGCTATGCTGTTTTCTTTGTTTAGTACGTGCGCATTTGCAAACGATAATGTAAATGCTGCAGGTACTTTGGCAAAGATAGCCGAAATCAGAGGAGATGCAAGCATAGTAAATGATGCTACAAAAAAAACTGTGAAAGCTTTTAAAAACATGAAGCTTTCCGAAGGAGATACGGTTGTAACTACCAAAGATGCGCAAGTCAGATTATTTTTGGAAAACAAGATACTTGTTATAGTTGAAGGAAATTCAGAGGTAGTTGTAAGCAAAAACTCAAAAAATAAAGTAACTCAAGGTTACGAAAGGTTACTTGATCTGAAAAAGGGGAGTTTGGTAGTAATAGCAGACAAAAAACTACAAAATAAGGAAAAATTGGAAGTAAAAACACAGACCATGGTAGCAGGTGTCAGAGGAACAAGTTTCGGAATAGTTAACAAGCCCGACCATTACTATATAGAAGTATATGAAGGAGTAGTTCAGCTTGCGCCGAACAAAGAATACTATGCAAACGATTCTGCTATCAGCAGTTTGAAACCGATTCTTATAACAAAGCAACGTACAAAACTTATTAAATATGGAAATTTTGTAAACGATTATCGTTTAGAACCTAAGAAAACTCAAGAACCTTTGATATATCCGAACACACTTTTACGATTTAAAGAAGAAGAAAAGTATTACGGAAAATATATGGCAGGTCAAAAACAGGACATTGCAATTAAACCTGATTCTGCTAAAACCATGACATCAAGGATGGGAGAAGTACTCGGATACAATTTCACTTTTGATCGTGCATACGATTTTAATAAAAAAGAAAATATAGTAGCAAAAAATACCTCAACATCATCAAACCCATCGAGCAGACCTGAACCGCAAACTCCACCGTCTTTACCAAGTATCAACTATTATAACGAACTTGTATCGAACGGAAAATATAAAGCACCTGTAACTATTGCGGGAGTTTCGAGCAATGTAGAAGTAGAGGTGAAAAATGGAAAAATTAGAAAAATAAAGATTACTCCTGAACCGTCATCAACTTTATCAAGTGCAAATGATATAACTCGCGCTACTGAAGATATAAGGCAGAATAACGGCATATCTTCATCTTTGAGAAATTCTACAAATACTGACGTCAAATCTCTTGTTGAAGCTGTGAATAACGCACTAAAAAAAGACCCTGAACCCAATGCTATACCGACTCTTTTGGAAGGAAATAACTGGTACGGACATGGCAGAGGAAATGAAAGATATGATTGGACGCGTCCTTCCGGTACTCGTGTAGGACCTATGGAAGTAAAAATAACAGTAAATTCATCAGGTATTATAACTTCCATCGACCATGAAAATTTCGGTGATAATGCATCTTTAAAGCCTGAAAGTGCTTCTACAGATACCAATACATATAAACCTATAAGGGATGCTGTAATGTCGAAAAATAGTACAGATTTAGCAAAAAAAGCGGTATTATATGGAGCAAATGCAAGCGGACTTTCTGATTCCGAAAAAGCTACCGCGAGAAATATTTATAACGATGTAATAAACGGTGCTACAGATTCCGAGCAGATAAAAAAACGTCAAAAAAGTGCTATAGGATATATAAGTGCTATAGACAATGCAATAGAAAGAGCTACGCCAAGAACACCGACAACGATACAAGGAAATTTTAATGTAAATGCAATCCCACAAGGGTTTCTTAGATCTGTATCTATAAATCCTGATTTGTTTGAAAATAATGTGTATTACAAAAGCAAGTCTGAAAATCTTGCCGCAATAAGATTTCCTTCAATAACTATGGGCACACCCGCTGCAGGAAATGGAACTGTCACAATACCTGCTCTTGCAAATGCAAATGTAAGCATTTCAGGTGATGGCTTTACATATGACACTACTAATAACACTTTAAAACACGACAAAGATTTGGACGATTATTCACAAAAAAGGTACTTCGAACTGGTATTTACTCATCCGAGCGGGTTTGAATACGCAACGATGATACCTGTTGTTAGAGGGGTTGATACCTACAACTTGATAGAAACTGAAAAAATCATGATAGGCAAAAGTGGTCAAAACTATACATTACCTCTAAAGAAAAATGCTAATAATGCTTTTTCCAAATACTATTTTATGGAAGGTATGCCTACATTCATATCAAATAACAGCTTTGATGTACTTAAGATAATAGGAAAAAACAACGTAGAATTTGATTTAAATAAAGACTACAACAAGATTAGTGGAAATCAACTTAAATTAGAACAATCACCAACCGCTTTTCATAAACATTCAAAATTGATACCAAATTCGGCATCTACAGATATTTTCATAAAAAATACTCCGCCTCCGAGCGAACCTTCATATAAAGTAAGTGATATGAAAGGTACTTATTCAACAAATGCTTTTGATATAATATTTTTTGCAGGCTATACAAAAACCAATATATCTAGAAAACCTAATGGTGCTATTAAAATAAAAAGAGGAGAAAAGCTATCCGATGTACCACCTGACAGATGGAATGTAACACCATTCGTCGGAGGGGCTGATCAACCTTTCGATATGGAGATTGTGTCAAAAGTAGATAATGATATTAAACAGTACTTCACGATAAATAACTACAGTGATTTTGAAAAATATGGTCTATATACCAAATTTACAGATACACCTGTACCTATGGATGCTCATACAGGAGATTCCATAAATATTAAGTTACAAATCGCTGTATACAAGCCTGACGGTACTATGGAGCTAAAAGACATCTATGATCCGTACTCCGGTCAACCGATTGATGATTTGATGACTGTAAAGATTATAGATTGATTATTTGATTTTCACAATACAAAACCCCCCGACATAAATCCGGGGGTTTTTTGTTTGCAAACGATATAACAATTTCAGTACAAAACCGATTCTTATAACAAAGCAACGTACAAAACTTAATAGAAAAAATTACAACTTTAAAATTAAATTGTAAAAACAATTCACAACTATTCCTAAAATTGATATTTTAGGAATAGTTGTGAATCTAATAAAACGTCCCTTTCAATTAGATATTCAGACTGCTCTATAATTAACTGTTTTATCTGTTAACATAATAGCATTCATAATTTCTATGGCTAATCTTTTTATTACCGGAACTACAACTGAATTTCCTGCCTGTTTATACAAATGTGTTTGTGCTAAATTTTCCGGTAAAATAAAGTTTTGTGGATAACCCTGAAATAAAAAACATTCCTTAGGTGTCAATTTTCTAATTCCATATTTAGTTAATGCAATCGGAACATTGTGACCACCAGTACCCATATTAGCCGTTAGCGTTGGGCAAAGATTTGACTTATTTTCTCTTACATAAGTTCTTCTCCATTGATACAATGTTTCATAATTGTTAACTTCATTTTTTAAAATATCATAAAAAACACAATTATCTTTTGTATAATAATATCTATCATCAACTTTTGCATCATAATCTATAATATCAAAAATCTTCTTTTCTAATTTAATCGGTTGAATATCATTAAAATTTTCCAAATCACCTTGATTTTTAAATCCAATAATATAAATTCTTTCTCTATTTTGTGGAATATTACCGTATTCACTAGCATTTAAAAGCAAAGGTTTTAATTTATATCCATAGTTTTCCAATGTTTCTTTAATAACATTAAATGTATTACCATTATCATGTCCGAGTAAATTTTTTACATTTTCTATAAAAATTATACGTGGCAATTTATCTTTTACTATTCTTGCTAACTGAAAAAATACTTCTCCCCTCTTATCTTCAAATCCTTTTTGATAGCCTGCTATTGAAAAGGCTTGACATGGAAAACCTCCTACAATTACGTCTATTTCGGGTATAGTATTTGTATTTATGTTATGAATATCATCAACTACTAATTCTGTCTTATGATTCGCTATAAATGTTTTGGCAGCATTAGTATCTATTTCATTTGACCAAACCGCTTTAAATCCCGCCTGCTCAAAACCTAATTCTATTCCACCTACACCTGCGAAAAATCCCGCCACTTTCATAGTTTCCTCCTGCATATGTGTACTCAATTATTTCTATATTTTTCTTCAAAATCTTCAAAACTGCCTGACTTTAAAAAATCAAGACTATATGTTCCATCTTTCATTTTTGATAATTGAACACTGTCTATGCCGATTATATCGAGATGCTCTTTTGTTACCAAAACACCTTCTTTTATTTCAAGAATATCTCTCAAAATCCATTTTCCAAGGTCAGTATTAGGATTACTCATCAATGCTTTTCCGCCCTGCTGAGCAACTTTCATGCTTAAAATCTTACCATTAGGCAATTTTACATCAAATGGAGCTGTTTTATAATCATTTGTGTTATAAACAAAAAACTTATCTTTTGTTTTATGAATCCAACTTGGTATTGATATATAAGCCTCATTCGGCTTTCGTTTTCTTCCATCGGCATTCCACTGATTAAGCCCGGAATGCTCATGAACTTTATTAGTCCTTGTACTATACAATGGCAAAACTATATAATCGATAATTTCAGATTCTACCAAAGCATCAGATTTTGTAAGATTTAATATTTGGTTACTATTTGCAGATAACAAGAATTCATAAGGATCTTCTAGTATATTAACCTCAAAACCCAAGATTTTTTTATCTACTGACGTATTAAACCTTTTCATTAAAGTGCTTTTAGATAAACTAAAACTATAATCATTTATACCATCATTAAAATGGATTAAATTTTTATTTTCATCTTGCAATTTAATTTTATCAATATCAACTAAATCCATATGTTCCTCATAAATCGCCATATATCTATTGCTTCTTGTTACTAAGTGATACATCATTTCAGATAAATTGCAAATTCGCATTGTAGATTTAATTCTTTCATTTCTCATTTCAGAAATTTTATTTATCAGTTCTATACTTTTTAAATTTCTAAATAAATATGATTCTTTATTAAATTCTGCAATTTTTTGAAATGTTTTACCGTTATTTTGTAAAAATGTTTTTAAGCCTATTCCTACCCCATTCTTACCTGCATCCGCAGATATATCACTCCTGGAGAAATTTATTGCATTAAATGACTTGCAAAATATATTCTCCATTGCACGATAATATAAAAACGGATTTTGACTTTCCGCAAATAAATTTGATAAAGATCCTGTAGCTTCTAACAAATTTATATACATTTTTTTACTGTTTGCTGATTGATTTTGAAAAAAATTATCTAACACCTCTTGCCCCTTATCCTAATTCTTATAATCGTTACCATACGCTGCGACGTATAAGAATTTTCTGACCTGCAAATAGTTTTGAATCATCCAGGTCATTTATCGACATTAAAAAATCCGCGTATGTGTAAACATCTGTATTAGCAGGAGCATATTCCTGCGCAATGTCTAAAAGTGTATCTCCGTTTTGAACTTCTATATATATACAGTTACAATTCGACTTATCAAATTTATCAGTTCCAAATGCTGAAATTGCATCAAAAAGCAAGATGACAACTATTAGAAACATTACCAGCAATATCGCCCTTTTGAGTCTTAAATTTACTAATTCTTTATTTGACGTATTATATAAATAGTAAAGCTTTTTCATTTTAAATCACCATCCTGCTTTCATATTTGCAAACATTTGTTCGTTAAAAATATGTTATCAGAATGTGTGTTCTTTGTCAAGCACTTTTTAAAACATTTGTTCTTTTTTTATTTTCATTTAAATATTAACTATTTTTTTGCATACCATATTATCAAGTGCCTTTATTACGCCAAACTTTGAATGCTCATATGTAAGACCTCCTTGAAAATATATAGTATATGGTTCTCTGAGCGGACCGTCTGCTGAAAGTTCTATTGAAGATCCTTGAACAAATGCACCTGCCGCCATTATAACTTTATCCTCATAGCCCGGCATGTCCCAAGGTAGCGGCACCACGTGCGCATCTATCGGGGCCGCTTTTTGAATTCCCTCCGCAAATGCACAAAGCGCTTCTTCACTTTTTAACTTCACCGCCTCTATTATATCGCTTCGTTTCGCATCGTAACTTGGGAAAACTTCATAACCGAGTTTCTCAAAAACTTTAGCACAAAGTACGGCTCCTTTAAGTGCGGCATTTACGGTTTTAGGTGCTATGAAAAGCCCTTGCAGAATCGAACGGGTTTGTCCGAACATAAGTCCGCATTCATTACCTATACCCGGAGATGTCATTCTATATGAAATTTTTTCTATTAAATCCGTTCTTCCAACTATATAACCTCCGGATAAGGCAAGTCCTCCACCGGGATTTTTTATAAGTGAACCTGCCATTACATCAATTCCAATTTCTGTAGGTTCGATTATGTCTAAAAATTCTCCATAGCAGTTGTCCGCCATCATTACTATATCCGGATTTATTGATTTTATCATTTTTGCACATTTTTCGATACTTTCAAGCGAAATAGCAGGTCTTTCGCTATAACCTGTTGCCCTTTGAATCGAAATCATTTTTGTTTTATCCGTAACGGCATTTTTAACAGCGTTTAGGTCTATTTGACCATCCGAACAAAGTTCCACCTGTTTATAAGAAATACCGAATTCTTTAAGCGAACCTGCACCTTTACCTCTAATACCTATTACTTCTTCTAAAGTATCATAAGGTCTTCCTGTAACATAAATAAGCTCATCGCCCGGCCTTAGAACCCCGCAAAGCGTCAAAGAAAGCGCATGAGTTCCGCTTACTATCAAAGGTCTTACAAGCGCCGCCTCCGTTTTAAATATATCTGCATAAACTTTTTCTACGATTTCTCTACCTACATCATTATAACCGTATCCGGTATTCCAAGCAAAATGAATATCACTAACCTTATTTTTTTGAAATGCGGCGAGCACCTTATATTGATTGTACTGCGCTATTTCATCAAGTTTTCCGAAAATTTCACTGACTTCATTTTCCGCTTCTTGAACAAATTTGAGCGTTTTTTCCGATATTCCAAATTCATTTGCCAGCAAATTGAATGTATTTTTTTCCAAAATTCTCTCCTTTTTTGACCTCAATTCTACTAATTTTCTAAATCCCATTCCATATTGTTAATCAAACGTTTCTTTACATTTTCCTTATGTTTTGCATAAAGCTGCGTTGTGGTAACATTCTCATGATCGAGTAACAACTGCACATCAAATATATCTTCTCCTCTACCTATCAAACTTGTAGCCGCTGTTGCCCGAAGTTTATGCGGACTATATCCGTTCTTTTGAGTAGTTTTAAGTGCAATAGCGGTGTATTTTTTCACCAGTTCTCGAATCTGCCTTTCAGTCATTCTTTTACCCTGTAATGATAAAAAAAGAGCATTCTTATGTTCATCTAACAGTTCATCATCATTTTTTCTTTCCATATCAAGATACTCATGAATAGCTATATCACACGATATGTTAATGGGCATTACTGACTCTTTACCCCTCTTTCGATAAATTTTAAATTCCTGCCTGTCAAAATTAAAAGAATCTACATTTAACTGTTGCAGTTCGGATATTCTAAGTCCATATGTCAAAAATAGCATCAATATAGCCTTGTCACGTTTTTTGGTTTTCTCAAAATACTCAAGCTGCTTTTTAGTCATACCCTCACCTGTATCTACTGCTTGCAGCATAGTCCTTACTTCATCATCCGTAAGTGCTTTTATTTCAGTCTCCGAAGGTTTTGCAACTTTAATAGGATCAAGTCCGTCTGTAATGTTTTTGCTTAAAATTTCATCTCGAAACAAATACTTGAAAAGCATTGAAAGCGATGTTTTTTTTCTTGCAAGTGAACGATTATGATTTTCATATATGTAAACTTCGTCATTTTTATCTTTTTCATATCTTCTTGCATAATCTATAAAAATATTTATATCTTTTGCACGTATTTTTTCAAAATCTGCCGCTGTAAGTTCACTTACCGACTTTACATCAAACATTGCGCAATCTATCAAATAATCACAAAAAAAAGTTATATCATATAAATAAGCAAGCCTTGTCATAGGAAGCACGCTGCTCCTCAGATAAATAAAATAGCCATTCATAAATCTCGGTAATTTTTCTTCCAATTTGCTGCACTTATCAAAAATTTCCTGTTCCTTTTCAAAAATATTTTGCGGTTTCCCCGTTCTGTTTTTTATCTTATTAAGTTTTGATACCATTTGAGCATATCCTCCAGCGCTATATCCTCCGTTTCATAATCCGATAAATTAAACCATTTAATGTTTTTGTAACGTTTAAACCATGTCATTTGCCGTTTTGCGTAATGTCTGGAATTTTTTTTAATTAAATCAACTGCAAAATCAAGGCTTACCTCACCTCTTATATATGGTAAAATTTCCTTATATCCTATAGCTTTCATCGCAATATCAGAGTCCATTATTCCCATATTAAGCAACATTTTAACTTCATCTACCAATCCTTTTTCTATTAAAATATCAACTCTTTTGTTTATCCTATCGTAAAGCTGCTGTCGATTTCGCGTAATACCTAAAATATCAACATCATAATCTTTCGTCTTTTGAAATGATTTTTCAAACTCTTTCGTTTGACCTCCACTGTTTAATATCTCGAGTGAACGGATTACTTTTTTTAAATTGTTCTCATGTATTCTCGTTGCCGCATCAGGATCCAGTTTTCTCAACATATCATGTAATGCTTTACTGCCTTCGGATTCTGCAATTTTCATAAGTTTTTCTCTATATTGATCATCCTTTTTTGATACCGAAAAATCCATATCATATATAAGTGAATTTGCATAAAGTCCTGTTCCTCCCGCAACAATAGGAAGTTTACCGTTTTTGATTATTGTAAATATAGCTTCTTTGGCAAGAGTTTGATACATTGCTACAGAAAATTCATCCCGGGGATCTACTGCATCTATCAAATAGTGCTTTGCTTTCATTTGTTCATCTATTGTAGGTTTGGCGCTACCTATATTCATAAATTTATAAATCTGCATAGAATCACACGAAACTATTTCTCCGTTTAAAC